>JADYYY010000010.1:0-300000 GCA_020853395.1 Acidobacteriota bacterium
ACCAGCTTGCGATCCAGGTGGATCTCCATGTTGCCGGTGCCCTTGAACTCCTCGAAGATCACGTCGTCCATGCGCGAGCCGGTGTCGATGAGCGCGGTGGACATGATCGTGATCGAGCCACCCTCTTCGATGTTGCGCGCCGCGCCGAAGAACCGCTTCGGCTTCTGGAGCGCGTTCGAGTCGAGACCGCCCGAGAGGACCTTGCCGGACGGCGGGGCGACGGTGTTGTACGCGCGCGCGAGCCGGGTGATCGAGTCGAGCAGGATGACGACGTCCTTCTTGTGCTCGACGAGGCGCTTGGCTTTCTCGATCACCATCTCGGCCACCTGCACGTGGCGCTGCGCGGGCTCGTCGAACGTGGACGAGATCACTTCCCCGCGCACCGACCGCTGCATGTCGGTGACCTCCTCCGGCCGCTCGTCGATGAGCAGCACGATGAGGTAGACCTCCGGGTGATTGGTCGTGATCGACTGCGCGATGTTCTGCAGCAGCATCGTCTTGCCGGTGCGCGGCGGCGCGACGATGAGGCCGCGCTGGCCCTTGCCGATCGGCGTCATCAGGTCCATCACGCGCGCCGACAGGTTCTCGGGCGTCGTCTCGAGACGGAGCCGCTCCTGCGGGTAGAGCGGCGTGAGGTTCTCGAAGAAGAGCTTGTTGCGCGCCTGATCGGGCGACTCGAAGTTGACCGCCTCGACCTTGATGAGCGCGAAGTAGCGCTCGCCGTCCTTGGGCGGCCGCACCTGGCCGGAGACGGTGTCGCCCGTCTGCAGGTCGAACTTGCGAATCTGTGACGGCGAGACGTAGATGTCGTCGGGCCCCGGCAGGTAGTTGTAGTCGGGCGCGCGCAGGAAGCCGAACCCGTCGGGCAGCACCTCGAGCACGCCCTCCGAGAACATGAACCCGCTCAGCTCGGTCTGGGCCTTGAGGATCTGGAAGATCAGATCCTGCTTGCGCATGCCCGTCGCGCCTGCGACGTTCAAGTCCTTGGCGACCTGCGTGAGCTTCTGGATGCTCATGTCTTTCAGGTCGTTGATGTTGAGCGTGGCCTTCTGCGGGCGCCCCCCCTCCTGTTGCGGTTGGGGCTGCGAGGCGGGCGCCGCGCTGGCGGTCTCGCCAGCGTCTGAGGCAGTGCCGGTGTCCTGCGGGATTTCAGCGACGGTCGCGTCGACGACAGGCTGACGCCCTGACGAGCGTTTCTGATGAGTGGCCATAGCGGTTGGAACGGAACAAGTTGAGTTGGTGTCGGGAGACGGAACTGAGATACGCGCATCCGGAGAGGAACGCGCCAGTGGTCGACCCGGAGTATACCACGCGGTCGAGGGGCGTCAACGCCCGCCCTCAGTACGCGTCGGGAACCTGTCCGATGCCCAGAATGGAACAGGCCACGATCGGCTCGAGGCCGAGCTGCCTGGCCCGGGCGACGAGGTCCGGGCTCTCCGCGCCGGGGTTCAACCACACGACGCGGATGCCCTTCGCCGCGAGTTGTTCGAGCACGGCGCCGCCCGCCTGGGGCGGCACGTACATGGTGGCTTCGTCGATCGGGCCGGGGTACTCGAGCACGCTCGCATACGCGCGCTCGCCTTCGATCGACGACGCGTGCGGGTTGATCGGCACGACGGTGTAGCCACGGTCGCGAAACGCCCGCACGGCCTTGTTGCCGAACTTCAACCGGTCGTTCGACGCGCCGATGACGGCAATCGTAGGCATGCGCCAGTGTACCGCGCCCGGCGTCGGGCACGGAGTCGTAACGCGCCGTGCAGAACTGAGATCCCGACCTCGGTGCCGGCGCCAGCACGCGTGTCGAACCATCTCGTTCTGGTGAGTCGCCGGCAACCCGCACGGGCACGTCGCTTGCACGTTGCCGCAGCCATGACACGCGCCTGCCGGGCAGCGAGCGGCGACGACGGATTCAGCGCCACGGAAGTGCTGGTCGTCGCGGCCATGGCGATCACGCTCACGGTGTGGACGACCGCGGTGTTCGGATCGACCGCGGCGACCGTGCAGGGCGATGCCGACATGCAGGTCGTCCACGGACAGGTGAAGTTCGCGAGGGAGACGGCGATCAACCAGCGACGGCTCGTCGAGGTCCGCTTCACGAGCCCGAACCTGATCGAGGTGATCCGCCACAACCTTCCCAACGGGACGACGGTGATCTCGTCGGCGTACCTCGAACATCACGCGCAGTTCACGGTGTTCGACGGCGTGCCCGACAGCCCGGACGGATTCGGGCGCACCACGCCGATCGACTTCGGCGGCTCGGCTGCCGTGATGTTCACGGCCGAAGGCACCTTCGTCGACGAAGACGGCCAGCCCGTCAACGGCACGGTGTTCCTCGGGCAGCCGTCGAGGCCGTTGACCGCCCGCGCCGTGACGGTCTTCGGGCCGACCGCGATGATCCGAACCTACCGCTGGAACGGCGCGGCCTGGAGCCGGTAGATGACGCGACGAGCGCGCCCCGGCGCTGACGCCGGCTTCACGCTGATCGAAGTGCTCGTCGCCATGGTGCTGACGAGCATCGGCGTGCTCGCGCTCATGGCCGCCACCACCTTGATGGCTCGCAAGATCACGGGCTCGCAGGAGCAGTTCATCGCCAGTCAGCGGGCGTCCGAAGCGATCGAGAGCGTGTTCAAAGCCCGGGACAACCGCGTGCTCACGTGGGCGCAGATCCGCAACCGCGTCGGCGAGTCCGGCGCCGATGGCGGCATCTTCTTCGACGGCCCGCGCGACGTGCGCGATCCCGGCGCCGACGGCCTCGTCAACACCACCGATGACGGCGACCTGGCGACCGTGGTGAAGCCCGGCCCCGATGCCCTGCTCGGCACGGCCGACGACATCACGACGCCACTGTTCGGGTTCACCCGCGAGATCGAGATCCGCAACCTCGGGCCGTCGCTCCGGCGCGTCCGCGTCATCGTCCGCTATCGCACGGCCGCAGGCCCGGGCCAGTACGTCCTGACGACCTTCCTGTCTTCCTATGCCTGAGCGCGACGCTGGATTCACCGTCCCGGAAGTGCTGATCGCGTCGCTGCTGAGCATGTTGGTGCTCGGCGCCTCGCTGGCCTCGTTCAACAACGCGATGACCCTGGCCGACACCTCCCGGATCGTGTCGGAGACCAACCAGGGCCTGCAGGCCGCCATCAGCGTGATGACCCGCGACTTCATCCAGACCGGCCAGGGCATCCCCCGCGGCGGGGTGCCGATCCCGAGCGGCGGCACGGCCGTGCCGATCGTGCGGCCGGCGCCAGCCGGGCCGGCGCAGGCGTTTCCCAGCACGTGGGTGACGATGCCGGCGCTGGCGCCGGGAGGCGGGTTGGGCCCCAGCGTCCTCGGCGTCACGACCGATGCCGTGACGCTCTTCTACGCCGACCCGACCCTGGCGTTGAACGAATGGCCGCTCGCAGGGATCGCGGCCGACGGCAGCACCATGACGGTGGACGCGCGCACGCCCATCACGGGCGTGGACGGCATCCAGCCCGGCGACATCATCCTCTTCAGCAACGCGCTCGGCAACGCGATGCAGATGGTCACGGCCACGAACGGGACGCAGACCGTGACGTTCGCGGCCGCCGACGCGCTCGGCCTCAACCAGCGGGCTGCGCCGCAGGGCACGCTGATGCAGCTCCAGAGCGCGCCCGGCACGTTCCCGCCCACGACCGCGACACGTCTGCTGATGATCACGTACTACATCGACGCCACGACGGACCCCGCGCTGCCCAGACTGACGCGGCAGGTGAACGCCGGGCCGCGGCGAGCGATCGCCCTCGGCGCCGAGAACCTGCAGCTCACCTACGACCTGGTGGATGGCACGACCAATCCGAGCAACGTCGAGAGCCCGGCCGCGCCGAACAGCGCCAACCAGATTCGCAAGGTCAACCTGTTCCTCGCCGGCCGCTCGCTGGACATCAGCGTGCCGACGCGCCAGTTCATCCGCAACTCGATGGCGGTCGGCATCGGCCTGCGGAGCCTGTCGTTCGTCGATCGCTATCGCTAGCCCGTGTCGACCCTGACGGAGATGCATGACGATGCCCCGGAACGATGATCGCGGCAGTGCGCTGGTGAGCACGATGATCGTGCTCGTGCTGCTCGCCGGCCTCACCGCCGGCATGACGGCCATCGTCGTCTCGGACACACGCGTGCGCGCGCTGGACAGCACGCGGACGCAGGCGTTCTACGCCTCGCACGCGGGGCTCGAGCAGCTCACGGCCGATCTCGGCGACCTGTTCAGCGGGAACTTCGCGCCGACGGCGGCCCAGATCAACGCGTTGACGCTGAACCCGCCAGATCTCGGCGTCGCCTGGCAGGAGCCCGGCGGGGGCAACGGCTACCGGATCACCTTCCCGGCCGGTGCCGGCGGCAATCCGGCCGCGGCCACGATGACGGTCATGTCCGGCCCGTTCCAGGGATTGATCGGCTTGGCGACGCCGTACCGGCTCAGCTCCACCGCGCGGCTGCCGGACCGGTCGGAAGCGACGCTGACGCGCACGCTGCAGACGGTGGCGATCCCGGTGTTCCAGTTCGGCATCTTCTCGGAGAACGACCTCAGCTTCTTCGCCGGCCCGAACTTCAACTTCGGTGGCCGCGTCCATACGAACGCGAACCTGTTCGTGGCCGAAGGCAACGGCAACACGCTGACGCTCGCCGACCGCGTCACCGCCGTCGGCGAGATCGTCCGGACGCACCTGTCGAACGGCTGGGCCACGAGCGTCAACTACACGGGCAACGTCAGCGTCATCCGGGCGCCCGGCGTCTTCCGGAACCTGGCCGCGAACGAAGGCAGCCTGGTCGGCACGATCGGCACCGCGCGCAACGAGCCGACCTGGACGAACCTGTCGACCGGCACCTACAACCACAACATCGCGACGGGCAACACGGGCGCCAAGCGTCTCGACCTGCCGGTCGTCAACTTCGGCGCGCAGCCGATCGATCTGATCCGGCGGCCGCTGCCGGGCGAGAACGTGGACGCGCCGCTCGTGTTGCAGGAGCGGTTCTTCTCGCTCGCGAGCCTCCGCATTCTCTTGAGCGACGCGGCCGCCGACATCAACGGGCTGCCTGGCGTCAGCGCACAGCCGCCGCTGGCGCTCGGCATCGCGGAGCCCGGCGGTTACGTCGGCGTCCCGTTCGCCGAATCGCCGGGGCCGGGCGGCGGCGGCAACCAGACCGGCGTGCGGACCCCGGCCAACACGCCGGTCCTCGGCGGCTTCCTGAAGATCGAACGGCAGGGCCCGGCTGGCGTCTGGACCGACGTCACGCTCGAGATCCTGAATCTCGGGATCGCGGGACGGCAATGGGTGGACACGGCCGGCGCCCCTGCCGGCTGCGCCGAGATCAGCCCGACCGCCGTGATTCGGCTCCAGCGCATGCGCGATCTCAACGCCTGCGCGACGGCGGCACAGCAGAACAGCGCCTTCAACTACAGCCCCAACATCCTCTACGACGCGCGCGAAGCGATGCAGCGCGATGGCCTCACGGCGGCTGATCCGGTGCGGTTCGGCGGCATCATCGCCTACGTCGAGATCGATGCGCGGAACCTGTCGCGCTGGTTCCAGGGCGCCATCGGCACGACCGGCAACCAGGCGCTCAACGTGAACGGCTACACGGTGTACTTCTCGGACCGGCGCGGCAACCGCAATGCCGCGAACGCCGAAACGGGCGAGTACGGCTTCGAGGATCTCGTCAATCCTGCGTCCGGGACCGGCGCGATCAACAACGTGCTCGACACCGGCGAGGACTTCAATGGCAACGGACAGCTCGAGAGCTACGGCGCGACGCCCCGCGCGCCCGCGGCTGTGCCGGGCGGCGCGCCGATGCCGTGGGGCAATCTCTCGTGGCCGCTCGCGGCCGCGGCGCGGCCCTGGACGTCGGTCGATCCCGGCGGCGCCGTCGGGCAGGCCGAGGAGGCGCTCATCGCGCGGCGCAATCCACCGATCTTCTTCAGACGCGCGCTGAAGCTGACCAACGGCCGGCTGGGCAACCTGGTCGCCCCAGGGCTCACGATCGCCTCCGAGAACCCGGTCTACGTACAGGGCGACTGGAACGCCAACGGCGCCTTCGGCAATCCGCACGTGGCCACGGCGGTGATCGCCGATGCCGTCACGCTGCTCTCCAATGCCTGGAACGACCGCACGTCGGTCACCAACGCGCACAGCATGACGAACCGCGACGCGGTGACCACGTGGTATCGGCTGGCGGTGATCGCCGGCAAGGGCATCTCCTTCCCGCAACCGGCCGGCACCGTGCAGGACTTCGGCACCGACGGCGGCGCTCACAACTTCCTGCGGTACCTGGAAGACTGGTCGGATCAGACCTTGAACTTCCGGGGGTCGATCGTGAGCCTGTACACGAGCCGGCAGGGGAACGGTACCTACAAGTGCTGCGTCACCGTGTACTCGCCGCCGACACGCGGCTACAACTTCGACACGGATTTCCTGACGCCGGCGCTCCTGCCGCCGCGGACGCCGATGTTCCGCGACGTCAACACGACGGGGTTCGCTCAGATCATCCGGCCGTGACCCGGCCGTCGGGCGCGGGCGGGCCGTCGTCCGGGAAGATCTTGCCGGGATTGAGGATGCCGCGCGGATCGAACGCCTGCTTGACGCGCTGCATCAGCGCGATCGTCTCCGGCGTCAGCGCGAGCGGAAGGTACGGCGCCTTGGTGAACCCGATCCCATGTTCCCCGCTGATGGCGCCCTCGAGCGCGACGACTCGTCTGAACAGCTCGCCTTCCGCCTCGCGCGCGCGGCCGAGCGCCCCGGGGTCGCCGGCCGGCACCATGATGTTGACGTGGATGTTCCCGTCGCCGACGTGCCCGAAACACGGGATACGCAGGCGGAACCGGCGGGCCAGCGCGTCCACCGCCTCCAGGAGCTCGGGCACGCGCGCCTTGGGCACGACGATGTCGTTGTTCAGCTTGGTCGGCGCGATCGTCTTCAGCGCGGGCGAGATCTCGCGGCGCACGCGCCACAGCTCCTGACGCTCATCGTCGGTCGCGGCGCGCTGCAGGTCCAGGGCGCCTGCCGCGACGCAGGCGTGCGCCACGCGATCCGCTTCGGCCGCAACCTGCTCGGCGAGCCCGTCTACTTCGATCAGCAGCAGCGCGCCGGCGCCGGCCGGCGCCAGCCGCGCGCCCGTCGCCGCCGCCACCGCGTCGAGCGACTCGCGATCGATCAGCTCCAACGTCGCGGGCACGACGCGCGCGGCGATCATCCCCATGACGGCATCGACCGCCGCCCGCACGCTCTCGAACACGACGCGCAGCGTCACCGCCACCGGCGGCTTCGGCACGAGCCGGAGGATCACCTTCGTGACGATGGCCAGCGTGCCCTCGGAACCGACGAGCAGTTGCGTGAGATCGTAGCCGACGACGTTCTTCACCACCTTGCCGCCGGTCTGCACGATCTCGCCCGTGGGCAGGACGGCTTCGAGACCGAGCACGTACTGTCTCGTCACGCCGTACTTGAACGCCCGAGGCCCGCCGGCGCACTCGGCGACGTTGCCGCCGATTGCGGAGCGGCCGAGGCTCGCCGGATCCGGCGGGTAGAACAACCCCACCTGTTCGACGGCCTGCTGCAAATCGCCGGTGATGACGTTCGGCTCGACGACGGCGAGCAGATTCGGCGCGTCGATCTCGAGGATCCGGTTCAACCGTTCCAGGCTGAGGACCACCCCGCCGTGGACCGGCACGGCACCGCCGGTGAACCCGGTGCCGCCGCCGCGCGGGACGAGCGGCGTCCACGTGTCGTGGCACAGACGCGCGATCGCGGCGATCTCGACGGCGGTCCCTGGCGCCACGACGACATCGGGCAGCGCGCCGCGCTGCAACGCATCCGTGCCGTAGAGCTCGCGGGTGCGGAGATCCGTGTGGACGTGAGCCGGGCCGACGATGGCGACGAGACGTTCCACGATGTCCGCGCGGCCGGCGGCGCCGCGCTCGTGAACGGCCCCATCCGACGCGAACGTCACGTCGTCACCGAATACGGCAGTCCTCGGCGCGCCGCGAGCGCGCGGGCCACGGCCGGCGGCACCAGGCCGTCGACGCTGCCACCCATCATGGCGACGTCCTTGATGAGCCGCGAGCTGATGAACGACACGCCAGGCAGCGGCACGAGGAACACCGTTTCACAGTCTGCGTTGAGATGGCGGTTCATCATCGCCATCTGCGATTCGTCGGCGAGCTCCGAGGACGTGCGCAGCCCGCGCACGACCGCCACGGCACCGACGTGCCGCACGTACTGCGCGAGCAGGCCGTCGAACGCCTCGACGCGAACGTTCGAGACGTCGGATCGGGCCGCCAGCACTTCTCGGGTCAGCGCGACACGCGCATCGGCCGTGAACCACGGCGTCTTCGCGGTGTTCGCCAGCACCGCCACGACGATCTCGTCGAAGAGCCTGGCCGCGCGCGCGATCATGTCCACGTGGCCGTTGGTCAGCGGATCGAACGACCCCGGGCAGACGGCGAGACGGTGAACGCGGGTCATCGGGGGACCGAGACCTCCATCGTATCAGCCGAGCCGCCGAGCGCGTACAGCGTGAGCGCGCTGTCGCCGGCCTCGAGCGTCCGTTGCCTGATGAGCGACGCGGCGGCCGCTGGGGCGCCACGGCGACGGCTGTGTTCGAGCACGACGACGCCCTCCGGGGCGAGGAGCCGCCCGGCGTCGGCCAGCCCGCCGTCCAGGTCGGCGAAATCGTAGGGCGGATCGAGGAAGATGACGTCGAACGGTCCGAGGACGGCGGCGCCGCGTGTGGCGGCGCGGTGCAGCGTGTCCTGAATCACGCGCGAGCCCTGCGCCGCCCCGCACGCGTCGATGTTCGCGCAGAGCGCCGCCGCCGCGCGCCGGTCGGCCTCGACGAACGTCACGTGCGACGCGCCGCGGCTGATCGCTTCGAGCCCCACGGCGCCCGTCCCGGCGAAGGCATCGAGCACGCGCGCGCCGTCCATGCGATCGCGCAGCACGTTGAAGAGCGTCTCCCGCAGCCGGTCGCTCGTCGGACGCACGCCGGGGCCAACCGGCGCGCGCAGCCGCCGTCCCTTCAGCCGGCCGGCGATGATGCGCATCTCATCCAATCTCGACGAGCCCGAACCGCACGGCCCAGTTCGCGGAGACGTCGGCGACCACGCCGTCGCTGCCGTGCTCGTCGAGCCAGGCGGCCGCCTCGCGGCGCGCATCCTCCATGACGCGATGGTCGCGGACGAGGTCGCCCACGCGAAGCGTTGGCAGCCCGGACTGCCGCGTCCCGAAGAAGTCGCCAGGGCCGCGCAACGCCAGGTCGCGCTCGGCGATGTCGAAGCCGTCGCCGGTCTCGACGAGCGCGTCGAGACGCGCACGGCTCGCCGGCCCGAGCGGGTGCTGATAGAGCAGGACGCAGGTGGACGCGTGGGCCCCGCGTCCGACGCGGCCCCGAAGCTGGTGGAGCTGCGACAGCCCGAAGCGCTCCGCGTGCTCGATCACCATCATGGTCGCGTTCGGCACGTCCACGCCGACCTCGACGACGGTGGTGGCGACGAGCACGTGCACGTCGCCGCGGGCGAACGCGCTCATCACGCGATCCTTCTCGTCCTGCTTCAGGCGGCCGTGCAACAACGCGACGGTTGCGTCGGGAAACACCTCGAGCTGCAGATGGTCGGCCATCGCCGTGGCGGCGCGCAGGTCGACTTTCTCCGATTCCTCCACGAGCGGATAGATCACGTAGACCTGGCGACCTGCGGCGATCTCCTGCCGCGCCAGGCCGTAGACCTCGTCGCGGCGCGATTCCGGCCGCGCGATCGTTCTCACGGGCTGCCGGCCGGGCGGCCGGCCGCGGATCACCGAGACGTCGAGATCGCCGTAGGTCGTGAGCGCGAGCGTGCGCGGGATGGGCGTCGCGGTCATGACGAGCACATCGGGACTCGCGCCCTTGTGGCGCAGCGTCGCGCGCTGCATGACGCCGAACCGGTGCTGCTCGTCGATGACGACGAGGCCGAGGTCGTGGAACGCCACCGGCTGCTCGGCCAGCGCGTGGGTTCCGACGACCAGGTGAACCGCGCCGCTCGCCAGCTCCGCGATCACGTCGCGCCGACGCGCCGCGCTGACGCTGCCGGTGAGCAGCGCGACCCGGAAGCGCGAGGCATCGAGCAGCCGGCGAATCGTGAGGTAGTGTTGATCGGCGAGGATCTCGGTCGGCGCCATGAACGCGACCTGGAACCCGTTCTCCATGGCGACGATGGCGGCGAGCAGCGCCACGATCGTCTTGCCGGCGCCGACGTCTCCTTGAAGCAGCCGGTTCATGGGAGTCTCGCGCTGCATGTCCGCGACGATCTCGCGCAGCGCGCGCTTCTGCCCATCGGTCAGCTTGAACGGCAAGGCCCGCCTCGCCGACTCGCGAATGCGATCGTCGACGACGACCGCGCGCGTCTTGCGCTCGGCGGCATGACGCCGCTTCCTGAGCAGCAACCCGGCCTGGAACAGGAAGAACTCCTCGAAGATCAGCCGCCGCTGCGCGTCGGACGCCCATTGGTTCAGCACCGTCACGTCGGCGCCGGCCGGCGGAAAGTGAGCCGCCACGATGGCCGACCGCCGGTCGGGCAGATGAAGCCGCGCGCGAATCGCCGGCGGCAGCGGATCGGGCACGTCCGCCGGCAGATCCGCGAGGACGCGGTGCACGAGCACCCGCTGCATGCGCGGGGTCATCGACCCCGCGCGTTCGTAGACCGGCACGATCCGGCCGGCGTGCACGGCGTCGTCCTCGCCTTCCGGCGCGCCCGACAGGATCTCGTATTCGGGATTCGTGAGCTGCAGCCCGCCGGTTCCGCGAAACTCGAGCGCGCCGAAGAGCACCACGCGATCCCCCGGATGGAACACGTCCTTGAGGAACGACTGATTCGGGAACACCGCGCGGACTGCGCCGCTCGCGTCCTTCACGACCAGCTCGAAGAGCCGGAATCCCGGCCGGCGCGTGGAGCGCGAGCCGGAGCCGAGCACCTCGCCGATCACCGTGGCGGTGCGCCCGGGCTCGAGCGCGGCAATCGGCACGACCACCGCGCGGTCCTCGTAGCGGAGCGGAAAGCGGAGCAGCAGGTCTTCGACGGTGATCAGGCCGACACGCTCGAGGTCGGCGGCGCGCCGGGGCCCGACCCCTTTCAGGAACTGGAGCGGCGTCGAAAGAAACTCGGACACGGGAGCGGCGGGCCGACGCCCGCGCTACGGTTGTACCACGATGGCTTGGCCGGGGGTGATCTCCACGGACTGGATGTTCGCCGGCAGATCGAACGGCTTGTCGATGTCGAATCCGTCCGGCGACTCCGGCGTGCGCGTGTAGTAGCTGATCAACTGCTGGAGCACCGTCTTCGGAATCGTGACGCCGCTGATGGTGGCGGTCTCGAGCTGGAGCACGCCGCGGCCGTTCGAGGCACGCACGGTGCCGGCCGCGGTCACGGGCGCCTTGCCGCTCAGCCACGCGAGCGGATCGAAGAAGCTGCGGTTCTGCGGCTTGAGCGCGGCGTCGAGATCGAGGACGGCTTTCGCGCGCACACGGCCGCCGTCGCCGATCTGCAACTCGGGCTCGAGGACACCGGCGGGCAGAAACGTCCGCCCGTTGAGCTTGAAGTAGGCGTTGACCTCACGGTCGGTGAGGACGGTCCGGAACGTGGGCGTCGTCTGCCTGGGCTTGGCGGCAGCGCGCTGGTTGATCGCCGCGACCTTCTTCTGGAGGCTCGCGGCATCGCGCACGAGGGCGGCATCCTGCGCGGCGACCGACGCGCCGGCGACGAGGACGACGGCGAGCACGCTCAGACGAACCCTGCGCACGATCCAATAGTACGACACCGCGCGAGGTGTCCGACGCCGGCTACTTCGGCTCGCGGCCTCTCGCATGGGCGACGAGACGGTCGACGTCCGGCCGCCGTGGCAGGCCGGTTTGCGCCCCGACGGCCTGGCAGTTGAGAGCCGCCGTCGCGTTCGCCTGCTCGAGGATGGTCTCGAGGTCCGGCGCGTCGGCCAGACGGATCCACGCGCTGACGAACCCGGCCCGGAACGCGTCGCCCGCGCCGGTCGTGTCGACGACGTCCACCTGGAACCCCGGCGTGCGGATCTCGCGGCCGTTGGCCAGTGCCAGCGACCCCTCGGCGCCGAGCGTCACAATCGTCGCGGCCGGCTGGAACTCGCGATCGAGCGCCGCCAGCCCAGCGCCCGGCGACGCCGTGCTGGTCCAGCTCTCCAGGAACGCGCGTGGGACGACGATGACGGCAATCTCGCGCAGGAGCTCGGCGGCGGCGAGGCTCACGCGGTCCACGTCGACGACGGTCGGCACGCCTCGCTCGCGCGCGAGCCGGGCGATCGCCGTCGACGTCGCGAGGTCGGTCGCATCCAGCATGAGGATGCGGCCGGCGAGCACGGCCTCGACCGGCATCGCACCGCGATCGACCGCGAGCGCCGGATCGCGAAATTCGTGCACCGTGCGATCGCCGGTGTCCGAGTCGACGAGCACGACGGCCACGCGGCTGCGGGCGTCGCGCTCGAGCGCCACGAGGTCCACGCCTTCGCGATCGAGCGCCCGCCGCACCGTGGCGCCCCACTCGTCGCGCCCGAAGACGCCGACGTAGCGCGCGCGCAGCCCTTGCCGCGCACAGGCGACCGCCGCGGTCGTCGCCTGCCCGCCCACGAGCAGCTCGAAGCGCGTGAGCGTCGTCTTGTCCACGCCGGCGGGCGGGCGCGACCCCGTGCCGACGAAGTCCAGGCTGTTCTCTCCGAAGGCCACGACGTCGAATCGACGGGCGGCGGAAGGCAGTCGAGGGGGCCAGCGCATGCGTTGGGCGACTATCTTGTCCCATTCCGGACCCGCCTGCTTGATATTCGCCTTTTCTTTGCGTATAGTCCCCGCGACCTTCCTTCGGCGCGGGAGCCCCGAATGCAGCCACTGACCAAACGCCAGCGGGAAATTCTGGACTACCTCGAAGAGTTCATCCACCAGCACGGCTACGCGCCGAGCCTCGAGGAGATCGGCGCGCGATTCAACCTCTCGTCGCTTGCGACCGTCCACAAGCACCTCACGAACCTCCAGGAGAAAGGCTTCATCCGCCGGTCCTGGAATCGCAGCCGATCGGTGGAGCTCTTGTCGGCCCCTGCAGCGCATCGCGCGCTCGAGCTGCCGCTGCTCGGGTACGTCGCGGCCGGCATGCCGGTCGAAGCGGTCGCCACGGCGGAGACGATTGCCGTGCCGGAGGATCTCGTCGGCAAGCGCGAGAGCTACGTGCTGCGCGTGCGCGGCGAGTCGATGATCGACGAGCACATCCGCGACGGGGACTTCGTCATCGTCGAGGATCGCAAGACGGCCGACAACGGCGAGATGGTCATCGCGCTCGTGCGCGGCACCGACGTCACCCTGAAGAAGTTCTACCGCGACAACGGCCGCATCCGGCTGCAGCCGGCGAACCCGGCGATGCAGCCCCTCTACTTCGACGCGGCCGACGTCCAGGTGCAGGGCGTCGTCGTCGGCATCATGCGAAAATACTGAGCGATGTCGAAACCCATCAACTTCACGATCGTGCCGGACGAGCCGGCCGATCCCGTGCAGGGGCGCCGCGAGTACGCCAACTTCTGCGCCGTCGCCCACACGCCGTTCGATCTGACGTTGACCTTCTGCGACGTCCGGCCGCTGTCGGAGCGGGATCTGAAGTCCGCCGAAGCCTCGCAGACCGTCCGCGTTCCGGTGGTCGCGCGTGTCGCGCTGCCGTTCAACGTCGTGCCCGGCCTGATCGCCGCGCTCCAGGAGCAGATGCGCGCGCTCCAGGACGCCCAGGCGCAGGAGCCGTCGAGCTGGCCCAAGGGCCCGCTGCACTGAGCGTCGCCTCGATGCCTCGCGCCACACGGGCGCCCGCCGCGCCGGCCCGCGATCTGGCCGTCCGAGTCTTCGACCGGCTCGACGCCCAGCATCCGAACGCCACGACGGAGCTGCACTACCGAACGCCGTTCGAGCTGCTCGTGGCGACGATCCTCTCCGCCCAGTCGACCGACGCCGGCGTCAATACGGTCACGCCGGCGCTGTTCGAGAAGTACCCGGACGCCACGCGGCTCGCGCAGGCGACGTCGGCCGAGCTCGAGCCCCTGATTCACGCCACCGGCTTCTTCCGGATGAAAGCGAAAGCGCTCATCGGCATGGCCCGAGGGCTCGTCGAGAAACACCACGGCGACGTCCCGGCGTCGATGGATGCGCTGGTCGAGCTGCCCGGCGTGGGCCGCAAGACCGCCAACGTGGTCCTCGGGCACGCGCTGGGCGTGCCCGGCCTGCCGGTGGACCGGCACGTGCTGCGCGTGTCGAACCGCATCGGCCTCGTCGCGAGCGAGGATCCGGTGAAAGTCGAACAGGCCCTGTGCGCGCTGCTGCCGCCCGATCGCTGGACGCGCGCCTCCGATGTGTTGATCCTGCACGGCCGCCGCGTCTGCCGGCCGACACCGCTCTGCGATCGCTGCCTCGTGCGAGACGACTGCCGGTACTATCGGACGCTCGGCGCGAAGCGCGCGCCGCGCGCGGTGGCCGCCGGCCGGCGCCGGACGCGATGACGCGCGCGCGGTTCCAGGCTCTCGTGGACGAGGCGCTCGCCTCGATTCCGAAGCGATTTCGCGACGCCCTTCAGAACATCGCCATCGTCGTCGAGGACGAGCCGACGGCGGTGCAGCTCGCCGAGGTCGGCCTCGAGCCGCCCGACACGCTGCTCGGGTTGTACGAAGGCACGCCGCTCACCGAACGCGCGTGGGCGCACGGCAACACGCTTCCCGACAAGGTGACGCTCTTCCAGCGTTCCATCGAGGACGCCTCCGACGACGAGGACGACGTCGTCGTCGCGATCGGCGAGACGCTGATCCACGAGATCGGCCACTACTTCGGCCTGTCGGAACAGGAGATCGAGGAGATCGAAGAGCAGTACTGGCGAGGCGACGCCGACGACGATGCGTGACGCTCCCCGACGGCCGATCAAGCGGCTCGGGCAGCATTTCCTCTCGCCGGCCTGGGCCGCCAAGGTCGTGGACGCGATCGCGCCGCAGCCGGGCGACGTGTTCCTGGAGATCGGCTCCGGCACCGGCGCGCTGACGCGTCCGCTCGCGGCGCGCGGCGTGCCGATCGTCGCGATCGAGATCGACAAGCGCCTCGCGAGCGACCTCGCCCGCGACGCACCGCCGAACGTCACGGTCTGGTCGGGCGACATCCTCGAGATGAACGTGGTCCCGCTCCTGCTCGGGCTGCGGCCGCAGCGCCCGCCAGGCGCGCCGACGGTCGACGGCCCTGGCCCCCGCTTTCGCATCGCTGGCAACCTGCCGTACTACATCGCGTCGCCCATCCTCTTCAGGCTCGTGGATCTGTACCGGGAGCACCGCCTGTTTCACGATGCGACGGTCATGGTGCAGCGCGAAGTCGCCGATCGGCTGCTCGCGCGGCCCCGCTCGAAAGACTACGGTGTGCTGACGATTCTCCTGTCGCTGCACAGCCGGATCACCAGGCTGCTCGATCTGCCGCCCGGCGCGTTCACTCCCGCACCGAAGGTGCGCTCGTCGGTCGTGCGGCTGGAGTTCGGCCCTCCGTCCGTCCGGATCGTGAACGAGCGGATGTTCGAGCAGGTCGTGAAGGCGATGTTCTCCAAGCGGCGGAAGACGCTGGCCAACGCGCTGAAGGCGTGCTCGCCGACGGCACCGGCCGCGCTGGCGCAGGCGGGCGTGGACCCGCGGCGGCGAGCCGAGACGCTGTCGCTCGACGAAATCGCGAGGATCGTCGAGGCCATCGCTGTGGCCGGGCGCCCGCCCGTGCTATAGTTTCCGCGGTTTTCCCGCCTGTTCCGGGGTCCCTCCCAGCGGCCCTTTGCAGCCGGAACCAGTGGTCCATGGTGTGTCTCACGCCATGGGTGCCGGTGCGTCGTGCGCGCGGTTCGCGGGCACGTGCGCCGTGGTCCGGAAAGAAGGGTGTCGTACTCGATGACGAACGACGCGGCGTCCGCGCCGCCGGTTGATCTCGTGCCGCTTGGCGGGCTCGGCGAGTTCGGCATGAACATGCTGCTCGTCGCGCACGGCGACGTCGCGTTCATCGTCGACGCTGGCGTCATGTTCCCCGGCCCCGAGCTGTTCGGCGTCGACCTCGTCATCCCGGATCTGTCCGTCCTGGCTCCGTACCGCGGGCGCCTTCGCGCGCTCGTGCTGACGCACGGCCACGAAGATCACATCGGCGCGGTCGCGCACGTCCTGCCCTATCTGGACGGGCCGGTCTACGGGTCGAAGTTCACGCTGGCGCTCGTCGAGCCCAAGCTGCAGGAACGGGGCATCGACGCGGCCGACCGGCTGGTGGCGGTCGGCCCGCGCGACCGCATCGCGATCGGCCCCATCACGATCGAGTTCCTCCGCGTCACGCACAGCGTGCCCGACTGCCTGGCGCTCGCAATCCACACGCCGGCGGGCACGATCGTGCACACGGGCGACTTCAAGATCGACCAGACGCCCATCGACGGCGCGGCCTTCGACTTCCATCGCTTCGCCGAGCTCGGCGCGAGCGGCGTGCTCGCCCTCTTGTCGGACAGCACGAACGCCGACCGCCCGGGCTTCACCGGCTCCGAACGCGAGGTCATCGACGGGTTCGAGGAGGTCTTCAGCAGCGCCCCCGGCAAGATCGTCGTGACGTCGTTCGCGACGAGCGTCTACCGGATGCAGTTGCTCGTCGATCTGGCCGAGCAGTTCGACCGCAAAGTCGCGTTCGTGGGGCGCGGCATGCAGCAGACGTCCCAGATCGCGGAGCGGCTCGGTTATCTGACGATCCCCGGTGGGCTCCAGATTCGGGATGCCGACGTGCGCGACTACCCTGCCGAGGACGTGCTCTGCCTCTGCACCGGGTCGCAGGGCGAGCCGCTGGCCGCCCTGCCGCGGATCGCGATCGACGACCACCGGTACGTCAGCCTGGGCACCGACGACGTCGTGGTGTTTTCGGCGCGCGTGATTCCTGGCAACGAGAAGGCGGTCGGCCGCGTCATGAACCACGTCGCCCGGCGCGGGGCCGACATCGTCTTCGACGGCCAGAAGCACGTCCACGTCTCTGGGCACGGAAGCCAGGAGGAGCTGAAGCTGATGCTGTCCCTGGTGAAGCCGAAATTCTTCGTGCCGATACACGGAGAGTACCGGCAGCTTGCCCGTCACGCGCGCATGGCGACGCTCGTCTCGCCCGCCACGTCCGTCGTCATGGCCGAGGACGGCGAGGTGCTGCGGCTCGACGCCGGGAGCCTGCAGGTCGCCGACCGGGTGGCGGCCGGCCGCGTGCTCATCGACGGCACGCGGACGGGCGAGATCATGGACGACGTGTTGCGCGACCGAAAGCACCTGGCGAGCGACGGTCTCGTGGTGTCGGTGGTGGCGATCAACGGCCAGACCGGCGCGCTCGAGCAGACGCCCGAGATCATCACGCGCGGGCTGGCCATCGATCCGAGACACGAGGCCATGCTGCGCGAGGCGCCGGCTCTCGTCGCGCGCGCGATCGAGAGCGCTCCGCGCGAGGAGCGGACCGATCCGGGGCTCGTGACCGAGCGGCTCCGGCAGGAGCTGCAGCGGCTGTTCCGCAAGCGCGCCGGCCGCCGGCCGCTCGTGCTGCCCGTCGTGATGGAGGTCTGAGACGTCGTGGCGCAGTCTGCCCTCTCACGTCGTGTCAGCGAGTTCACCGGCGTCGTGCTGTTCGCCGCGTCGCTCATCTGGGTGCTCGCGCTCGTGACGCACAGCGACGGCGACCCGGTCTGGTTCTTCAACGACATCCAGTCGACGCGGGTCGACAACTTCGTCGGCCGCTTCGGCGCGTTCCTGTCGCTCGCCTCGCTGCAACTGATTGGCTACCCGGCCATGCTCCTGCCGTGCGTCCTCGGCGTGATCGCGTGGCACTACTTCTGGTGCCGTGAAATGGACGCCGGCTACACGAAGCTCTTCGGGGCGGCGCTGTTCATCAGTTGCCTCGCGGCGCTGCTCTCGCTCGCGGTCGTGGCGGTCGACGCGAGTGGGCCGCACGCGGGTGGCGGCCTGATCGGGTCGGCGCTCGCGTCGGGGCTCTCGCGCTACCTCAACCGGACGGGCGCGACCATCCTGCTGATCACGCTGATGGCGCTCTCGATCATCGTCTCCACGCAGTTCTCGTTCGGCCGCGCCGCGGAAACCCTGGCGCGCCGAGTGCGCAGCGGCCCGACGCTCTTCGATCGCTGGCGCGAATGGCGCGCCGACCGGGAGCGCGCGCAGCAGCGGCGCCAGGTCATCGAAAAGCACGTGAAGAAGGCGGGCAAGGAGCGCGCGCCCGAGATCGCGACGCGGGCACAGGACGCCGCTGAGAAGCTCCGGGCCGCGCGCGCGCGCACGGCCGACGACGAGGTCGCCGACGGGCCGCCCGCCCGCGCCGCGGCGCCGCCAGCCATCCGGCGCCCCGAACGCGCCGGCGCGCCACAGCCCCAGCCGCTTCCCCTCGCCGACGCCGCACCCAGAACGCCCGCCGAACGGCGGCAGGACGGCTACACGACGCCGCCGCTCACGCTGCTCGATGCCCCGAAGGAGCACCAGAAGATCGACGAGCGCGAGCTGATGGAATCGGCGCGCCTGCTCGAAGAGAAGTGCCGCGAGTTCAGCGTCGAAGGCCGGGTGGTGCAGATCCATCCCGGCCCGGTCGTCACGACCTACGAGTTCAAACCCGACGCCGGCGTGAAGTACAGCCGGATCACCGGCCTGGCCGACGACCTCTGCCTCGCGATGCAGGCCGAGTCGGTGCTGATCGAACGGATCCCAGGCAAATCGACCGTCGGCATCCAGATCCCCAACCGCAACCGCGAGCCGATCACGCTCCGCGAGCTGCTCGAGTCGGAGAACTACGTGAAAGCCCCGTCGCGGCTGAGCATGGCGCTCGGCAAGGGCATTCACGGCGAGCCGTTCGTCGGAGACCTCGCGACCATGCCGCATCTGCTCATCGCCGGATCGACGGGCGCCGGCAAGTCCGTGAGCGTCAACGCGATGGTGAGCAGCATGCTGTTCCGGTCGACGCCGGACGAAGTGCGGTTCATCATGATCGACCCGAAGCGGCTCGAGCTCGGCATGTACGAGGACATCCCGCACCTGCTCACGCCGGTCGTCGTCGATCCGAAGCAGGCGGCGAACGCGCTGCGGTGGGCCGTCCGCGAGATGGAGGAGCGCTACAAGTCGCTCGCGGCCGTCGGCGTCCGGAACATCGACCAGTTCAACCGCAACGTGAAGGCCATGCTCGCCGAGCAGAAGGACGCGAAGGCGCCGGACGGCGGCGAGCTCAAACCGCTGCCGTACATCGTCGTCATCATCGACGAGCTGGCGGATCTGATGATGGTGGCCGGCAAGGAGGTCGAGGAGTCGATCGCCCGGCTCGCGCAGATGGCGCGCGCCGTCGGCATCCACCTGATCCTCGCCACCCAGCGGCCGTCGGTGGACGTCATCACGGGCGTCATCAAGGCGAACCTGCCGGCGCGCATCGCGTTCCGCGTGGCGTCGCGGATCGACTCGCGCACGATCCTCGACGGCAACGGCGCGGAGCAGTTGCTCGGCAAGGGCGACATGCTCTTCCTGCCGCCGGCCTCGTCGCGCTACATCCGGATTCACGGTCCCTACATCTCGGAGCAGGAGACCGCGCGGCTGTGCAGCTTCCTCCGCAAACAGGGCAAGCCGGTGTACGACACGAGCATCACCGCCGAGGAGAAGCCCGAGTCGGAGAAGCTCGAATTCGAGAAGGACGACCTGTACGACGAGGCAGCGCGCATCGTGGTCTCGACCGGCCAAGCCTCGATTTCCTATCTTCAGCGCCGGCTGCGCATCGGGTTCAGCCGCGCCGCCCGGCTCATCGACATGATGGAGATGGACGGCGTGGTGTCGACTGCGGCGGGCGGCAAGCGCGAAGTGCTCGTCGATCAGAGCTACTTCGACGAAGTTGACGCACAGGTGAAATAGCCATGCCGACCTTGGTTTCACGTTCGATGCTCCGGCGCACGGTCCTCGCGGCCGCCGGGATCCTCGTGCTGTCGCTGCCAACTGCCGCGGCGGCCCAGACGCCCGCGGTGAAGTACCAGCGGGCTCAGGCGCGCGAGAAGACGGCGCGCAGCGCACAGACCACGACGCCCGACACGCTTCGGGCGATCGGGAATGCCTACGAAGCCATCGTCCGCGCCCACCCTCGGACGGGCTACGCGGACAACGCGCTCTGGCAGGCGGCCGGCATGTACGCGCTGGCGTTCGAGAAGAGCGGCAACGTCCGCGATCGAGAGCAGGCAGTGCGGACGCTGAGCTGGCTCAAACGCGAGTATCCGACGTCGGCGCTCGTCCGGCAGGTCCCCGCCCGGCTGGCATCACTGCGGGCACCAGATCGATCGGCTCCGTCCAAGGCCGCGTCGGACGGCACGACCGCGCGCCCTGCCGTCACGCGCGCCACAGCAGCGCCCACACCGGCGCCCACCCCGCCGTCGACGCCGCCGAGATCCGCCGAAACGCCAGCCGCCTCGGTGCCGCCTGTCAAGCCTGCCGAGAAGACGCCGGCCGACGTAGCCGCGGCGCAGCCGGCGGAGCTCGAAGCTCCCTCGGTGTCCGTGCCGCTGCCCGCGCCTGCCCTCGCCGCGGCGAGCGACACGCCTTCGTCGCCATCGGTGAGGAAGATCACGCACAGCCGCCTGCCGAAAGGCGATCGACTGACGATCGAGCTGTCGTCTGAAGCGGTCTACGCGACACGTCGATCGGCGAATCCCGATCGGCTGACCGTCGATTTGGTGAATGCCGACGTTGCCGCGGGGATCAGCGAGCGGGTGACGACGCTGTCGGGCGTCTTGTTCAAGTCGGTGCAGGTCAGCCGGACCATCAACCAGAACACGCGCTTCGTCCTCGACGTGACCGGCAACCCACGATACAGCACGTTCCCGCTCTACAACCCGTTCCGGCTGGTCATCGACGTCGAATCCGACGAGGCGCTTCCCGACGACGTGCCGCCCGCGCCCATCGTCGCGACCAAGATGGCGCCCAGCCGTCCGGGCCGGATCGTGACGGACGGGCCGGCCGACGCGGCCCCGCCCGCGGCATCGGCGGCCACCGCACCCGGCGCGCGCGCGCCGGCCTCCGCGCCGTCGAGCGCGAACGCGCCGGCACCTCCGTCGGCGACCAGCCGCGGCGAGTTCTCGATCGCGCGCCAACTCGGTCTCGGCGTGGCGCGCATCGTCATCGATCCCGGCCATGGCGGATACGATCCGGGCGCGCAGGCCAACGGCGTCACCGAGTCCACGCTCGTGCTCGACGTCGCGCTTCGTCTCGAGAAGCTGCTCCTCGAGAAGCCCGGCTTCGAGGTCGTGCTGACCCGCCGGACCGATCGCTTCATTCCGCTCGAGGAACGCACCGCGATCGCCCAGCGCGAGGCCGCCGACATGTTCATCTCGATCCACGCGAACTCGAGCCCGCAGTCGAGCACGCGCGGCCTCGAGACCTACTACCTGGACTTCGCGTCGAACCCGCAGGCCGAGGCCGTCGCGGCCCGCGAGAACGCGTCCAGCGCCCAGACGATGCGCCTGCTGCCCGAGCTGGTGAAGGCCATCACGCTGAACAACAAGCTGGACGAATCCAGGGAGCTCGCGCGGCAGGTGCAGGCCGCGCTCGTCAAGCGGCTCGCCGGCCCCAACAAGGCCATCAAGGATTTCGGCGTCAAGCGCGCGCCGTTCGTCGTGTTGATCGGCGCGGAGATGCCGAGCGTGCTGGCGGAGGTCTCCTTCCTCACGAACAGAACGGACGCCAGCCTGCTGAAGCAGGCCGCGCATCGCCAGCGCATCGCGCTGGCGCTCTTCGAGGCCGTCCAGTCGTATCGGAGCTCGCTGAAGAAGATCGGCACGGTCGCCGCCCGCTGACAACGCCGGCCGAACGCACCGCGCGATTGCGCGTCGCTCGTACCGGCGTGCGTCGACGCCGAGAGCGCGGACGCATCCTGGCGGAAGCCACGGAAGGTCGAGCGGGCTTCAGGGATTAAGATGGTCGGAGAGCGCCATGCAGCCCCCTCCGCCCGATGCCGTGATCGTCGAGCTCGTCCAGACGCCCACGCCGGAGATCACGCTCGCGGACGTGATCTTCGGTTCGTTCGGCATCGTCGGCCTGCTGGTGCTGCTGGCGGTGCTGCTCGGAGGGGCGTTGTCGTTGCTGCTGGTGGTCTGGCACCGGCGCCATCCGCCAGAAGACGATCACATGCCGCCGGTCGTCCCGATCATGTCGCAGCCTGGGAGCCACCCGTCATAGCGAGCTGGGTCAGCAGGCGCACGGCCACGCCTGTGGCGCCCTTCGGTTGGTGCGGCTGCTTCGTCTCGGCCCACGCGGGGCCTGCGATGTCCAGATGGGCCCAGGCTCCCTCCCCTGCAAACCGCTCGAGAAACGCCGCCGCCGTGACCGCGCCTCCCGGACGCCCGGCGGCATTGACGATGTCGGCGATCTCGCTCCGGATTTCCTCCGCCGCTTCCTCGTAGATCGGCATCGGCCACACGCGGTCGCCGGCGGCCACGGCCGCTGCCCGCACCGTGTCGACCCACTCGGCCGGCCGTCCGAACAGCCCCGATACGTATCGCCCGAGCGCGACGATGCACGCGCCAGTGAGCGTGGCGACGTCGACGATGTGCGTCGCGCCGAGCTGACGCGCGTACCAGAGCGCGTCCGCCAGGATCAGCCGGCCCTCGGCGTCCGTGTTGATGATCTCGACGGACGTGCCGCTGGCCCCGACGACCACGTCGCCGGGCTTCACCGCCCGTCCGCCCGGCATGTTCTCCGTCGTCGGAACGAGGCCGATGACGCGGTGCCGGCCGCCGAGCAGCGCGATCGCCCGCATCGCGGCCGCAACCGCGGCGCCGCCCGACATGTCGTCCTTCATCCGATCCATGCCGTCCGCCGGCTTGATCGAGATGCCGCCGGAGTCGAACGTCACGCCCTTGCCGACGAACGCGAGCACCGGTGCGCTCGGCGCCCCAGGCGGATCGTGCCGCAGAACGACGAGACGGGGCGGCTCGGCGCTGCCTCGCGCGACCGCCATGAGCAGCCGCATGCCGAGCGCGTGAATCCGCTCTTCGTCGAGCACCTCCACCGCCAGGCCGGCATCACGCGCGACGGTGCTGATGCGGTCGGCGAAGGTGCGGGGCGTCAGCACGTTGCCAGGTTCGTTCGCCAGCTCGCGCGCCACGTTCGCGCACTGGCCGATGATCCGCCCGCGGCGGACCTCAGCCGAGACGCCGGCCGCATCGCCGCCCGGTACGATGATCTCGACGCGCGCAGGGAACGCCGGGCGGTCGGCGCGATCGCTCCTGTACGTGCCGCCGTCGAACTCGGCGGCGGACAACCCGTCGGCGACGATCGCCGGCGCAAGGCCACGGGCGACGAAGCCGACCGACGTCGACGCGCGCTGGCGCGCGGCGTACGACGCGGTGGCCGCGAGGCGCCGCGCCCGTTCCGCATCGATTTCGGCGCGATCCCCGGCGCCGAGGAACACGAACCGCCGCGCTCGCCATCCGCCACCCGTCACCGCGACGACGAGCGTCTCATGGACGGCTGCCTTGAACTCGCCCGCCTCGATCGCGCGCCGCAGCTCGCCGCCCGCGGCAGCCGCCGCACCAGGCACATCCTCGAGCGTGTCCTGGCGGCCGAAGATCGGGATGAAGAGCAGGTCGACCCCGGACTCGGCAGGGGCGCCCGTCACGCCAACGAACTGGGGTGCGTTGGAGGGCTGTTGCGGCATGGAGGATCGGTACTCCTTGAAGAGGCGCGTGAGGCGCAACTGCCGATCATAGCGGAGGAAAGAACGCCCGCGACCGAATCAGCGTCGCACGACGCGACGGCAGGGAACGAAAGACGAAAGCTCGCCAACCGCCTCGCGCGCTCAGCGACACCGCGCGGCAAACGCGTGTCCGCCGGCGATCCGGAACGCTGCCAGCCGCGCGCGTCCGCTCCCGAGACCGACGATGACGTGGATCCATTCGGGATAGTGCGCTTCGGCGACGTCGGTCTCGGACGGCACCGGTGCACCCGCCGGGTGCGAGTGATACACGCCGACGATCGCGAGCGGCGGCCTGAACTCGCGCAAGAGCCGGCGAAGCTCGATGTGCCCGCGATCGTCGAGCCGGTATCGCGTCGTGCCCTCTGCCACGTTCGACATCGGCACCGCATGCGTCACGCGCGAGCCCGATCCGACGAGGAACCCGCAGCACTCGCGCGGCCGCTCCCGCTCGGCGTGCGCGACGATCGCACGCCGCACGGCGCGCGGCAGCACGATCGTCATCGGCGCTCTCACGAGCGGAGCTCCGGCAGATCGCGGAAGAGATCCAGGCTGTCAGGATTCGCGAGCGCGTCGCGGTTCGGCACCGGCTCGCCGTGAATCACCCGCCGCACCGCCAGTTCGACCAGCTTGCCGCTCATCGTCCTCGGCAAATCCGCGACCGCGACGATGCGCTGCGGCACGTGACGCGGTGACGCCTGCTGGCGGATGACGTCGACGATCCTGCGCCGCAGGTCGTCGTCGAGCGACGTGCCGGGGCGCAGGCGGACGAACAGCACGATCCGTTGATCGCCTTGCCACTGCTGGCCGACGGCGAGGCTCTCGAGGACCTCGGGCACGTGCTGCACTTCCCGGTAGATCTCCGCCGTGCCGATCCGCACGCCGCCTGGATTGAGCGTCGCATCGGAACGCCCTTCGATGACGAAGCCGCCGTGTGACGTCCGGCGGATCCAGTCGCCGTGGTGCCAGACGGCCGGGTAGCGTTCGAAGTAGGCGGCGCGGTACCGGGCCCCATCGTCGTCCTGCCAGAACCCCAGCGGCATGGATGGAAACGGCGTCGCGCAGACGAGCTCGCCGGCGCCTTCGGCCAGCTCGCGGCCGTCTTCGTCGAACACGCGAACGTCCATCCCGAGCCCGGCTGCCTGGATCTCGCCGGCCCAGACTTCGCCGTTGGGATTGCCCAGCACGAAGCAGCCGATGATGTCGCTGCCCCCGGAAATCGAGGCGAGATGGACGTCGCGCTTGACGGCCCGATAGACGTACTCGAAGGCCTCGGGTGCAAGCGGCGAGCCCGTCGAAGTGATCGTTCGCACCGACGCGAGGTCGTGCGTCTCGCGCGGCACCACTCCCGACTTGGCGAGCGTGTCGAGCAGCCGCGCCGACGTGCCGAACAGCGTGATGCGCAGGCGGTCCGCCAGGTCGAGCAGCGTCGTGATCTGCGGGTGCGCGGGTGACCCGTCGTAGAGCACGATCGTCGCGCCGGTGGCCAGCCCCGACACGAGCCAGTGCCACATCATCCAGCCGCACGTCGTGAAGTAGAAGAGCCGGTCGCCGTGCCGCAGGTCGCAGTGTAGGCGGTGTTCCTTCACGTGCTGCAGCAGCGTGCCACCAGCGCCGTGCACGATCGCCTTCGGCACGCCGGTCGTGCCCGACGAGTACAGAACGTAGAGCGGGTCGTTGAATCCGAACCGCTCGAACGCGAGCGGCTGATCGCCGGCGGCGTCGAGCCAGTCGCGCCAGGCGACGGCCCCCGCCAGCACGCGCGGCGGGTCGTCCATCGGCACCACCACCGTCGTCGTCACCGACGGCAGCCGCGCCAGCACGTCCCGCAGCTTCGGCAGGACGTCGAACCGGCGGCCGCCGTAATGATGCGCATCGACGGCGATCAGCACGCGCGGCGCGATCTGGCCAAAGCGGTCGACGATGCCGTCGACGCCGAACTCCGGCGAACAGCCGGACCAGACGGCGCCGATCGACGCGGCGCCGAGCGCGGCGATGACGGCTTCGGGCACGTTCGCGATCAGCCCTGCGACACGGTCGCCGCAGCCGACGCCGGCCCGCCGGAGCGCTGCCGCGGCGCGCCCGACGTCACGAAGCAGCTCGGCGTGAGAGATCTCCACCTCGCGTCCGTGTTCCGTGGTGGCCAGAATCGCCGGACCATCGTCGCGGCGTCGCAGCAGGTTCTCCGCGAAGTTGAGCCGTGCGTCGGGGAAGAACCTCGCACCCGGCATCGCGTCGAGCCGATCGACGACCCGCTCGCCGCGTTCGCCGACGATGCCGGCCGCGGACCAGAGCTCGTCCCAGAACGCCGGCACGTCGGTGACGGACCAGCAGTGCAGGCTCGCGTAGTCAGGAAGCGATCGGCCCGCGCGACGCTCCGCGCGGCGCGTGAATGCCGAGAGGTGCGAACGCGCGATCCGCTCAGGGTCCGGTCGCCACAGCGGCGGCATCGTCGGCTCCGCTACTCGGGATCGAACTCCCCGCGCATCAGCCGCGCCCGGCACCGGTGGGCCCGCGCAAAGGCGTCCTGCACCCAGCGGCCATCGGCCAGATCCGTCTGATGCGGGAGCCGGTCGAGCACGTCCCGCAGCGCCGCGCTCACGTTGTCGGCGTTGTCGGCGAGGATCGCCTGCCACATGTCGGCCGGGCTCGAGGCGAGACGGGTCATCTCCTTGAACGCACGGCCCGACGCGGCGAGCCCGCGATCACCCGTGGCGTCGACGGTGGCGTTCATGAGCGCCACGGCGAGCACCTGCGGCGCGTGGCTGACGTAGGCCACGACACGATCGTGCGTCTGCGCATCGGTCCATCGAGGTGCCGCACCGAGCCCTCGCACGAAGCGCTCGACACGCCGGCCGTCGTCTCCCGGCTCGCCGGCGGCGGCGACCAGCATCCACGGCCGGCCGTCGAACAGATCGGGCCGCGCGTGCGCGAGGCCGCCCTGCTCGCTGCCGGCCATCGGATGGCCGCCGACGAAGTGCGGGAGCGCCGCGGCGGCCGCCGCGGCCATCACGCGACGCTTCGTCGATCCAACGTCCGTGACGATCGTCTCGACGTCCAGATCGCGGATCGCCGCCATCAGCCCGGCCATCGCCGCCACGGGCGTGGCGAGCACGATGAGATCGGCCGCCGCGAGATCGCGTACGTCGTCGGTGTAGCGGTCGGCGATCGTCCGCTGTCGCGCCTCGTCCAGCGACTCGCCCCGATCGCAGCCGATCAGCTCCACGTCAGCCCAGCGCGCCCGCGCCGCGAGCGCGACCGACCCGCCGATCAATCCTAGCCCGGCGACGCCGATGCGGCGAAATGGCGGCTCACTCACCGGACGTCCCCTTGAGCCAGCGGATGAACGCCTCGACGCGGGCGGGCACGTCGCCGCCCGTCCGCGTCGCGTCGGCGATCACCTGGACGAGCGCGCTGCCGACCACGGCGGCGTCGGCGAACCGCGTCACCTCGCGAACGTGCTCGGGCCGGGAGATGCCGAAGCCGAGCGCCACCGGCAGCGACGTCACCTCGCGCACGCGCTCGACGAGCGGTGCGGCCGACTCGGCCACCGCGTCGCGCGCGCCCGTCACGCCCAGACGCGAAATGGCGTACAGAAAGCCTCGTCCAAGACGCGCAGCTTCGCGCAGGCGCGCCGGCGTCGTGGTCGGGCTGACGAGAAAGATCTGATCGATTCCTCGGCGCGCCAGCGCATCTCTCGTCGCTGCCGACTCCTCGATCGGCAGATCGAGCAGGAGCACGCCGTCCACGCCGGCGTCGGCTGCGCGCGAGACGAACTCCTCCGTGCCCATCCGCAGGACCGGGTTGACGTACGTGAAGAGCACGACCGGCACGTCGAGGTCCGGGCGAACCGAGCGCACGAGATCGAGCGCCCGGCGCATCGTCGTCCCGCCGGCGAGCGCCCGCTCGATGGCCCGCTGGATGACCGGCCCATCGGCGATCGGATCCGAGAACGGCACGCCGACCTCGAGGACGTCGGCGCCGCCGCGGGCCATCGCGCGCAACACGTCGGCAGACCGCGCGACGTCCGGATCGCCGGCGGTGGCGAACGCGACGAGCTTCGGCTGGCCGGGACGCGCGAACGCCTGCGCCAGCCGGCTCATCGCCCCGCCTCCCCCACCGGCGTCTCGACATCGTCGCCCATGAGCTGGCGCACCGTCTCGACGTCCTTGTCGCCGCGGCCCGAGATGTTGAGCACGACGACGGTGCCGGGGGACAGTCGGGGCAGCGCGTCCTCGACCCAGGCGACCGCGTGCGACGACTCGAGCGCCGGCAGGATCCCCTCGTGGCGCGCCAGCCACGCGAACCCGCGGAGCGCGCGCGCATCGTCAATCCACGCGTACTCGGTGCGTCCCTGCGCGGCGAGCCACGCGTGCTCGGGCCCGATGGACGGATAGTCGAGGCCGGCGGACACCGAGTGGGTCGGCAGGATGTTCCCGTCCTCGTCCTGCAGCAGCAGGCTCCGCGTTCCATGGAGTACTCCGGGCCGTCCGCCCGCGAAGCGCGCGGCGTGATCGCCCGGCGTGATGCCGCGGCCGCCCGCTTCGACGCCGACCAGACGCACGGTCGCATCGCCGACGAACGCGTCGAAGATCCCGATCGCGTTGCTGCCGCCGCCGACGCACGCCACGACCAGGTCGGGCAGCCGGCCGGCCTGCGCGCGCACCTGGCGCCGCGCCTCCTCGCCGATCACCGACTGGAACTCGCGGACCATCAGCGGATACGGATGCGGCCCGAGGGCGGACCCGAGCAGGTAGTACGTCGTGCCGACGTTCGCGACCCAGTCGCGCATCGCCTCGTTGATCGCGTCCTTGAGCGTCCGGCTGCCCGCGTCCACGCCGGTCACGGTCGCCCCGAGCATCCGCATGCGGAAGACGTTCAACGCCTGCCGCGCCATGTCGTCCGTCCCCATGTAGACGACGCAGTCGAGGCCGAGGAGCGCGCAGGCGGTGGCGGTCGCGACGCCGTGCTGGCCGGCGCCAGTCTCGGCGACGATCCGCCGCTTGCCCATGCGCGTGGCGAGCAGCGCCTGCCCGAGCGCGTTGTTGATCTTGTGCGCGCCGGTGTGCGCGAGGTCCTCGCGCTTCAGGAACAGCCGCACGCCGGTCGTGCCGGCAGCGCGCCGCGCCTCGGACAGCGGCGTCGGCCGGCCGACGTACTCGCTCAGCAGCGTGCGAAGCGCGCCGGCGAACGCGGGATCGCGGCGCGCCGCCTCGTACGCGGCGGTCAGCTCGTCGAGCGGCGCCATCAGCGTCTCGGGCACGAAGCGCCCGCCGAACTCCCCGAAGTAGCCATGGCGATCCGGATCGCGACGGCCAAAGGCGGGCCCGGGCGTCTCGATCACTCCGTCAGTCACGCGTCCTCCGATCTCACGCCGGCCACGGCGTCGATGAACGCCCGCAGGCGCTCCGGGCTCTTCACACCGGCGGCACGTTCGACACCTGACGAGACGTCGACGGCCCACGGCCGCACGACGCGCACGGCCTCGGCGACGTTGTCGGCTGTCAGCCCGCCCGCGAGCACGAGCGGACGCGCGCGCGCGAGCCGCGCCGCCCGCGTCCAGTCGGCGCGGCGGCCGGTGCCGCCACGCGCTGTCGGATCGACCGCGTCCACGAGCGCCAACACATCCCGCGGCAGCGCCACCGCCTCGGCCAGCGCCTCATCATCGTCGATCGCTGTGCGCTTGAGGAGGCGAGCGCCTACGTCGCGATAGTCGGCGACGCGCTCCTCGCCGTGGAGCTGCACGGCGCCGAGACCGGCCGCGCGCACGACCCCGGCCACCTCGTCGGGCGCCGCATCGACGAAGACACCCACGAGCGTCACGAACGGCGGCACGGCCGCCGCGATCTCGCGGATCGACCGGGGCTCGACGTATCGCGGGCTCTCACGCCAGCAGATGAACCCGAGCGCGTCGGCGCCGAGATCCACGGCCAGCGCGGCGTCCTCCGCGCGCGTCAGCCCGCAGATCTTGACCCGCACACGCTCCACGCGATTCATGGCTCGCGCTCGGCCTGCGACACCAGCGACGCCAAGGCGGCACCAGGATCCGCCTCGGTCATCAATCGCTCGCCGATGAGAAATGCCTGATAGCGCACCCGCGACAGCCGGCGCAGGTCGGCGGCCGTGCGCAAGCCGCTCTCCGCAACGGCGACGACGCCCGGCGGAATGGCGGCGCCCAGCCTGTCGAGCAGCGACGTGTCCACCTGCAACGTCCGGAGATTCCGGCTGTTGACGCCGATGACCGCGGCGCCCGCATCGACCGCACGCGCCAGCTCGTCGTCGTCGTGCACTTCGACGAGCGGCGCCAGGCCGACGGCCAATGCCTGTGCGTGCAGCGAGGTCAGCTCCTGCTGGCTCAGCGCGGCGACAATCAGCAGCACCGCATCGGCACCGGCTGCCGCCGCTTCGATCAACTGGTAGCGCGTGACGACGAAGTCCTTCCGAAGGAGGGGCAGATCGACCGCCGCGCGGATCTGACGCAGATGGTCGAGCGAGCCGTCGAAGAAGCTCGGCTCGGTCAGCACCGAGATCGCCGCGGCACCGGCGCGTGCGTACGTCGTCGCGATGGCGACCGGATCGTACGCGGCACGCAGGATGCCTTTCGACGGCGACCGCCGCTTGCACTCGGCGATCACGCGAATGCCGGGCGCCGAGAGGCTGCGGCGGAACCCTTCGCCGTCGGGTGCGCGCGTGAGGCGCCGCTCGAGCTGTGCGGCCGGCACGAGCCGCTCGCGTTCCTCCGCCGACCGACGCGCGCCGGCCACGATCGCCTGCAGCAGGTCAGCCGTCATCGGGTGTAATGGCGCCGCAGCGCATCCAGTGCGGCGCGCGCCGCGCCGCCGTCGATGCTCCGTGCCGCCTGAGCGATGCCGTCGCGCAGCGATCCGGCCCGCCCGGCCACAAGCAATCCGGCGGCGGCGTTGAAGAGGACGACGTCGCGCTGTGGGCCGGAGGCGCCGGCAAGCACGCGTTCGATGATCGCGGCGTTCTCCTGCGCCGTGCCACCGGCGAGGTCGCCGGCCGCCGCGACCGGCAGATGCACGTCCGCCGGGTGCACGTAGAACGTCCGCACCGATCCGCGGTGCAGCTCCGAGACCTTCGTGTGGCCGAGCGTCGACAGCTCGTCGAGGCCGCCGGCGCCGTGCACCACCCACGCCCGTTCGGCGCCGAGCGCGCCGAGCGCCTGCGCCAGGAGCGCCGTGTGCTCGGGGCGCGACACGCCGATGATCTGGCGTTCGGCACCCGCCGGGTTGGTGAGCGGCCCGATCAGATTGAAGACCGTGCGCACGCCCAGCTCACGGCGGGTTGGGCCAGCGTGCCGCATCGACGGATGCCAGGCGGGCGCGAAGAAGAACGCCAGGCCCGCCTCGAGCGCGCCGGCCACGCGCTCGGCGGGCGCGGCCAGCTCGAGGCCAAGCGCCTCGAACACGTCGGCCGATCCGCTCCGGCTCGACACCGCGCGGTTCCCGTGCTTCGCGACGCGCACGCCGGCGCCGGCCAGGACGATGGCCGCGGCAGTCGAGACGTTGAAGGTGTGCGCGCCGTCGCCCCCCGTGCCGCAGGTGTCGAAGACGCCGCGCACGCGCGCTGGCAGCGGGACCGCGCGCGCTTGCATCGCCCGCGCGAACCCGACCAGCTCCGACGGGCGCTCGCCTTTCAACGCGAGCGCCATCAGCAACGCCGCGATCTGCGACGGCTGCCGCTCGCCGTCCATGATCGCGCCCATCTCCTCGGCCGCCTGCTCGGCCGAGAGATCCTCGTGGCGCCGCAACTGCTCGAGCAGGTCGGCGACGCTCACGCTCTCACCTCGAGGAAGTTCTGCAGCAGCCGGTGCCCCACCGTGGTCATGACCGACTCGGGGTGGAACTGCACGCCGAACACCGGCAGCTCGTCGTGGCCGATGCCCATGATGGTCCGGTCATCCTCCACCCACGCGGTGATCCGGAAGCCGCTCGGCATCCCATCGCGCGGTATCACGAGGGAATGGTAGCGCCCGGCGTCGAACGGCTCGGCCACGCCGTGAAAGAGCGTGGAACCGTCGTGCCGCACCCGCGAGATCTTGCCGTGCATCGGCACGGCGGCGCGCTCGACCCGCCCGCCGAACGCGATCGACAGCGCCTGGTGGCCGAGGCACACGCCGAGCACCGGAATCCGTCCGGTGAAGTAGCGCAGCGCGTCGATCGTGACGCCCGCGCTTTCCGGCCGTCCCGGTCCAGGCGAGATCACGAGACGCTCGGGATGGAGGCCGGCCAACGCCTCGAGCGGCATCGCGTCGTTGCGGACGACCTTGACGTCCGCGCCGAGCTCGCCCAGGCGGTGCGCCAGGTTGAACGTGAAGGAGTCGTAGTTGTCGATGAGCAGAACCATCACAGCCCCTGGTGCGCCATCTCGAGCGCCTGCATGAGCGCACGTGCCTTGTCGCGAGTTTCCTCGTACTCGGCGGCGGGCGTCGAGTCGGCGACGATGCCGGCGCCGGCCTGGATGCGCACGCGCCCCTCGCGCATGGTGATCGTCCGGATCGCGATGCAGAAGTCGAGGTTGCCCGCGAAGTCGAGATACCCGACCGCGCCGCCGTAGAGGCCGCGCCGCGCCGGCTCGAGCGCACCGACGATCTGCATGGCCCGGATCTTCGGCGCGCCCGTGAGCGTGCCGGCGGGAAACGCGGCGATGAGCGCGTCGAGCCGATCGCGATCCGCCGCCAGCCGCCCTTCCACGCGCGACACGAGGTGCATCACGTGCGAGTAGCGCTCGATCGCCATGTACTCGGCCACGCGCACGCTGCCGATCTCGGCCACGCGGCCGATGTCGTTGCGCCCGAGATCCACCAGCATGACGTGCTCGGCACGCTCCTTCTCGTTCTGGCGCAGCTCGTCGGCGAGCTGGCGGTCTTCCTCCTCGGTCGCCCCGCGCCGGCGGGTGCCGGCAATCGGATGGGTCTCGACGTGCCGGCCCTCCACGCGCACGAGCATTTCTGGTGACGCGCCGATGATGGCGTCGGCACCCATGCGGATGAAGAACATGTACGGCGACGGGTTCACGTGGCGAAGCGCGCGGTAGATGTCGAACGGCGATGCGGTCGTGTCGGCGTCGAACCGCTGCGACAGCACGGCCTGGTAGATCTCGCCGGCCGCGATGTCCTCCTGGATCTGGCGGACGGCCGCCTCGAACGCTTCGCGCGTCTGATTGGCGGCGAACGCGAGCGGCCCCGGATCGACGCGCCGCGGCCGCGACAGTGTCCCCTCCAGCTCGCGCTCGAGGAACGCGATCTTCGCGCAGGCGAAATCGTAGAGCGCGCGCAGGTCGGCACCCGGCCGCACGCGGGCGTTCGAGATCGCCAGGATGCGGTGCTTCACGTGATCGAACGCGAGCACCGTGTCGAACACCATGAAGGCCGCGAGGTCGCGGTCGAGCGGCAGCACGGCGAGCGCGACCGCCGGCTCGAACCACTCCGCCGCGTCGTAGTCGACGTAGCCGACGGCGCCGCCCGTGAACCGCGGCAGGCCCGGCACCGTCGGCGACTGGAACTCCGTCATCAGCTCGCGGAGCACGTCGATGAACGGCTCGGTGCGCGTCCGCTCCGTGCCCGACTCCTCGATCACGGTCTCACCGGCGCGGCCGCGAACGACGAGGAACGGGTCCTTGCCGAGAAACGAGTACCGGCCGACCTGTTCGCCCCCCTCGACGCTTTCGAACAGGAACGCATAGTCGGCGTGCTCGGCGATCTTGAGGAAGGCCGAGACCGGCGTCAGCAAGTCCGCCATGATCTCCCGGCACACCGGGACGAACGTCGCCCGGCGGGCCAGCTCCGCGAAGTCTTCGTAAGAGGTCTGTGTCATGGCGCGTCGTTCCTCGTGCGTGCGATGAAAGCGTCCGCGGCCTCGGCCATCACGGCCGCCGGCGCCGGCTGGCCGGTCCACCACTCGAACTGATGGCAGGCCTGGCCGACCAGCATCTCGAGACCGCCGAGCACGTCCGCGCCGGCGTCGCGAGCGAGCCGCAGCAGCCGGGTCTCGCGCGGGTTGTAGACGAGGTCGTAGACGAGCCCTCCGCCGATCGCCGCCGGCTCCAGCGGCGACACCTCGACCGACGGCCACGTGCCGACCGGCGTCGTGTTGACCAGCAGATCCCACCCGGGCACGGGCGGCCACGGCACGGCGGCGGCGCCGAACTCGGCGGCGACGCGTTCGGCCTGATCGGCGCGGCGCGCCGCGACCTCGACGCGCGCGCCTTCGCGCGCCAGCGCCCAGGTCACGGTGCGGGCGGTGCCGCCGGCGCCGAGCACGACGGCGCGACTCCCACGCAGCCGCCGCCCTTCGCGGCGAAGCGGCGCCAGGAACCCGCTCGCGTCGAAGTTGCGCCCTTCCCAGCCGTGGTCGCGCCGGCGCAGCGTATTGACCGCGCCGATCGCCGCCGACAGATCGTCGGTCGACGCGACGCGCGCGTGCATCGCCGGCTTGAGCGGCGCCGTCACGCTCAGGCCGCGCACGCCGAGCGCCTCGGCCGCCGCGAGCAGATCGTCGGCGTCGCGCGACTCGAACGTGACGTAGATCGCATCGAGCCCGAGCGCGTGGAACGCCGCGTTGTGCATGGCCGGCGACGCCGAGTGCACGAGCGGTGCGCCGGTGATCCCGTAGACGGCCGTCGACGCGGAGGCCATCGTGACTCGATAGACGTCGATCATCTCCCCCGCGGTCACCTGGCCCGGCGCGTTCGACCCGCCGTACGTCCAGCACGAGCCGAACAGCCAGGGGCACAGGCGGCTGACCTGTCCGGCCGCGCCCATGGCGATCGCCACGTGCGGACGATCGAGGCGCATCGCCTCGCGCAGCGTCAGGCACTCGCCCAACCGCGACGGCGTCACTGCAACCTTGATGACGTCGGCGTCCTCGGCCGCCATGGCCCGCACCCGATCGGCGAGATCCGCCGGCACGCGCTCGAAGTCGTGATGCGAGACGACGAGCGCCGTCCGGCCGCGCTCCGCGAAACGCCGGCGGTCGGCCCGCCACTCGACGTCCACGTACTCGGCACCGAGCGCGACGGCACGCGCCAGGATGCCGAGCCGTTCCTCCTCGCTGCCGTCGAAGTGCCCGCCTTCCCAGCGCGCCCGGCAGGTGACGATGACGGGCGTGCGGCGGCCGGCGAGGACAGCCGCCACGTCCAGATCGTCCACGCCGTCGATGCGCAACTCGACCAGGCCGGCGACCGCCCGATCCCGCCCCGCGCGCACCTCGGCCGTCGTCCGGCCGGTCACGACCTCGACGACTTCGACTCCTGCCATCTGCTCGTTACCCCGCAGGCACAAAAAAAGCCCCTCCAGTCGTTCGACTGAAGAGGCTGTCCATCCCGCTGCGCGATGTCGTGCTAGCTGCGCCCGCGATCCCCTTCAGCCATCGGCCCACACCACCACCAGTACGACCAGGTCGTCCGGCGGGCGTCGAGATGGACAGGGGCGAACGCGGTCATCGCGTGCCACGGAGAGTACCAGAGGACCGCAGCGCGGTCAAATCCAGTGTTCTTTCCAGTCCTTGCGTGCTATAACGCGTCTAAACTTCCGTAGGGCCTTTCGTAGGGCATTTCCCCACGCTCATGCGACAACCACTCGTTGGCACCGCTCTGCTGGTCGCGATGGTCGGGGCGCTGGTCGCGGCCCCGCAGCAGCCCAGCCCGTTCTTTCCGATCGACGACATCAGGCCCGGCATGGCCGGCACGGGAGAAACGGTGTTCGCCGGCAACGCGCGCGAGCCGTTCACCGCGACCGTCATCGGCGTGCTGCGCAACGCGATCGGTCCCCGGCGAAACCTGGTGCTCGCGCGGTTGGAGGGCGGTCCGCTCGCGACGACCGGCGTGATTCAGGGCATGAGCGGCAGTCCGGTGTACATCGACGGCCGGCTGGTCGGCGCCGTGTCCTACGCCTTGGGATCGTTTCCGAAGGAGCCGATCGCCGGCATCACGCCCATCGCGGAGATGATCGAGGCCGTCGACAGCACGGCACCGCGCCCGTCCGATCCCTCGCTGGCCATGACGTGGCCGGCCACGCCCACGCAGGTCTTCGCCGCGCTCGGCGCCATGATGACGCGGGCTGCTGCGCCGCTCGGCCGACTCTCCGGCGATATGCGGGTCGTCGGCCCGTCGTCGCTCGCCGAGTTGGCGCCCGCGCTGCGCCCGATCGGCGCCGCGATGGTCTTCAACGGCTTCGACGGTCCGATCGACCAGGACGTGCGGCGGGCGTTGTCTGCGGAAGCCGGGACCCGCGCCGGCGGACCGGCGGGCGCGGACCGTCCGCTCAATCCAGGCGATCCCGTCGGCATGAGCCTGATTCACGGCGACCTCGACATGGGGGCCACCGGAACCGTGACGTACGTCGACGGCACGCGCGTCTACGCCTTCGGCCATCCGTTTCTCAATTTGGGCCCGACGGCGTTCCCGATGACGAAGGCACAGGTCCACACCGTGCTGCCCAGCCTCGACAGCTCGATGAAGATCTCGTCGCTCGGTCCGGTGATCGGGACGATCAGCCAGGATCGTGCGACGGCGGTCGGCGGGACGCTCGGCGCCGGGCCGCGTGAAGTGGACGTGCACCTGTCGCTCACGTCGTCGCGCGCGCCTGCGCGCCAGTTCTCGTTCTCGGTCCTGCGCGACCAGTCGCTCACGCCGCTCTTCACGTACGTGGCGATGCTGAGCGCGATGAGCGCCTACGAGCGCGAGGCCGGCGTGATGACGGTCGCGGCGCGCGGCGCGGTGTCGTTCGGCCAGAACGGCCGCGTGACGATCGACGATCTCTTCTCGGGCGATGGCGCGAGCGCCGCGGCGGCGGCCGCCGTCGCCGGGCCGATCGGCGCCGCGATGACGAACGAGTTCGCGACGGTCGTGCCCGAGCGCATCGACATCGAGTTCCACGCGTCCGAAACGCGCGAGTCGACGACGATCGACCGCGCGTGGCTCGATACGGTGCGCCCGCGCTTCGGCGCGACGCACAGCCTGCACATCCAGCTCCAGGACTACCGCGGCGGCAAACGCGTCGTGACGGTGCCGGTGACGATGCCGGCGTTCGCCGACGGTCCGCTCACGCTGCTCGTGACCGACGCGGCCGGCCTCACCAGCCTCGAGCAGAAGGACCTCAAACCGGGCAAGGCGACGACGTGGAGCGAGATGCTCGGGAATCTGAACGACACGCGGCGCAACAACCGGCTGTACGTGCGCCTGATTTCCGCCAGCCAGGGCACGGTCGTCGGCGGCGACACGCTGCCGGCGCTGCCGCCCTCGGTGCGGTCGGTGCTCGACACCGACACCACCACCATTCGCACGCCGGTCAGCCGGACGCTCGTGGGCTCGTGGGAGCGGCGGCTCGACGTCGCCGTCCGAGGCTCCAGGGAGCTGACCCTCACGCTTTCTCCTGCACCGTAGCCCGCAGCTCGTTCGCTTGTCGTCAGGCCCGTCTATGAAGTCATCTCGCCTGGTCTTTGCCGTGTTGCTGGCGGCCGCGCTCGCGCCGGCCTTCGTCGTCCAGGCCGCCGGCCCGACGTTCTGGACCGTCGCCACGGCGAGCGAGTTCCTGAAGGGCCGATCCGACGGCGTCTACGTGAGCATGGCCGGCGTCATCACGGCCGGCCCGCAGCTCGTCAACCGGCTCACGTCGACCCCGTCGCAGATCTGGGCGCTCGCCGAGGGACCAGACGGCTCGCTCTGGGCCGGCACCGGCGGCGACGGCCAGGTGATCCGCCTCAGACCCAACCAGCCGGACACGACGGTGTTCGATTCGAACGAGAACAACGTGTTCGCGCTGGCAGTGGCGGGCTCGCGCGTCTACGCCGCCACGGCGCCCGACGGCAGGGTCTACGCGATCGAGGCCGACGGATCGGCGCGTCCGTTCTTCGATCCCGAGGAGAAGTACATCTGGGCGCTGGCGGTCGATCCGGTGGGACAGCTCTGGGTCGGCGCAGGCAATCCGGCCGTCATCTACCGTGTCGATCCAAACGGCACGGCCCAGGTCGTCTATCGCCCACCCGCCGCGCACGTCGTCACGCTCGCGCGCGACGCGAGCGGTCGAATGCTGGCCGGCACGGATTCACCGGGCCGGCTGTACCGCTTCGACGCGAGCCAGAAGCCGTTCGTCGTGCTCGACGCGGGCCAGGCCGAGATGCGCGCCATCGCGGTCGACGCGGCGAGCGGCGCGCTGTACGCGGCCGCCGTCCTGCGGAGCGACGACGGGAGCAGCAGCGACACGCCCACGATCGCGGCCGCTGCCGCTCCGACCACGCCGGCCAGCACGTCCGCCTCGCCGCGGCGTTCGACGCTGTACTGCATCGACGCGAACGGCACGTGGGAAGCGATCTGGAACGCGCCGGACGTGATCTACGACGTCGCCGTCGATACGGACGGCGTCGTCGCGGCGACGGGCCCGGCCGGGCGGCTCTACCGCGTGACGCCGACTCGCGACGTGGCGTTGCTCACCGGCGTGGACGCCCGGCAGATCACGAAGTTCGTGACCAACCCGAAGACGCGCGCTTTGGCGGCGTTCGCCACCGCCAACCCCGGGCGCATCGTGTCCGTGGGCACAGGGCCACAATCGCCGGCCACCTACGTCTCGCCCGTGCGCGACACGTCGAGCTCGGCGACGTGGGGACTGGTCCGGTGGGAGGCCGTTGGTGCGGTCACGCTGTCGACGCGGTCGGGCAACACGGAGCAGCCGGATGACTCGTGGAGCGACTGGTCGGCCCCGTACGGCACGGCGCAGGGTCAGCCGATCGCCAGCCCTGCGGCGCGGTTCCTCCAGTGGCGAGCGACGTTGACGGCCGCGGCCGGTTCACCCGCCCAGCTCACCGGCGTGACCGTCGCCTATCTCACGCGAAACAACCGGCCGGTCGTGCAGAGCGTGACCGTGTATCCGCCCGGCGTCGTGTTCCAGCGGCCGTTCGTCAACGAGGAAGGCGCGGTGGCGGGCCTCGACGAAGCGGTCGCCAACGCGCGCCGCGCGCCAGGCGATCCTGGCCCGCCCACGCCGGCGCCAGGCCGCCGGATGTTCCAGCGCGGGCTTCAAACGATCACGTGGAAAGCCGAGGACGACGACGAGACCGATCGGCTGGTCTACAGCCTCGAGTACCGCCGCGAGGGTGCGACCGAGTGGCAACCGCTGCGGACGGGCTTGAGCGACGGCATCTACGTGTGGGACACGACCGCCGTCCCCGACGGCCGTTACCTCGTCCGTGTGCGTGCCTCCGACTCGGTGACGAACGCCGTGGATCGAGCGCTCGCGGGAGACAAGGAAAGCGATCCGATCGATGTCGACAACACGCCGCCCGCGATCGTCACGGAGGTGGCCCGGCAGGGGGCGGCGGTACGGTTGCTCGTGCGCGTGACCGACGCGCGCAGCCCGATTCAGAAGGTCGAGTACTCGATCGGCGGCGGGCCGTGGCAGCTCGTCTACCCGCAGGACGGCCTGGCGGACGCACCGGACGAGCGGTACGAGGTTCCGCTCGACGCCGGCGTCGATCCCGCGCGCGTCGTGGTGCGCGCGACCGACCTGCTCCAGAACGTCACGACGCGAGCGAACACGGCGCGGTGAACGGGGCGATCGTGCCGGGAGCCGGAAGACCTACGAGCCAGAGTCGGAGGACTTGGCGCTCACGGTCGTGAACGCCCGGACGTGCAACTGCCGCACGCCGACGGCAACCCCGAGCGGCATGGAGCCGTTCACACGCAGGTGCTTGATCTTCTGCAGCAGCTCCTCGGTCTGACGGCGGCTGCTCCGATCCATCGCTTCGAACGGCACCGGACGCCCCTTGTCGGTCACGACCGCGAGCAGCGCGTCCACGAGATCGGCCTCGGTGCCGCGCGACTCGTGCACGACCCGTTCGGCCATCTCGTCGGAGGCACGGGTCGCGAGCGGCCCGATCTCGTCCACCTGCAGGAGCATCGATTCCTGGCCGACCGGCAAGATGTACGCGAGCTCCTCGGTATTCGAGATCAGCGCGGCGAACGAGTCGCCGCGTTCCGGCGTGGGACCGAACGCGAGGATGACGGAAAGCGCCAGGGTGGACACGAGGGTCGCGGCGACCGAGCCGCCGCCGATCATCAGCCAGTGATTCTCCTGGGCACGGGTCAGCAGCCCAGCCCACGAGACGGCGGCGTCGGCTTTGCGGCGAGCCAACACCGCGCTCGCGAGCGCGCCGAAGCTGAGCGGTTCGTCGGGGGGCGCACCCGCGCGCAGCGCTTCGCCCAGGGTACGCAGCTCGCGAACGTGCGCGGCGCACGCCGCACAGTCGCCGAGATGATCGACCACGCGCAGGACGTCGGCGCCGCCCAGCTCGCCGTCGACGAAGGCCGCCAGATGCAGCCGCACGAAGTCGCACTGAAACGGCGTCATGCTTCCACCAGCCTGTCGCGCAGGGTCGCGCGCGCCCGTGCGAGCCGCGATTTCACGGTCCCGACGGCCACGCTCAACGACTCGCCGATTTCCTCGTAACTCAGCCCGTGGATCTCGCGAAGCACGATGGCCGTCCGCTGATCGAACGGCAGGTCGTCGAGCGCCGCCCACACGCGGCCCGCGGTTTCGCGCTGCTGGAAGACCCGGTCCGGCTGCGCGAAGTTCCGCGACTCCGTCAGCTCGCCGCCGAGCGCCGCCAGCTCCTCGAGCGGCACCTGCTGTGACTTACGGCGCCGCCGCCACCAGCGTTGCCGGTTCGAGGCCTGATTGACGACGATCCGGTAGATCCAGGTCTTCAGGGCAGACTGCCCGCGAAACTGGCCGAGGGTGCGAAAGACGCGGAGGAACACCTCCTGCGACAGGTCGAGCGCCTCCTGCGGATCGCCGAGCAACTGCAGGCTCAATTGATACACCATGCGCTGATGGTCCGTGACCAGCCGCGTGCACGCATCATCGTCGCCAGCCGCACACTGCTGCACCAGCGCCCAATCGCCGCTATAGGTCTCCGACCACGGGAGGACTCGGGCGGGCTTCACGTTCGTGGTACTCGACATCGTAGCACCCTCGCGGCGTCTCAGGCGCATCGCCCAGTCGCCTTTCGCCCTTTTCCCTTCTACCTCTTCCCTTTACCTTTGCCCTTTGCCCTTCTTTAGACTCCGTTCCCGGTAAGATGGCGGCGTGCGCCGGCTGGCGGTGATTCTCGCGTCGACGGCGGCTGTCGTGGCCGTCGTGCTCCTGGTCCAACACCTCGAGCGCGAGCGGGAGTACAGGCGGCTGCTCGCGGAGGGCGAGGCGGCGCTCGCCGACGGGCGGAGTGCCGTCGCCATCGAGCTGTTCAGCGGCGCGCTCGCGCTTCGGCCGAGCTCGATGCCGGCGTACTACCGCCGTGGCGAGGCGTATCGTGCGCAGGGGTTCGACGAGCAGGCCGTCCGGGATTTGCGCGAGGCCGCGCGGCTCGCTCCGACCGCGGCCCAGCCGCTCATCGCGCTCGGCGCCGTGTACGACCAGCGCAGCGAGCCGGCGGCGGCGGCCGAGTGGTACGGCCGAGCGGCGATGCGGCTCAAGGACGAGGATCCGGCGCTGCTCTACGCCTGGGCGCTCGCGCTGTATCGCACGGGCGCACCGGCCGCTGCGCGCGAGCCCTTGCAACGCGCGCTCGCGCGCAACGACGGCATGGCCGAAGCGCACTACCTGCTGGGACTCGTGTATCGCGACGCGGGCGATCTCGCGCAAGCCGCGGCGTCGCTCGAACACGCGATCCGTCTCGCGCCGCCGCTCGTCGCCGCCCGTGAGGAGCTCGCCGACCTGTACCGCGAACGTGGCCAGCCGGCCGACGAGATGGCGCAGCTCCACGCGCTCGCGGCGTTGGATGCGCAAGTGGACCGGCGCCTCGCGCTCGGCCTGGCGCGAGCACGGGCTGGCGAGTTCGACGAGGCGCTCGCCACGCTGGACGCGGCGGCCGCCGAGGCTCCCAACGACTCGCGCGTGTGGCTCGCAATCGGCCGGGTCCGCCTCGGCCAGGCCGAACACGGCCACGATCGGCACGCGGTGACGGCCGCGCTCGCCACGCTGGAACGTGCGCTGGCCGGCTCGGCGCGGCGGAGCGAAGGGCTGGCGTTGTTCGGCCGGGCGCTGTTCCTGTCGGGCGACACCTCCGGGGCGGAGCGTATCCTCGCAGAAGCCGTCGCCACGTCGCCGGTCGATCCCGAAGCCTTCGCATTCCTCGCCGACGCGGCCGAACGCAACGGGCACGCCGGCGTGGCGCGGCGCGCGCTCGTGGATCTGGACGCGCTCGACGGTGACACGGTGCCGGCCGCCGTGCGGGTCGCGCGTGCGCGCCGGATCGGTGCCCTGTCACTCGAGGCCGGCGATCCGCGCCATGCGCTCGCCGCGCTGACCGAAGCCGCCAACGCCTCGCCGTCCGATCCCGACACGCTCGGCCTGCTCGCGCGGGCCCGCTGGCTCACCGGCGACGCCGACGGTGCGCGAGCGGCGCTCCGGGAGGCCCTCGCACTCGACGCAGCCGACCCGGCCCTGCGCACGCTCTCGCGAACGATCAGGTGACGCGCGGATCGAGCCGGTCGCGCAGCGCGTCGCCGAGGATGTTGAAGCCCAGCACGACGAGCGCGATGGCCAGACCGGGGAAGATCGTGAGGTGCGGCGCGTCGAACAGGTGCGACCGGCCGGCGTCGAGCATCGTGCCCCAACTGGGCGTCGGCGGCTGCACGCCGAGCCCGAGAAAGCTGAGCGACGCCTCGGCGATGATGGCGCTCGCCATGCCGAGCGTTCCCTGCACCGTGACCGCGGGAAAGGTCGCGGGCACGACATGCCGGCCGAGCACCCGCGTCGTGGATGCCCCAAGCGCGCGCGCGGCCTGGACGTACTCCAATTCGCGCAGCCTGAGGACCTGGCCGCGAACGAGCCGTGCGTAGCCGACCCAACCAATCGCCACGAGCGCCAGAACGACGTTGGTGATGCTCGGGCCGAGGACGGCGACGAGCGCGATCGCCAGCAGGATGCCGGGGAACGCCAGCAGCACGTCGATCACGCGCCCCGTGAGCTCGTCCACCCAGCCGCCCGCATAGCCCGCAACGGCGCCGACGACCGTGCCGATGGCGGCCGAGAGCGACACGACGGCCAGGCCGACGAGCAGCGACACCCGCGCGCCGGCAGCCAGCCGCACCAGCACGTCGCGCCCGAGCTCGTCCCGCCCGAACGGATGCCGCCAACTCGGCCCCGTCAGCCTCTCGGCCAGATCCTGCGTGACCGGATCATCGGGCAGGACGGCCGGTCCGACAATCGCGGCAATCACGATGACGAGGATGACGAAGGCGCCGAGGCGACGGATCATTGGTACCGGATCCTCGGATCGAGCCAGGCGTACAGCAGGTCGACGACGAAGTTCATCGTGACGTACGTCACGGCAATGAGCAGGATGCAGCCCTGCACCAGCGGATAGTCGCGGAAGTTGATCGCCTGGATGAGCAGCCTGCCCACGCCGGGCCACGCGAAGATCGTCTCGGTGATGATCGTCCCGGTCAGCACCGAGCCCAATTGCAGCCCGAGAATCGTTACGACCGGGATCAGGCTGTTCCGCAAGGCGTGGGCGACGACCGCGCGTGTCCGCGACAGGCCGCGCGCGCGCGCCGCCAGCACGTACAGCTCGCCGAGCTCCTCGACGAGCGCGGCCCGCGTCATGCGCGCGGTAATGGCGGCGAGCGACGCGCCGAGCGTGACGGCCGGCAGGACGAGATGCCGCCACGTGCCGGTGCCCGACACCGGCAGCCAGCCGAGGCCGACCGAGAAGACGATCGCGAGCACCGGTCCGAGCCAGAAGTTCGGCATCGCCACTCCCGCCAGCGCCATCGTCATCGCAGCGTGGTCGAGCGCACGCCCGCGCTGGAGGGCGGCCGCGACGCCGAGCGGCAGCGCGATCGCGATCGCGATGGCCATGGCCACGAGCGCGAGCTGGGCGGTGGCGCCCATCCGCGCGGCGATCTCGCGCGTCACCGGCGTGTTGTAGCGGAACGAAGTGCCGAGATCGCCCGCGACGACGCCCGTCATGTAGGCGCGGTACTGGGCGAAGAGCGGCGCGTCCAGACCGAGCTTCGCGCGCAGGTCCGCCAGGTCGGCGGGCGACGCCGATTCGCCGAGCATCGCCGCGGCCGGATCGCCGGGCACGAGGTGAATGAGCGCGAAGACGAGCGTGGCGACGCCCGCCAGCACCACCATCGTCAGCACGAGGCGGCGCGCGATGAAGCGCAACATCGGCGGCGATAATCCTCCAACCGCCGCGCTCAGGCAACCCCTTCCGCTTCGCCGTCTGCTCCGCCGAGCTTGAGCCGGCGAATCGCCTTGACGAGCCCCTGCCGCGTGAGGCCCAACTCGCGGGCGGCCGCAGCGCGTCGGCCGCCATGCCGCGCGAGCGCGACGCGGATCGCGCGCCGCTCGAATTGCGATCGCAGGAGGTGCAGGGGCGCACTTCCCGGCACCTCGGCCTCGCTCGAGAGCACCTGCTGGACGTGTCTGACGCTGACGCGGCCTCGTTCGGGCGCAACGACCAGAAGCCCGGCCAGCACGTTCTGGAATTCCCGCACGTTGCCCGGCCACGCGTGCCGGCACAATGCGGCCAGCGCATCCGGCCCGAGCACGACGCGTCGCCCTGCCTCGAGCGTGAGCGCGTGCCACAGGGCCCGTGCCAGCACCGGAATGTCTTCCGGCCGCTCGCGCAAGGGCGTGGTGCGGATGCGAACCACGGCGAGCCGGAACAGCAGGTCGGCACGAAAGGCGCCGCGGGCGCAGGCATCGGCCAGCGGCTGGTTCGTCGCCGCGATCACCCGCACGTCGACGGCGCGAGGCACGTTTTCGCCGACCCGGCGCAGCTCGCGTTCCTGGAGGACGCGCAGCAGCTTCGCCTGGGCGCGGGGTGACAGCTCACCGACCTCATCCAGGAAGAGGCTCCCGCCGTTGGCCTCCTCGAAGAGGCCGACGCGCGGATTGACCGCGCCGGTGAAGGCACCCCGCACGTGGCCGAACAGCTCCGCCTCGATCAGGTCGTCGCTCAGCGCGGCGCAGTTGAGCGACGACAGCCTGCGGTCGCGGCGCGGGCTGAGCCGGTGGATCGCCCGCGCGACGAGCTCCTTGCCGGTGCCGCTCTCCCCTTCGATCAGCACTGAGAAGGGCGTGACTGCCGCCCTCGCCACCGACTCGCGAAGCGACATGATCGCAGGGCTGACGCCCAGGATTTCCGGCGTGAGCGCCGGGCCGCGCCGCGCGGCGGCGAGCGCGTCGAGCCGGCCCTGGAGCGATGGCGCACAGACGGCGGCCAGAACACGTCCGAGGTCGCGGAACGTGCTGCCCCGCTCGGCGGCCCCGCGCACGACCAGCCAGCCGATGGGCGTCCCGGCATGCTTCATCGCCACCGAGACCAGGACGGTGTCGCCGTGAAACGACGCGCACCGATCCTCCATGGTGCCGGGCGTCCATCCGGCGGCGACGACGTCGGCGGCCGACCAACCGTCCGACGCCACGAGAGCCAGGTCCTCCGCGGCGAGCACCGCGACGCCGCACGCGTCCGCCGTGCGGCGGAGCCACTGACAGCCGCGAGCGAGCGCGACCGCCTCGTCGTCGGCGTCCTGGACGAGCTGCAGAACCGCCGGCACTTCGTGCGCGAGCTGCATGACTTCTCTCCCCGATCCCCAGCGACGAAGGCCGAGCGCGCCGGTTCGCTCGAGCCCGATCGCGAGATCGGCCCGCTCTCTGGCGTCGCCGGCCGCCCGCAACCAGCGGCTGAGCCACTGCTCGACGACCGACGCGCGGCTCCAGACCTCCACGGATCCAAGCGCCCGTTGGGCATCGTCGGGCCGGCCTGCGGCGATGAGCAGGTCGGCGGCGAGCGCGCGCGCGAGGCGCGCCGCGTGCGCATGCGAGACGCGCGTGGTCGCCGATAGCATCCCCTTCGCCGTGTCCGCTCGGCGCTCATCGTCGTCGTCGACATACGCGGAGGCGAGGGCGGTGAAGGTGTGCGACCACATCGCCGTGACGGGATCGTGTCGCGCGTGCTTCGCGAGCTCGGACGCCGCACGGCGCAGCCGGGTGCAGTCGCGCGCGACCCACCCGGCGAGCCCGGCCAGTTCCGGCGCCGAGCCGGCGAGGTCGTGTGCGAGCGTCGCGAACTCCTCGAACCGGCCCTGCCAGAACCGCAGCCACGCGAGCGCGCGCAGTACCGGTTTGGAGACGGGCGCGCCCGTCAACGCGCCATGACTGCGAGCGGTGGTCAGGAGGGCGTCCGCACGCGCGAGCTCGCCACAGGGCACGAGCACGTCCGCCAGTGCGGCTGCACCCTCGGGCCAATGCGCGCTTCCCTGCAGACGTTCGGTGACGTCGAGCGCAGAGCGCAGCGCGCCGGCGTACTCGTCGCGCGCCAGCAACAGGTCGACCAGCGCGCGGCTCGCCTCGGCCAGCCCGGCGGTGTTCCGGTGACGTCGGGCCGATTCGAGCGCTGCGCGGGCCCAGCGTTCCGCTTCGGCCGCGCGCCGCCGCCTGGCGGCGCGCAGCGCGCGCTGAACACGGCCGGCGCTCGCCGGGAGCGCCTCGCTGCACCAGGCATCGTCGGTCCGATCGCGCGCGAGCCGCGGCCTCGAGGACGTCCGCGGTTCGCGAAGGTCGACGACCAGGTGCGTGCGGGTGCTGAGGCGGCTCAGCGCATGCATCCACGCCAGCGCTGCCGCTACGTCATCGTCATCGCACAGAAGGAGCGCGACGTGCCGGCGCAGGGCCCACTCCGCTGGAGGAGACAGCCGCAGAGCGCAGGGCCGCAGGGGCAACAGACCTTGTAATCGATAGCGCCTGGCGAGGACGACCGCCAGGTCCGACGATGGCGCCAGATCGCGCGCGATGAGGCAGTGCACGCCGGGAGACGTGAGCCCGTCGGCCGCGGAGAGCAACGTGGCGGCATCCCGATCCGCCGCGACCGCATCGACCGCGCGATCGCCGCGCGTTTCGAACCACCCGCAATCCCCCGCGCGGCCCCAGTCGATCAGCCGCGTCGGCGGCCCGTGCCACTCCCGATGACAGGCAGTCTCCGCGCGGGCCATCGCATCCGGTGGACCCGTCTCGACGCGCACCTCGACGACCGCACCCGTCGCCAGATCGATCCATGAGGCGTCGTCACGCCGGTGGAATCGATCGGCAACGAGCACGGCCGTCACGCCTCCATCGACTGCAAACGGCGGGCCCGGCGAGACGACGCCCGATCGGCGCGTGATGGCCGAGGACATTGAAGAAAGTTCGATAGAATGACGGCCCGATGCTTCGTTTTCTGACAGCCGGCGAGTCGCACGGCCAGGCGCTCGTCGCGATCGTCGACGGCGTGCCGGCCGGGCTGCCGCTCACCGCCGACGCGATTGCCCGCGACCTGGCTCGCCGGCAACTCGGCTACGGCCGCGGTCGCCGCATGGCGATCGAAAAGGACCGCGCGGAGATTCTGTCTGGCGTGCGCCGAGGCCAAACGCTCGGCGGTCCGATCGCCCTGCTCATCCCCAACAAGGACTGGGCGAACTGGCAGCACACGATGAGCGTCGACGCCGATCCCGGCGAGGCGCTGCCCGGCGCGCGGCGCGCGGCGACGACGAGGCCGCGGCCGGGGCATGCGGATCTGTCAGGCGGGCTCAAGTACAACCGGGAGGACCTGCGCGACGTCCTCGAGCGCGCGAGCGCCCGCGAAACGGCTGCGCGCGTAGCCGTGGGCGCCGTCGCCCGCGCGTTGCTCCGCCACGCCGGGATCGAGGTCGCGAGCCACGTCTTCTCGATCGGCGGCGCGCGGCTCGCCGACCCGCTCGCCGTCACGTTCGAGCAGGCGCGGGCGCTGGCCGAGACGGATGATCTCCGCTGCGTCGATCCGGACGTGGCCGCCGCGATGCGCGAGCGGATCGATGCGGCGCGCGAGGCTGGCGATACCGTCGGCGGCGCGTTCGAGGTGATCGCGCACGGCGTCCCGCCGGGCCTTGGCAGCCACGTGCAATGGGATCGCAAGCTCGACGGCCGCCTGGCGCAGGCGCTCATGTCGATCCACGCCATCAAGGCGGTCGGCATCGGCCGAAGCGCCGACGTCGGCGACCTGCCCGGCTCGCGCGTCCACGATGAGATCGTGCTCGCTGGCGGAGCGCCGACGGGCCAGGTGCCAGGCATCTCCCGCCCGACGAACAATGCGGGCGGGCTCGAGGGCGGGGTGACGAACGGCGAGGACGTCCGCGCGACGGCCTGGATGAAGCCGATCTCCACGCTCATGAAACCGCTCCGGTCGATCGAGCTGACGACGATGGCGGAGGCGCCAGCGGCGATTGAGCGCAGCGACGTCTGCGCCGTGCCGGCCGCCGCCGTGGTCGGCGAGGCAATGGTCGCCTTCGTGCTCGCCGACGCGCTGCTCGACAAGTTCGGCGGCGACACCGTGCAGGATCTCGCCGCCGCCCGGGCCCAGTACGCCGATCGGCTCGCGGCGCGGCTCCGCGTCCCCGTGGAGCGGAAGTGAATGCTCCGGCCGATCGTCCGCTATGGCGTGCCAGCACTCGTCGCCAAAGCGGGTCGGGTCGACCGGTTCGACGCTGATCTCGGCCGGCTCATCGACGACATGGTCGAGACCATGTACGCGGCGCCCGGCGTCGGGCTCGCGGCGCCACAGATCGGCGTCGCGCTGCGCGTCGCGGTCATCGACCTCAGCGTGGGCAAACGCGGCGGCGAGATCATCACCCTGGTCAACCCGGAGTTCGTCGAGCGCGAGGGCGTGCAGCTCGAGGAGGAGGGGTGCTTGAGCGTGCCCGGCTTCACGGCCACCGTGGCGCGCCCCGGCCGCGTGGTCGTTCGTGCGCAGGATCGCAGCGGTGCCTCGCGCGTGGTCGAAGGCACGGGACTGCTCGCTCGCGCGCTCCAGCACGAGCTGGATCACCTCGACGGCGTGCTCTTCCTGGACCACCTGCGCGGCATCAAGCGCGAGATGATCGTGCGCAAGATCCGCAGGCTCGCGCGGACTGGCCAGTGGTGAGGTCGCTGCGGGTCGCCTTCTTCGGCACGCCGGCATTCGCGCTCACCACGCTCGAACGCATCGCCGCGTCGGCCCATCCGATCGTCCTCGTTGTCACCCAGCCGGATCGGCCGCGAGGCAGGGGCCAACGGGTGCTGCCAAGTCCGGTCAAGACGTTCGCGGCTGCGCGAGGTGTTCCGGTGCTGCAGCCGGAGAGGCTGCGCGACGAGCCGTTCCTGCTCGCGTTCGATGCCGCCACGGCGGACATCGGGGTGGTGGCGGCGTACGGACGGATCCTGCCCCCGGTGCTCCTCGCGCGCCCGCGCCTCGGGATGATCAACGTGCATGCGTCGCTCTTGCCGCGGTGGCGAGGCGCCGCGCCGGTCCACCGCGCGATCCTGGCCGGCGACCGTGAGACCGGCGTCACGATCATGCGCGTCGCCGCAGCGCTCGACGCCGGGCCGATGCTCGCGCAGGAACGGGTGACCATCGGGCAGGATGAGACGAGCGCGGCACTCGAGGGCAGGCTGGCGGACGCGGGGGCGCGCCTGCTCGTGCAGACGCTCGACCGGCTCGCGGAAGGACCGGTCGCGGAGACGCCCCAGCCGGAGGACGGGATCACGTACGCGAGCCGGCTCGAACGGCAGGAGAGCCGGATCGACTGGGGGCAGCCCGCCCGGCAGGTCCATGACCGGATTCGCGGCCTGCAGCCCTGGCCGATGGCGACGGTGATGCTGCACGGCCGGCGTCTGCGGATCGTCGGTTCGTCGATCGGGCACGAGGATCCCTCGGACGCCTCGCCCGGAACGGTCGTGAAGGTGACACCCGATGCGTTCGAGGTGGCGGCGGCGGCCGGAACGGTGCGGGTGACGACCGTCCAGCCGGAGGGGAAGACGCCGATGAGCGTGCGTCAGTTCCTGCTCGGCCACACCCTGAGCGCCGGCGACCGTCTGGATCCGGTGCCGACCGGCTGATGGCGGCCGTTCGTGTCGCGGCGGCGCGTGTGCTCCTCTCGGTGGAGCGAGGCCACGCCACGCTCGCGGCGGCGCTCGATCGCGAACGGGCGGCCGTGGCCGACGCGCGCGACCGCGGCTTGCTGGTGGAGCTCGCCGCCGGCGCGCTGCGCTGGCAGGCCGAGCTCGACGCGCTGACCGAAGCTGCCGCCCGTCGGCCGGCCGCGCACCTCGACGCGCCCGTCCGGGTCGTGCTCCGCCTCGGCGCGTATCAACTGCGGCATCTCGAGCGCGTGCCGCCGCACGCGATCGTCCACGAAGCGGTCGAAGCCGTCAGGACGCTCGGCGCGCCCAGAGCCGCCGGCCTGGTCAACGCCGTGCTGCGGCAGATGGCCCGTGATCCCGATGCCGCGCGGCCACGTGCCGGCGCTGCGCTGCCGCGGCGGCCGGGCCCGACGGCGACCGAAGAGGAGCAGCTCGCGTATCTGGCCGTCGCGCTCTCGCACCCGCGGTGGGTGGTTCAACGGTGGCTCCGACGGTACGGGTTCGACGCCACCGAACGCTGGTGCCGGTTCAACAACGCCTCCCCCGCCGTGACGGTTCGTCCGTTGGGCGGCCGGCCGGTCCTCGACCGGCTCGCCGCCCTCCGGACCGAAGGGATCGAGGCGGAGCGGGCACCGTACGCGGCCGGCGCGATTCGGCTTCCGCCAGGAAGCCTCGGCCGGCTCACGCCGGCGACCGCCGAGACGATGGCGGTGCAGGATGAGGGCGCGCAGCTCGTCGCCGAGTTCGCCGGCGCGCGGCCGGGCGAGACGGTGATCGACCTCTGTGCGGCGCCCGGCGGAAAGACGACCGCGCTCGCCGACGATCTCGAGCTCACACGGCCCGGCTCCAGGTCGCACTTGATCGCGAGCGACTATCGCGTATCGCGGGTGCGGCTGCTCGCGAGAACGATGGCCGAGCGCGGGCTGCCCGTGCCGGTGGTGGCTCTCGACGCCCGGCAGCCCCTGCCGTTCCGTCCGATCTTCGACTGCGTCGTGCTCGATGCGCCCTGCTCAGGGCTCGGCACCCTGCGGCGCGACCCCGATCTCAAGTGGATCCGGCGCGAGGACGACCAGCCGCGCTTCGTCGCCGACGAGCGCCGGATGCTGCGCGCCGCCGCCGCGCTCGTCCGGCCGGGCGGACGGCTGGTGTACGCGACGTGCTCGAGCGAACCCGAAGAGAACATCGAGGTCGTCCGCGCGTTCCTGGCCGAGGTCGACGGCTTCGAGCTGGCGCCACCGCCCGCGCGCCTGCCGGCGGACGTCGTGGACGCCGACGGCTGCCTGCGCACCGAGCCATTCCGCCACGCGCTCGACGCCTACTTCGCGGCCACGTTGGTGCGCCGCGGCGGCGCATAGTACACTTCCGGCCCGACGGCCCGATACCTGCCCGAGCATCGCGCCACACATCTTGCCCTCTCCTCCGCCTTCGTCCCGTTTCGGCACGCGCGTCTGGAGCGCCGGCCGGCTGCTCGTGCTGGCGGTCGCGCTCGCGGTGACCTTCGGCGCGTTCTTCCTGACGGCGTTTCGCGTCACGAACCGTGCGCGCGAGGTGGCCGTGCCGGATCTGAAGGGCATGACGATCGCGGCCGCGACGACGGCGCTCGCCGACGAAGGCCTGGCGCTGAAGGTCGAGTCGCGGCGGGCCGATCCCAAGGTACCGGCCGACCGCATCCTCGCGCAGGAACCCGAGCCGGGCGCGGTGCTCCGGCGCCAGCGGACGGTCCGCGTGCGCGTGAGCGACGGGCAACGCGATCCGATCGTGCCGTCCGTCGTCGGTCAGGCCGAACGCACGGCGGAGATCGTGCTGGCGCAGGCGCAGATCGGCATCGCCAGCCGGTCTGAAATCCACGACGGCGAGTATCCGGCCGGCACCGTGATCGCGCAGGATCCGCCCGAGAAGCAGCGGGCCGGCCAGGTGAACCTGCTGGTCAACCGCGGGCAGGGCGGCGTCAGCTTCGTGATGCCGGATCTCATCGGCACGCCGGCCAGCCGCGTCGTGGACCTGCTGCGCCGCCGGGGGTTCCGCGTATCGGTGAGCGCCGACGTGCCCTATCCCGGCGTGCCGTCCGGCACCGTCGTCCGGCAGCGGCCGCAGCCCGGATTCCAGATCGGCGCCGGCGAGCCGGTGGTGCTGGAGGTGAGCCGGTGACCGTGCAGATCGCGCCGTCGATCCTCTCGGCCGATTTCGCGCGGCTGGGCGACGCGGTCACGCAGGCCGAGGATGGCGGCGCCGACCTCATCCACGTCGACGTCATGGACGGCCGATTCGTGCCGAACATCACCATCGGCGTGCCGGTTGTCGCGGCGCTCAATCGGGTGGCGCGCGTGCCGCTCGACGTGCACCTGATGATCGAGGATCCGGGGCGCTACGTGGAGGCGTTCGTCACGGCGGGCGCGGCCACGCTCACGGTGCACGTGGAGGTGCTGCCGCACCTGCACCGCACGCTCTCGGCCATCCGGGAGCTCGGCGCGCGGGCAGGCGTCGCGCTGAACCCATCCACGCCGGTCGAGACGATCGCCGACGTGATCGACCTCGTCGATCACGTGCTCATCATGTCGGTGAACCCTGGGTTCGGCGGTCAGACGTTCATTCCGCGCAGCCTCGACCGTGTCGCGCGGATGCGCGACCTGCTGACGGTCAACGGCAGCGACGCGAGCATCGGCGTCGACGGCGGTGTCGACGTGCACAACGCCGGCCGGCTGGTCCGCGCCGGGGCGACGGTGCTCGTCGCCGGCTCCGCCATCTACGGGTCGGCCGACGTCGCCGGCGCCATTCAGGCGCTGCGCCGGGCCGCCGCCGAGGCCTGAGCCGGTGCCCACGTCCACGTCGACGCTGCGCGTACGCTACGCCGAAACTGACCAGATGGGCGTCGTCTACCACGCGAACTACTTCGTGTGGTTCGAGATCGGGCGGACGGACCTGCTGCGCACCCTCGGCTGGACCTACCGGGAGATGGAAGCCTCGGGCGTCGCGCTGCCGGTCATCGAGGCGAGCTGCGTCTACCGCCAGCCGGTGCGCTACGATGATGAGGTGCAGATCGCCACGACCGGGACGCTGACGTCGCCCGCGCGCATGGAGTTCACGTACGAGCTGACCGTCAGCGGCCGGTCGGCCGTCGCGGCGACCGGGCGGACGGTGCACGCGGCGGTCGGCGCCGACGGCCGGCCGTGCCGGCTGCCTTCGCGCGTGCGGGAGGCCTTCGCGTGAAGGCGCTCGTCACCGGCGTCGCCGGCTTCATCGGATCGACCCTGGCGGCGCGTCTGCTCGACTCCGGCGCCGACGTCACGGGGCTGGACTGCTTCACCGACTACTACGCGCGCGCGCTGAAGGAGCACAACCTCGAGCCGCTGCGCGCCCGATCGGCGTTCCGGTTCGTCGAGGCGCCGCTGCAGACCGTGCCGCTCGAACCGCTGCTCGACGGCGTCACCCACATCTTCCATCTGGCCGCGCAGGCGGGCGTCCGCGGCAGTTGGGGCGAGCAGTTCCGCACCTACACGTCCCACAACGTCGACGCGACGCAGCGGCTGCTCGAAGCGGCGAAGGGCCGGGCGCTGCACCGTCTCGTGTACGCCTCGAGCTCGTCCGTCTACGGGGACGTCGCCACGATCCCGATGCGCGAGCACTCGGTGCTGCAGCCGGTGTCGCCGTACGGCGTGACCAAGCTGGCCGCCGAGCACCTCTGCTACCTCTACCACGTGAACCACGGCGTCCCGACGGTGTCGCTGCGGTACTTCACGGTGTACGGCCCCAAGCAGCGGCCCGACATGGCGTTCCACCGGTTCATCAAGGCCGCGCTCGTCGGCGAGCCCGTCACGCTCTTCGGCGACGGCGAGCAGACGCGCGACTTCACCTTCGTCGACGACATCGTGACGGCCACGTGCACGGCCGGCGACCGCGGCACGCCGGGCGGCGTCTATAACATCGGCGGCGGCACGCGCGTGACCATCAACCAGGTGCTCGACACGATCGGCCGAGTCACGGGACGCCCGCTGACCATCCGGCGGCTGCCCGCCGAGAAGGGCGACATGCGCGACACGTTCGCCGACACGACCCGCGCCAAGGACGAGCTGGGATTTCGGCCGACCCATACGCTCGACGACGGGCTGGCCGCCGAGCATCGATGGCTGTCCGGCGTGCTGGAGGTCCGTTGAGCGGCATGACGCGCATGACCCGATGGTCTCGATCGCTCGCGTTGCCGCTCGCCGCCGTGCTCGCCGCCTCGCTGGCCGCGTGCGTCGCGCCCGTGCGGATGCCGTCGCCCGGCGAGCGCGAACCGGACAAGTATCTCTTCGACCGAGGCACCGAGGCCCTGCAGAAGAAGCGCTGGCTCGACGCCCGCGAGTACTTCCAGCGCATCATCGACGCCTACCCGCAGAGCTCGTACCGCCAGGAAGCGCGGCTCGGCATCGGCGACGCGCACCTCGGCCAGGGTGGCTACGACCAGTACCTGCTCGGCGCCGAGGTCTTCCGGGAGTTCCTCCGGTTCTACCCGCTCAATCCGCGCGCCGACTACGCGCAGTACCGGCTCGGCTACTCGCAGTTCAAGCAGATGCTGTCGTCCGATCGCGATCAAACGCCGACGCTCGACACGCTGCGTGAAACGGACCAGTTCCTCCGCAGCTACCCGAACAGCGAGTACAAACCGGAGGTGCTGAAACTGCAGCGCGAGGCGCGCGAGCGGCTCTCGACGAGCGACATGCGCGTTGGCCTCCACTACTTCCGCAACCAGTGGTACTCAGGGGCGATCCCGCGCCTCCGATCGGTGATCGACGACGACCCCCAGTACTCGCGGCGCGATGAGGCGTACTACTACCTGGCCGAATCGTTCTACCGGGTGGGCCGGCCGAAGGAGGCCCTGCCGTACTACGAGAAGCTGCTGGCGGAGTACCAGGCGAGCGAGTTCCTGGACCGGGCGAAGGTGCGCGCCGAGGAGCTCAAGCGCTTACCCGATCCTGCGCCGGTTTCGGTGCTGGCCGCTCCGGGCTCGCCGGCGTCGGCCGCGCAGTGACGACCCCGTTGAACCGCCGCCAGTAGTCGACCGCCGAGACGAGCGCCGCGATCGTCGCGACCCACAGGGCCGCCTGGCCCAGCACGAAGAACTGCTGCATGTGCCGCGGCCCCAGGATGAGCAGCAGGATCGCGATCACCTGCGCCGCCATCTTGATCTTGCCGAGCGGCGAGGCCGGCAGGCTCTGCCCGCGCGCGTGGACCACGCTGCGGAGGACCGTGACGGCGAACTCCCGTCCGAGGATCACGGCCACCATCCAGGCGGGCGCGAGGCCCATCTGCACGAGCGAGATCAAGGCGGCCGTCACGAGCAGCTTGTCGGCGAGCGGGTCCATCCACTGGCCGATGCCGGTCACCTGCCCGCGGCGCCTGGCCACGTAGCCGTCGAGCCAGTCGGTGAACGACGCGACGCCGAAGATGGCGGCGCCGAGCATCTCGTTGCTGATGCCCATGACCTGCTCGTCGAATCCGGTGAGCAGCACGACGACGAGCAGGGGGACGAGAAAAATCCGTCCGAGCGTGAGCGCGTTCGGCAGATTCACAGGCGGCTCGGCTCAATATTACGGCATAAGGCGAAGGCGGCATCGCCGTTTGCTATGATTTCGGCCGGCATGAAAGCGATTTTGCTCGCCGGAGGGCAGGGCACGCGCCTGCGGCCGCTGACCCTCCACACGCCGAAGCCGGTCGTCCCGATCTTCGATCGTCCGTTCCTGCAGTACCAGATCGATCTGCTGCGGCAGGTGCCCGAGATCGACGAGGTCGTCCTGAGCCTCAACTACCAGCCGCGGCGGATCGAAGAGGTGTTCGGCGACGGCTCGGCGATGGGCATCGCGCTCCGGTACGTCGTCGAACCGCACCCGCTCGGCACGGGCGGCGCCATCCGGTTCGCGGCGGGCGACACGCGCGGCGAGCCGATCGTCGTCTTCAACGGCGACGTGTTCACGTCCGTCGATTTGCCGGCGCTCATCGCGCGGCACCGCGATCGGAAGGCGCGCGCGACGATCGTGCTCACGCCGGTGGAGAACCCGTCCGCTTACGGCCTGGTGGAGACCGACCACGACGGCAACGTGCTCGGCTTCATCGAGAAGCCGAACCCGGACGAAATCCGCTGCGACACGATCAACGCGGGGATCTACGTGCTCGAGCCCGAGACGCTCGATCGGATCCCGCCGAACATCTCGTACTCGATCGAGCGGGAGTTCTTCCCGTCGCTCATCCGCAACAACGAGACGTTCGTCGCCGAGATCTACCGCGGCTACTGGATCGACATCGGCACGCCGGAGAAGTACCGCCAGGCGCACCGGGACATCATGATCGGCCGGTTCGTGGCGCCGCCGTTCGCCGCCTCGCCCGGCGCGGCCGTCGTCTCGCCCGATGCGATCGTCGAAGACGACGTCACGATTCATGCGCCGTGCTTCATCGACGCCGGCGTGGTGCTGCGGCGAGGCGCGCGGATCGAGCCGCACACGGTCATCGGACCGCACTGTCAGATCGGCGAGGGCACGGTCGTGCGCGGCGCCATCCTCTGGCCGCAGACGGTCGTGGACGCGGGCGCCCGCATCGGTGCGGTGCTCGCCGGACGCGAGTGCCGGTTCGGCCGCCATGTCGACGTTGCCGACGGCGGCGTGTTCGGCGACGGAAGCCACGTCACCGACTTCTCGCGCGCGTGAACCGGGGCGCGGCCGCGGCCGCGCCCGAGACCACGGAGTTGCCCCGATGCCCATCTCTCCCTCGATCTTCAAGGCGTACGACGTCCGCGGCCTCTACCCGGCCGAGGTGAACGAAGGCGCCGCGCGCGCGATCGGCCGCGCCTACGTCGCGTACCTGAGCGCCGACCGGATCGCCGTGTCGCGCGACATGCGCGTGTCGTCGCCGTCGCTGGCCGCGGCCTTCATCGACGGAGCGCGCGAACAGGGCGCCACCGTCGTCGACCTCGGCATGTGCGCGACCGACATGATGTACTTCGGGGTCGCGAGCCTCGGCCTCGACGGCGGCGTGCAGATCACCGCGTCGCACAATCCCGGCGAGTACAACGGGATCAAGATGGTGCGGCGCGACGCCTTCCCGCTCTCGGGCGCCGAAGGCATCGGCGAGATCCGCGACATGGTGACGACCGGGCACGTCCCGGCGTCGAGCCGGCCCCGCGGCGGGATCGAGACGGTGTCGATCCTCGACGACTACGTCGCCCGCGTGCTGGGCTTCATCGACCCGGCCGTCGTCAAGCCGTTCAACGTCGTGCTCGACGCCGGCAGCGGGATGGGCGGGCTCGTCGTGCCACGGCTCTTCGACCGGCTGCCGTGCCGGACGACGAGGCTCTGCTTCGAGATCGACGGCACGTTCCCCAATCACGAGGCCAACCCGCTCATCGACGAGAACCGCGTGGACATCACCGAGCGGGTGATCGCCGAGAAGGCCGACATCGGGATCGCATGGGATGGCGACGCCGACCGCTGCTTCTTCCTCGACGGCGCCGGCGAGTTCATCTCGGGCGACTTCATCACGGCGCTGCTCGCCGAAGCCGCGCTCGCCAAGTCGCCCGGCTCGACGATCGTCTACGACGTGCGCGCGAGCTACGCCGTCAAGGACGTCGTCGCCGCGCACGGCGGCAAGGCCGTGATGAACCGCGTCGGCCACGCGTTCATGAAGCGGCGGATGCGCGAAGAGAACGCGGTCTTCGGCGGCGAGGTCACCGGCCACTACTACTTCAGGGACTTCTACTACGCCGACAACGGCTTCATCCCGGCGCTGCTGATCCTCGAGCTGATGTCACGCCGGAACATGACGCTCCGCGATCTGCTCGCGCCGCTGCGGGCGAAGTACTTCATCTCGGGCGAGATCAACACCCGCGTCGCCGACATGAGCCAGGTGGACGCCAAGCTGACCATGCTGGCCGAGCGCTACCGGCATGGGCACACCTACACGCTCGACGGGTTCTCGGCCGAGTTCCCCGATTGGCACTTCAACGTCCGCGGCTCGAACACCGAGCCGATGCTGCGGCTGAACCTCGAGGCGCTGACGCCGGAGCTGATGGCACAGAGACGCGACGAGGTGCTCGGGGTAATCCGAGGATAGCTCGGGCCGGCCCCTGGACCTGCTATGATCGCGTGGCCCGAGCGGGCTTAGCATAGTGGTAATGCTCTGGCTTCCCAAGCCAGCTAGACGGGTTCGATTCCCGTAGCCCGCTCCACTCCGCCAGCCGAGAACACCAGCACGAACAGCAGCCCGCCTGCGACGAGAGTGACGCGGTCACACGCCGCTCGCCACGGGCGGGATCGACATCGCCGCCGGGCTCGGCGAGCGCTCTTTTCGGACTGTGTCGACGAGGTCGCGGATGACCGCGACGATCCATTCCGGCTCGTCGAGAGGGATCCAGTGTCCGCTTCGCTTCGCGATCAGGTGCGCGCCCTGCGACGACAGGCGCGCGAGCGCATCCTGCTGGTTGACACGATAAGGGGATGGATCGGCGGCTGACAACGTGATGAGCGGCAGGTCGCCGTAGCCCGAGGCGGAGGCCTCCAGCGCTTCGCGGGCGCTCGTCGCGATCGAGCCAATCTGGCTGCCAAGCGCCTCGAAGAATCTGCGCCGCGCCCAGAATCGGTGGAGCGGCCGGCGGACCTCGGCGGGCAACTTCCAGAACGGCGACAGGATGTAGTCGATCTCGCCGCCGAGGCCGCCACGCGCCAACGTGTCGGCCAGCGCCCGGGCCGGCCGCATGGCACCGAGCCCCACGAGGATCGCGACGAGGTGCGACAGCCTGAACCGCGCGGCCGCGACGCCGTAGCGGCACAGCAGCACGCCCTTGTCGATGCGCGCCTGCTCCTTGGGCGCGGGATCGGCCCAATCCTCGGGATGCGCGGGATCGACGAGCACTACACCCGCGACGTCGCGCCGGTAGCGCGCGGCGAAGATCCGCATGACCAACCCGCCGTACGAGTGGCCCACGAGCACGTACGGCGGCGGCACGCCGGCAACCCGGAGCGCGGTGTGCAGCTCGTCGGCCGAGCGGCCGGCCGTGCGAGGCAGCGGACCGGCATCGCTCCAGCCGAAGCCGGCCCGGTCGTACGCAGCGGTTCTCGCGAACCGGCTGACCGACGGCTGCACGAAGGTCCAACTGATCGAAGATCCGCCGAGCGCCGCATCGAACACGACGGCAGGCCCGCGAGTTCCTTCCGTCGCGACGTGCAACCGGAAGCCGCCGACGTCGACGAGCCGTCCCGGTGCGGGCGGCATCCATCCCATCCACCGATAGTGACAGATTCAGGAGATCGAATCATCCGCGCAGCGGTCGGCGGGATCGGCGCAGCGCGAGATCGCATCAGCCATTCGCTCGTGGTGCGAGAGGAGCAGACCGGCAACGTTCTGTTGAAGCTGCTTCAGCCGATGCAGCCGCTCGTCCGCGTGTTCCGCGCGCTGCTCTTCCGGACAGGCGAAGTGCCCCGTCACGTGCACGATCCGCCATCGGAGCCGAGCCACGGCGCCGAAGACGAAGTGCCGCCATCCCCATCCAAGCTCGGCCTCCGCGTGCCGCACGAGCGGCGCGAGCCGGCGGTTCAGAAGGAACGGGCCGTACGAGTAGTCGCCATCCGCTCCCAGCACGTGCCCGCACAGACGATTGATCGCCTCCTCTGTCGTCCGCTGGGTCTGGGGAAACGTCTCGAACGCCGGCGGCGTTCGACAGGCCAGCACCACGCCGACGTCGTCGTCGTCGGGCGCCGCGGCGAGGAACCCCGCGAGATGTTGCTGAAAGAACGTGGCCTTGTCGGGCTCCGTGTAGAGCACGAAGCGGCCGTGCTGGCGCGCCGCCTCGTCCATCGCACGCCTCACCTGCCCGACGAGCCCCGGGCCCTCGGGCTCGACCATCCGCAGCGTCCGATGCGATCGCAGGAACTCGCGGAACGACGGGACCGACGCCCCGTCAGCGACGATGGTTGGCCATCCGTGCGCGGTCAGCAGCTCGAGCGCGCGCGAGAGCAGCGCTGCCTCCTGCTCGGTACGCGCGAGCGTCATCGTCGCGACGGCCAGATCGTCGGTCCGCATCGTGTGCGCTATCGCGCCGGCCCAACGGCGCCACCGCCGCGCCGCGGCCGGACCGAAGACAGGCCGAGCAGGGCCCGGCGCACCGGTCGACGGCGCGTCGCTCGCCCGTACGCCACTCGATGTCCCACTCGGGCACGGACTGCAAGACACACGCCCTGAAAACGGCGTGAGTTCCTTGGCACGGGAACGGAGATTTTCGCTGATCCAGGCGCGGCTTCACCCCGCATGCCCAATAACGGTCGCGGAAGAGCGTACAAGACGTTGGCCCGAGGACTGCAGCGGCGTCGGGCATGGCACCTCGAATCCTCGACTCCGACGTCATCCTCCAGCATGCCGCGCCGCTCGGTAATCGTGAGCCGCACGAGATCCAGCCCTACGGGCACCTGATCAAGTCCCCGATCGCTCTGCCGGAATCGGTGTGCCGCCAGAGCGTCGAAAACCTGAACCAACTGCTCGCCGATACGATGACGCTGGCCAGCCTGTACAAGAAACATCATTGGCAGGTCACGGGCCCGACGTTCTACCCGCTGCACTTGCTCTTCGACAAGCACCACGAGGCGCAGGACGCGCTGATCGACGTCATCGCCGAGCGGATTCAACTGCTCGGCGGCATCAGCGTCGCGATGGCGCCGGACGTGGCCGAGCTGACGATCATCCCCCGGCCGCCGAAGGGACGCGAGCCGGTCTCGACGCAGATTTCACGCCTGCTGCACGCGCACGAGGTGATTCTGCGTGAGGCGCGGGCCATGGCGCACATGGCCGGCGAGCAGGGCGACGACGGTACGAACGACTTGATCGTGAGCAGCATCGTGCGCACGAACGAGATGCAGGTCTACTTCGTGTCCCAGCACGTCGTCGATGTGCCGCTCGTGGAGCACGAAACGCACCAGCACGCTCAGAAGTGACGCGTGCGCGGAGCGGGCACGTGGACCTCGCCAGGGTTCGCTCCCCGGCCCTGGCCAGGTCCTTGCCCGCCTCCGAGCGTGTCAGTCCGATCGTCACTGCCATCCTCGTATTGCCCAGGCTTGTTGGGCGGGCCCTGGACTCCCCGATCGCGATCTCGATACGCCGGGCTCGTCTTGCCCGCGCGGCGGCGCCGGCTGCGATTCGTGGACCTCCGCGGTTTCGGCCGTGTCATCGTTCCTCCTGACATCCCATCGTGAGCACGTGACGGCGTCCAATCCCCGGAACGTGCTTCCACAGAAGAGCCACCAGGCGATACAGCGCTGACGCGATGGATGCACAGCCCGTGTCGCGCTGACCTCGCTTCGGACGCGGCGAGGCGCCGCGTCCGCGTGCCGCCCTTCACGTCAGTCCTCCTCACCGCCCCCGGTTTCCTCTTCGCCACCTTCCTCCTCGTCTTCTTCGTCCTCATCCTCGAACTCATCGTCGTCCTCGTCCTCGTCGTCGTCAGCCTCCGGTTCGTCCGGCGCGGTCAGCACGATGGTCCCGACCCAGCCCTTGATGCTCTCCCAATCGATCGGTGTGTTGGTCATGCCTTGGCTCCTCCGGCCCAAGCCTTGGCAAGAGCAATACCAGCGGCGCGGCGAAGCTTTGGTTCGCGTGCCTCACGGACGCGCCCAGCCTGAGCAACAATCGTCTGTGGCGAGAGGCGTGCCCGACCTCAACGCGCTCATCAGCGGTCTGCTGCGCGACCTGGCGTCGGTGCAGGCGGACAAACCGAAGCAGTGGGGCTACAAGGGCGCCGCTGCCGTCATCCAAGAACTCGACGCACAGGTGACCGACCTCATCGATCGCGAAGGGCGGCTGCAGGCCATTCCGTTCGTCGGCCCGGCGTCGTTGCGGGTGATCAACGAGGTCATGGCGACGGGACGATCCGAGCTCGTCGAGCGGGCGGTCCAGAGCAGCGGCCGCACGGCGGACGTGGAGCGCCGCCGTGCGCTGCGCGGTGGCGTGCTCAGCCGCGCCGAAGTCGTGCGCGTGCTTCGCCTGCCGTTGCGCGGTGTCGTGCGCACCGCCGACTATCGTGGCGATCTTCAGATGCACTCGACGTGGAGCGATGGCGCCGAGCCGATTCGGGCGCTCGCCGGCGCCTGCGCAGCACGCGGCTACGAGTTCATGGCCGTGACCGATCACTCCAAGGGCCTGCCGATCGCCGGCGGGTTGTCCGACGCCGAGCTGCAGGCGCAGCATCGCGAGATCGACGCGCTGAACGGTGAGGATGCGCTGAGCTGCCGAATCCTCAAAGGGCTGGAAGCGAACATCCTGCTCGACGGCAGCCTCGATGTGTCGCGTGCGGACTGCCACGGCGTCGAAATCGTCCTGGCCGCCCCTCACGCCAAGCTCAGAACGCCGGCGGACCAGACGGAAAGGCTCGTGAACGCGGTTCGCACGCCGTGGGTACACGTGCTGGCGCACCCGCGCGGCCGGATGGCCGGCTCACGACCGGGCGTCACGGCCGATTGGGATGCGGTGTTCGAGACGGCCGCCCGCAGCCACGTCGCCGTCGAGCTCGACGGCGATCCCGCCCGGCAGGACCTCGACCACGCTCTCGCCGCCCGCGCTCTCGCGGCGGGCTGCACGTTCGCCCTCGACAGCGACGCCCACTCCAGCCGTCAGCTCGGCTATGCCGACACTGCCCTTGCGCACGCTCGCCTCGCTGGAATTCCCGCGGACCGCATCATCAACTGCTGGCCGCTCGAACGGCTCCTCGATTGGCTGGAACGATGAGGGCCTGGCCCACGTTTTGCTGACGTACGCCGCCATGGCAGCGCGCTCGAGCTGGAAGGGATCGCTGAAGCTCAGCCTGGTCACGATCCCCGTCCGTGCCTACCCTGCGACGAATCCCGGCAGCGACGTCTCGTTCCATCAGCTCCATCGGAAGTGCCACACCCGCATCCAGTTGAAGAAATGGTGTCCGCACTGCCATGAGGAGGTTGGAAAGGACGACATCGTGAAGGGCTACGAGTCGTCCAAGGGCCAGTACGTGATCGTCGAAGAGGAGGAGATCGCGCGGCTGCGGCCCAAGTCGTCCGGGCTCGTCGACGTCTCGCACGTCGTCGATGCCGCCGCGGTCGATCCGATCTTCATCGAGCGCGCGTACTACCTGGCGCCTGACGGCAAGGCGGCCGGGCCGGCGTTCGCAGTCGTTCGCGCCGGGCTCGACGGGCGCGCCGCGATCGGCCGGGTCGCGCTCCACGGCCGCGAGTACCTCGTCGCCGTGACACCGCGTGAGAGCGCGCTCATCCTGTACACCCTGCGGACCGCCGGCGAGGTTCGCGACATGGACGACGTCGAAGAGCTGTCGTCCGCAGCGAAGGCTCGGCCCGAGGAAGTGAAGCTCGCGCGGCAGATTCTCGACAGCTTCGAGTCCACCGCTGATCTCTCGACGTTCGTGGACAACTACGAGGTCGCGCTGAAGCAAATGCTCCGGACGAAAGGCACGAAGGCCGTTTCGGAACCCGAAGCGCCGGCCAAGCCGGCCCGCGTCGTCAACCTCATGGATGCGCTGCGGCAGAGCCTGGAGCGCGTCAGCGCCGGCAAGAAGCCTCCCGCGGTGGCGCGGCCGAAAGCCACCACGAGCCATGCGGCCCGTCCGGCCGGAAAGCACGTGGAGCGGCGTTCGCGGCGCGCCAGTTGAGCGCTTTCGCCCGCACGGCTATCCGGTCGCGCGTTCGTGCGCGGTCAACCGGTCGACCATGTCGCGAAGTGCGCGCGCGTTTCGTCGCAGCTCTGGATCCCGGCTACTGAACGATGCGGAATGGCAGCAGACGCCGTTCGGTGTCGTCCCCGCGGCCGGCGACGACCTCGAGCACGTAGTCTCCCGGCGCCAACTGGGTCAACGCAAACGTCGTGGACATCGTCGGCGTTCCGGCGGTCACGCCATCCGTGAGGGTCAAGGTCACGGGCGTCGGCTCGCCGGTACGTCTGAGCAGGCGCGCGGTGCGGCGATCGGCAGGCTGTACGACCGCCCATTCGACGAAGAGCCGTTCGGACCGCGAGAACTGGTACTCGGCGGTGGGTTGCAGGGGCGAGCGCGCCGATCCCTGCCCACGCCACACGCGGGCGGCACCGAGCCACGCCCCGCCCGTCGACGCCTGGGCGGCGTCCTCGAGCACTGCGCCCTCCGCCCGGATCTTCACGGCGGCACGGAACGGACCGCGGCTCGCCGGGAGGGGCTGGCCGGCGGCATCGTTCAGCGGAATGCCGACCATCACGGCCCTCGTGCCCTTCTCGATGCGGCCGGCCGCGGTGCCGACGAGGGCGCCGGCGCTGTCCGTAACCGCGACGTCCACGTCCGCGCCGGCCGTCCACTTCGCCGCGTATTCCCGCGACGAGATCTCGGCGACGACCGCAACGAAGCCGCGCTGCGCCGAGGCGCTCACGAACGTTCGCCGGCTCTCGAGCGCACGGCCGAGGGCGGTCACGGCGGCATCGACCGGCGCGTCGAAAGCCGGCGCTTCACCCTTGACCATGTCGGGCGGACCGGGCGCGACGTACGACCGCCGGAAGCGCAGGCTGACGCCGCCACGGCGCACCTTGACGTCGAGCTTGTGCGGCTTGCCATCGCGCGGCGCGGCCGGCTCGAACCCGATGAGATAGTAGGAAGCGTTCTCCGCAAGGACCTGGCGCACGCCACTCTCGAGCTGCGCGTAGCCGATCGCGCGGCCGCCCGTGTTCTCGGCGAGCGCCAGCAGCGTGCCCTGTCCGCTGCGGTCGACCGGGCCGCCGACGTCGAAGCCGAAGATGCCGATGCCCGCCGCCTGCGCCGCGCGGATGAGATCTTCGAGCCGATCGGCCGTCGAGGAGAGCCAGCGCCGCGCGAAGTCCACCTCCGGCGGCAGGCCCACGTACACCACCACCTTCTTCTGCTGCGGCATTTGGTCCATGTAGCCGATCACCTGTCGCAGCGTTGCGATCATGCCGACGCGGCCGCGCGCCGTCTGCATCAGCGCCATCGCCTCGGCTTCCCCGGGAGGACGGAACTGCTCGATGGCGGCCGTCAGCTTCGACGACATGTTCGTGAAATCGGGGTAGCCTCGCAGGTCCCGCGTCAGCACGACCGCGCCGAAGTCCTTCGGACCGAGCGACTGCACGATCTGCCGGGCGACCTTCTTGGCCTCGGGGATGTAGATCGAATTGCCGGCCGGCGTGCTCGCGTTGCCGAACGGCAGCCCGAAGTCGTCCAACACGATCGCGACGAGGCGGCGGTCGGCGAACTGCGGCGCGCTCAGATCGGGCGCCGCGATCTCGTCCGCCATCACGATCGGCCCATCGCGCGCCGGGACCTCGACTTCCGAGAACTGCACGATGCGCTGGGGCGTCCCGTCCTCGAGAAGCGTGAAGTCATCGGCCGACAGGCCACGGACCGGCTGCCGATTGCGGTCCACCACGGCGATGCCGAGCTCGATCAGCTCGACGCCGCTCCGGAACACCGGAGGACGCTGCTCGCCCTGCGCCAGAGCGATCGTGGCGCCCGCGGCCGCCAGCCCGATCGCGGCCCACGACGTCGAACGGCGCGGCATCGGCATCCCTTCCCTACCGCGGCGAGGGCACCTCGATCAGATCCTCGGCCGCCGCGGTACCCTCGAGGTAGCGCACGAAGCGGTTCTGATCGTTCACGACGATCATCTGCGGGTCGACCGGCTCATCGGTCAAACAGAACGCGGCGACGATGATCCGGTCGCCGGGACTGAAATGGTGCGCGGCCGCACCGTTGACGATGACGGCGCCGGAGCCGGCGGCGAGCGGGATCGCGTACGTCTCGATCCGCCGGCCGTTGTTGACGTTCCAGACGGCCACCTGCTCGCCGCGCACGATGCCGGTCAGGTCCATGAGCGTGGCGTCGATGCCGATGCTCCCCACGTAGTCCAGGTCCGCGGCCGTGACGATCGCGTGATGGATCTTGGACTCGCAGATGACCCGCAGCTTCATACCAGCCATTGTCCTACGGGACGCGCGCGACGCCACCCGGCGATGACGCGTCGAGCCGATCGCCTCGTATCGACGCCGCGAGGATCTCGATCGGATGCAGCACGGGGACCTTCGCGCCCAGGCTCGCGCAGGCGCCGCCGATCTGCATCGTGCAGCCGGGATTCGCCGTCGCCACGGCGTCCGGCGCCAGCGTCTGGATCTGCTGGCCCTTCCGGCGTCCGAGGTCCTCGGCCGCCCGCGGCTGGACGAGATTGTAGATGCCGGCGCTGCCACAGCAGATCTCGGGTTCCGGCAGCTCGAGCAGCTCGATGCCGGGAATCGACCGCAGCAGATCCCGCGGCTCGGCCCGGATCCCCTGCGCGTGCGCGAGGTGGCAGGCGTCGTGATACGCGACCCTCGCGGCGATCGGATGGCGCGCGGCGCGCGGCGGCCCCAGCTCCCCAACGAGCTCGGAGACGTCGCGCACCTTCGCCGCGAAGGCACGCGCGCGCACGGTCCACGTCGCATCACCCTCGAACAGCTCGCCGTACTCCTTCATCGACGACCCGCAGCCGGCCGCGTTGACGACGATGCGGTCGACGCCGGCTTGCTCGAACGTCTCGATGGTGCGGCGGGCGAACGCGCGCGCCTCCTCGAGCCGTCCCGCGTGGCGCGAGAGCGCACCACAGCATCCCTGCCCCGCTGGCGCGAGAACGGTGCACCCCTCGGCGGAGAGGACGTCGAGCGTCGCGCGATGGACCTGCGGAAACACGACACGCTGCACGCACCCGGTGAGCAACCCGACCGTGAGCCTCGGGCTCCCCGCGGCGGCCGTGCGTTCCGGGATCGCGCCCGTGATGCCGCTCCACGTGACGCTCGGGGCCAGCCGCAGGATCGCCGACACACGTGCCGGCAGCCACCGGATCTGGCCGATCGCCCGCACGAGGCCACCAGCCACAACGAGCGGCGCGAGCAGCAGGCGCATCACGCCGGGATACGGCAGCGTGCGGAACAGCGCGCCTCGAAACAACCGATCTGCCGTGCCGCGCTCGTAGTGCCGCTCGATCTGGGCGCGCGTGCGTTCGATGAGCGGGCCGTACTGCACGCCCGACGGGCAGGCGGTGACGCACGATAGACACCCGAGACACGCGTCGAAGTGTCCGACCATCGTGTTCGACAGCGTCGCGCGCCCGTCGAGCGCGCTCCGCATCAGGTAGACGCGTCCTCGCGGCGAGTCCATCTCCTCGCCCCACAAGACGTAGGTCGGACAGGTCGGCAGGCAGAACCCGCAGTGCACGCACGTGTCGAGCAGCTCGCGCGGAGGCGTGTCGACGCCGTGAAATGCCGGCCGCCCGACCGGCGCGGTCGTCGTTGCCATCAGATGGGCCCTCGCCCGGCATTCAGCACGCCGGCGGGATCGAGCGACTGCTTCAACAGCCGGCTCACCGCCGCGGTGCCGTCCGAGAGACCCCAGACGTCCACGGCACGCCGTACTTCGGCGGACGCGTGCACGAGCACGACGTTGCCGACGACCGCGCGGCGTTCGCGCAGCATGGCGATCGCACTTGGAATGCTGGCCCCCTCGCCGGCCAGCCGCAAAAGGCCCACTCCAAGCGCCGCACGTCCGGTCAAATGCACATCGTCGAATCGCTGGCCGGCCAACTCCTCGAGCAGCGCCAGGACCGCCGCCAGATCGTTCGGCATCCAGCTCAGCTTCACGACGGTCCCGTCATCGCGCCACACCTGCTCCGCGTGCTCTCGCCACCATCGATCGTCGTCGTCGCCGCTGAGCTGGCGCGCGTCCACGGGCGCCCACGCGTCGGCCAGCCGCACGGCGGAAGCGATCTGCGCGTCGACGGGCACCGCCATGCCGGCCATGCGCACGATCAGCCGATGCGTCGCGTGGCCCGCCCTCACTCGCGTCTCGACGTCGAGCGCGACGGGATCGAGCTGGCTCGCGGCAAGCTCGGCGGCTGCGGCCGCGATCGACTCGCGCGTCCCAAACGTCAACAGCAGCGTGGTCGCTGCCGCCGGCACCGGCGACAGCTTGAAGGCGGCGCCGACGATGACGGCGAGGCTGCCGAAGGATCCGGCGACGAGCCGGCCGAGGTCGTACCCGGCGACGTTCTTCACGACGCTGCCGCCAGCCGACGCGATGCGGCCGTCGGCAGTTGCGATCCGGATGCCGATGAGGACGTCGCGCGGCGCCCCGTAGCGATGCCGGAGTGGCCCGCTCTCGTTCGTCGCCACGACGCCGCCGATCGTCGCGGCCTCGCCGCGGGCGTCGAGCGGCAGCCACTGACGATGGCGCGCCAGCTCGGAGTTGAGATCGGCGATCCGCATCCCCGCTTCGACCGCGACCGTCAGATCGCCCGGTTCGTACCTCGTGAGCCTGTTGAGCGCGCGCGTGGAGAGCAGGACGTCCACGCGCTCGGGCGGCCGGCCCCAGGACAACTTCGTGCCGCCGCCGCGGGCCAGGACGGATCGCCGTTCGCGCGCGCACCACGAGAGCACCTCGCCGACCGCTTCGGCGGTGGCCGGCTCGACGACGACCGACGGCCGGATGCCGTCCACCAGATCCGCCGGCGCCGGATCGCGCACGCACGCCGGCCCGACGATCTGCGCGAGATCGATCACGGACGCGGCCGCGGAGCGCATCAGAAGCGCTCCGCCAGGCCGGCGGCTTCGACCGGGTGCTGCTTGTAGGGGCCCGGCACTTCGCCGCACAGCCTCGGCGTCGGCAGGACCTTGCCAGGATTGCAGATGTCCGTCGGGTCGAGCGCGCGCCGCACGTCGCGCATCACCGCGAGATCGATCGCACTGAACATCTTCGGCATCGAGTCACGCTTGTCGCACCCGACGCCGTGTTCGCCGGTGATCGACCCGCCGGCTTCGACGCAGTAGCCGAGGATCTCCGCGGCGACCTCGGCAGCGCGCTGCGACTGGCCCGGAATGCGCTCGTCGTAGCAGATGAGCGGGTGCAGGTTGCCGTCGCCCGCATGGAAGACGTTGCCGATCCTCAGGCCGGAGCGCACCTCCAGGTCGCGGATCCGGCCGAGCACGTGCGGGAGCTTCGTCCGGGGCACGACCCCGTCCTGCACGTAGTAGTTCGGCGAGATGCGGCCCATCGCGGCGAACGCCGCCTTGCGGCCCTTCCAGATGCGGGCGCGCTGCGCTTCGTGCTCCGCCACCTCGACGGCGCTCGCCCCGAGCGATCGGAAGATGCCCAGCACGACGTCGGAGAGCGCCCGTACTTCCGGGGCTGGGCCGTCGAGCTCGACGATCAGCACCGTGTTGGCTTTTGGAAAGTTCGGATGGACGGCCGCTTCGGCCGCCTCGATGGCCAGCGCGTCCATCATCTCGATCGCGCCCGGCACGATGCCGGCCGCGATGATCTCGGACACCGCCTGCCCGCCCGCTTCGATCGTGTCGAACGCCGCGAGGAACGTCTGCACCGCCTCGGGCTTCCGCACGATCCGCACCACGGCTTTCGTCGCGATGCCGAGCGTCCCTTCGGAGCCGACGACGAGCCCGAGCAGATCCGGACCAGGCGCGTCGAGCCGGCGATCGCCGATCGTGACCAGCTCGCCGTCCGGCAGCACGAGCTCGAGCGCGAGCACGTGGTGCACGGTGAAGCCATACTTGAGGCAGTGCGCGCCACCCGAGTTCTCCGCGATGTTCCCGCCGATCGAGCACACCTGCTGGCTCGACGGGTCCGGCGCGTAGTAGTAGCCGTAGGGCGCGACGTGCTTCGAGATCGACAGATTGGTCACGCCAGGCTCGACGGTCACGCGCCGGTTCGGGATGTCGATGTCGAGCACGCGGTTCAAGCGGCTGAGGCCGATGACCACACCGCCCGGCACCGGCAGCGCGCCACCCGACAGCCCGGTGCCGTGGCCGCGTGCGACGAACGGCAGCCCTTCGCGATGACAGAATCGGACGACGGCCTGGACCTCTGCGGCGCTCGACGGCAGCACGACGGCCGCGGGCGAGGCGCGAAGGTGTTCGAGCGCATCGCACTCGTAGGCGAGCAGGGCGGGCGGCGTCGACAGCACCGACCCCGGCGCGCACAGGCGCTCGAGCTCCGCAATCTGACGTGAGTCCAGAGTGGTACCCGTGAGTCCGCGAACTTCAGGGAGTATATCGTGGGCCCGCGCGGCCGGCATCCTGACGGCCGCCGTCGCGCTGCGCGCCGCGCACCTCGGCACCGAGAGCCTCTGGTTCGACGAGGCCTATTCGGTTCGGCTCGCGTCGCGGCCCGTGTCGGCCATCCTTGCCGAACGATGGATCGACATCCATCCACCGCTCTACTACCTGCTCTTGCACGCCTGGGTCGGCGTCGCCGGCACGTCCGAGGTCGCGGTCCGTTCGCTCTCCCTCCTCCTCGACGTCGCCGCCATCGTCGCGGCCTGGCGCGTCGCGTCGCGCCTGCTCGGCCGCGACACCGGCGCGCTCGCAGCCCTGTTGCTGGCGCTATCTCCGTTCCGCGTGGAGTACGCGCAGGAAACCCGGATGTACGCCCTGCTGGGGCTGCTGAGCACCGTGTCGATGGGAGCGCTGCTGTCGCTGATCGCGGCGCCGCGCCGCCGCACTCGAGTCGTGTACGCGGTGTCCACGGCGCTCATGCTCTACACGCACGCGTACGGCGCGTTCGTCGCGGCGGCCCAGCTCGTCGTGCTGGCCGGCGGGCGCCTCGCCGACCGTGCGCGCTTCGATCGCGCGTGGCGGCCCTGGCTCACCGCCGCTGCCGGCGCGGCGCTCCTGTACGCGCCGTGGCTGCCGACGCTGATCGACCAGGCCGGCCGCGTGCAGTCGGCGTTCTGGATCGATCGGCCGGGCTGGCTCGCGATCGCCGAGCCGTTTCGCGCGTACGCCGGGTCCAGCCTGCTGCTCGTGATCTCGGCGGGGCTGTGCGCCGCCGGCGTCTGGTCGCTGGCCCGCCGGCCCCAGCCAGACCGTGCACTGCTCCCCTGGATCCTGCTCGCCTGGATCGGCATGCCGACGATCGTCCCGTTCGTGCTCTCACGGCTCAGCGCACCGATCTTCCTCCCGAAGTACACGATCGCCGCGTCGGTGCCGTTCGCGATGCTGGTGGCCGCGGGCGTCATCGCGGCTCGCCGGCGCGCCTGGCGCGTCGTGCTCATCGGCGCGCTCGTGCTGCCGCTCCTGCCCGTGTATCGCTCGTACTACGGCACGCCGCAGAAGGACGGCTGGCGCCGTGCAGTCGCACGGCTGGAGGCCGACGCACGGCCCGGCGATCTCGTGGTGTTCTACCCGTGGTACAACCAGGTGCCGTACGACTACTATCATCGCCGCGACGATCTCACGCGCGAGCCGCTGATTCCCGACATCCACATCGTCCTCGCCGATCCGCGCGACGTTCCGGAGATCGTCGCGCGCGTCGCCGGCCATCAGCGCCTCTGGTTCGTCGTCCTCCAAGGCACGCCACGGCGCGACGTCATCGTCGAGGAGCTCTCGCGCGTCATGCGTCCAGCGGCGCATACCGTCGCCGAGCACGTGGAACTGTGGCGGTTCGAAGCGTCCGGCGCGCGACTTGGCACTGCCGCTCCCCGGTGATCTTTGTCTATAGTCATCGGATGGAATATCCAATCCTGATCTTCCTGCACGTCGCGGCCGGCATCCTCTGGGCCGGTGGAGCGGTTTCGACGGGGCTCTTCATCGTTCCCGCGCTGATCGAGGCCGGCCCGGCGGCCGGTGCCGTCATGGCCGGCGTGGCGCGACGGAAGTATCCGGCGTTGATGACCGCGCTCGGCATCGTCGCCGTCCTCACCGGCGCCCGACTCTACATGCTGCGGTTCAGCACCGCGTGGCTCGCCTCCCCCGCCGGCATCGTCATCACGCTCGGCGCGATCCTCGGGCTCGGAGGGTTGGCGATCGGCATGTTCGTGCAGAAGCCGTTGGCGCAGCGGCTCGGCCGGATGGCCGCGCAGGCCGCCGCCTCCGATCAGCCGCCATCACCGGCACAGATCGCGGAGATGCAGGCCATGCGCGCCCGGTTCCAGCGCGTCGCGCGTTTGACCGCGTTCCACCTGCTCGGCGCAGCGGTGCTGATGGCCGCGTATCGCCTCGCGGCCGCGATCTGAAGGGCGCCGGCCCGACACCCCGCCGCGTCAGAACAACGTCTGCGCGATGTGGGCGAGCTCGGCGATCCAGGGGCCCGGATAGATCCCGACGGCGACGACGCCGAACGAACAGATGGCGATCGCCACGCCGAGCGCGCGCGGTACTGCAATGGGCTCGGGTCGGACCGGCTCGTCGATGTACATCCGGCTCGCGACCACGAGGTAGTAGTAGAGCGCGACGACGGTGAGGAGCGCGCCGAGGAAGACCAGCCCGTACATCCCGCGATCGACGGCGGCCCAGAACACGTAGAGCTTCGCCCAGAAGCCCGCGACGAAGGGGATCCCGCCGAGCGAGAGCAGGAACAGGAGCATGGCCAGCGCGAGCACCGGCGACCGCTGGGCCAGGCCGCGGTACGCGTCGAGATGATCGGACTGCTCGGCCGTTCCGACGGCCTGCACGACGAAGAACGCGCCCATGTTTCCGAACAGGTACGCGACGAGATAGAAGAGCACCGTCGCGACGCCGGCGCTCGACATCGCGGCAAGGCCGATCAGCATGTAGCCGATGTGGGCGATGCCCGAGTACGCGAGCAGGCGCTTGATGTTCTGCTGGGGAATCGCCATCAAATTGCCGGCCACGATGGTCACGCCCGCCAGCGCGGCCACGACGGGCAGCCACACCAACACCGCGGATCCGACCCCTTCGACGTACAGCCGCAGGATGACGACGAACCCCGCCGCCTTCGGCGCGACCGACAGCCAGGCCACGAACGGCGGCGCGCCGGCCTCGTAGGCGTCCGGCACCCACATGTGGAACGGCACCGTCGCGATCTTGAACCCGAGGCCGGCCAAGACGAGCGCCATGCCGAGGCGCATCAGCGGGCTGCCGTCCTCGAGCGCACGCGGGATGGCGTCGACCGCCGTCGTCCCGGTGACGCCGTACACGAACGAGAAGCCGTACAGCACGATCGCCGACGACACGGTACCGACGACGAAGAACTTCAACGCCGCCTCTGCTGCGACGTCCTCCCGCTTCCGGAAGCCCGTCAGGAAGTACAGCGGAATCGACATCAGCTCGAACGAGACGAACAACAGGATCAGCTCGCGTGACGACGCGAGGACGAGCATGCCGAGAAGTGACGCCAGCAGCGCGAAATGGTACTCAGGCGCGCGGCGCACGAAGGGCCCGCGGTCGAAGGCCATCGACGCGAGCACGCTGACGGCCGACGACGCCAGGAAGAGGCGCTTGATGAACAGCGCGAGCGCGTCCACCACGAACGCGCCGCCGAACGCGGTCTGGCCCGGCTCGATCCAGCACGAGCCGACGAGCAGCGCCGCCAGGCCCGCCACCGTGATCCCTGCCACGGCGCGGCCGGCCCGTACTCCCGCGATGCCCAGAATCAACGCGAGCAGCGCCAGCGCGAGGACCCCGATCTCGAGCCAGAGCGGCGCGAGCCATGCCGATGCCGCGGTCACGGAGCGCCTCCCAGACCGCGAAGCAGCGGGACCGTCGCCGTGTCGATCGGGTCGATCGCGAGGCTGGGCACGACGCCGAACACCACGATGACGACGACGAGGATCCCGAGCGCGACCCACTCGGTGCCCTGCGCATCCGGCAGGTGCTGGAAGTGCGGGTCGGCGCTCTTCGGTCCCCAGAAGATGCGTTTGGTCACGCGCAGCACGTACACCGACGTGAGGAACGCTCCCGCGACGGCGGGAAAGAGCCACCAGCCGTGAGCCGACTGCCAACTGCCGAGGAACGTCAGGAACTCCGCCACGAACCCCGCAGTCGCCGGCAGCCCGAGCGACGACAGGCCGCCGATCGTGAACGCCGTCGCGATCCCCGGCATCATCGTCGCGAACCCGCCCATCTTCAGAATCTCGCGCGAGTGCGCCTTCTCGTAGACGAGCCCGACCAGCGCGAAGAAGAGGGCCGTCATGACGCCGTGGGCGAACATCTGGAACACGGATCCGTTCAGCCCCGACTCGGTGAGCGTCGCCGCCCCGAGCATGACGACGCCCATGTGCGAGACGGACGAATAGGCGATGACGTACTTCAAGTCCGTCTGGGCCATCGCGCTGAGCGCGCCGTAGACGATGTTGACGCAGGCGATGGTGCCGACGAGCCACGCCCAGTCCACGGTGCCCTCCGGCAGCAGGCCCATACCGAGCCGGACGACGCCGTACGCGCCGAGCTTCATGAGGACGCCGGCGTGCAGCATCGACACCGCGGTCGGCGCCGAGGCGTGGCCATCGGGCGACCACGTGTGGAGCGGCCAGATGCCGGCCAGGATGCCGAAGCCGACGTAGAACGCCAGGAACACCCACGACTGGAGCGCCGGATCGAACCGAACCATCCGGAGCGCACCGAACGAGAACGTCGTCGATCCGTTCGCCACGAAGAGCGCCAGGATCCCGACCAGGATGAAGGCAGACCCGAAGAGCAGGTACAGGGTCAGCTTCATCGCGGCGTACTCCTTCGTGCCGACGCCGGTACGTCCGAACGCCCAGCCGAAGAGCCCCTGCGGCCTGACGTGGCCGCTCGATCCCCAGATCCCGATCAGCAGGTACATCGGGAGCACGGCGATCTCGTAGAACAGGAAGAACAGAAAGAGATCGAGCGACACGAACACGCCGAAGACGCCCGTGACGAGCACGAGCAGCAGCGCGTAGAACTCCTGGCCGCGCGCCTTGATCGTCCACGAGGCGAACGCGCCGGCGAACATGATGATGGCCGTGAGCAGCACGAGCAGCAGGCTCATGCCGTCCACCGCCAGTTCATACGAGATGCCGAGCGTCGGAACGAGTGGAAACACCTCGCGGAACTGGAAGCCCGCCACCGTCCGGTCGTAGGCGGCGTACAACCAGAGCGACAGGACGAGCGACACGCCGGTACCGGCGACCGACGTCCAGCGCACGAGCTGCGGCCGATGGCGCGCGGCGAACATGATGACGAGCGCGCTCACGAACGGCGCCCACGTGATGATCGACAGCACCGGCAGCCCGCTCATCGCGCCCACCCGAGCCAGACGATGACGGCGAGCACGCCGAAGGCGACGGCGTACACGTAGTCCTGCACCCGTCCGGTCTGCACGCGGCGCAAGCGGTCGCCGGCCACGAGCACCCAGGCGCTCACCACGTTGAGCAGCCCGTCCACGAGATACCGATCGATCCAGCCAACGACACGCGAGCCACCGAGCAACACGCGCGAGTAGAACGCGATCGCCATGTCGTCGATCCAGAAGCGATGGAGGGCGGCCGTCCGCAGCGGTCCCATCGCGAGGGCAAGGGCCCGAGGCTGGACGAGACGACGCTGATAGGTCGACCATGCCAGCCCGATGCCGCCCAGGGCGAGGCCGATCGCCAGCGGCGTGAGCCACGCCGGCGCCGGCTGCTCTTCGATCGGCGCGTGGTGCCACGTGAAGAACAGGCCGATCGCCAGCGAGAGCAGCGCGAGAACCCAGAGAGGTCCGCCCATGACAGCCGGCGCGTCGTGCGCGCCATGAGACGCGCCGTGCGCATCGGCGCCGTTGTCCACGGCGGCAACCACGGGCGCGCCGCCGAAGAACGTGAGAAACACGACACGGAACATGTAGAAGGCCGTGAGGAACGCCGCGATGGCCAGCAACGCGAACGGCCCCGGCAACCCGCCAGCCCACACGCCGCCGAGAATCTCTTCCTTGGACAGGAACCCGCCGAAGAACGGCACGCCGGCCAGCGACAACGTGCCGATCAGGAAGACGGCCGTCGTCTGTGGCATGCGGCGGCCAAGGCCGCCCATCTGCCGGATGTCATTGGTCCCGACGGCGTGGATCACGGCGCCGGCCGCCAGGAACAGGAGCGCCTTGAAGACGCCGTGCGTCAGCAGGTGGAAGAAGCCGGCGTCGGCGGCGCCGGCGCCGATGGCCGTCATCATGAAGCCGAGCTGCGAGACGGTGGAGTACGCGAGCACGCGCTTGATGTCGTCCTGCGCGCAGGCGAGGATGGCGGCGACGAGCGCCGTTCCGGCGCCGATCCAGCCGACGAGATGCAGAATCTCCGGCGTGAGCGCGAACAGCCAGGCCGTGCGGACCAGCAGGTACACGCCCGCCGTCACCATCGTCGCCGCGTGGATCAACGCGGAGACCGGCGTGGGCCCTTCCATCGCATCCGGCAGCCAGATGTGGAACGGGAACTGAGCCGACTTGCCCGCCGCGCCGAGGTACAGACAGAACGTGATTGCCGACAAGCCTGCGAGCGGGACGAGCCCGGCTCCAGCCAGGCGCTGCAACTCGCCGAGATCGTACGTGCCGGCGTGCTTCCACAGGAGGACGAGACCGATCAGCAGGCCGACGTCGCCGGCCTTGGTGATCCAGAACGCCTTCACCGCCGCACGCGCGGCCTCCGGCTTCTGATACCAGTAGCCGATCAGCAGGTACGAACAGAGGCCGACGAGCTCCCAACAAAGGAACATCTGCAGGAGGTTCGGCGCCAGCACGAGGCCCATCATCGAGAACGCGAACAGCGACTGATAGGCGTAGTAGCGGCCGAGCGAAGCCGGCGGTTCGTGATCGAGATAGCCGAGCGAGTAGACCTGCACGAGCGTCGCGACGAGCGCGACGAGCACGAGCATGATCGAGGACTGGCCGTCGACGAGCACGCCCACCGTCGCGATCGCGCCGTGCGACGACGGCAGCCAGTCCACCGCCAGCCGCCGGGCGTCGTCCGCGTCTCCGGCGAGGCGGACAGCGGACAGCGCCGCGGCGAGCGCGCCCAGGGCGCAGAGCGCCGAGAACAGGCCCGCGGGGCGGCCGAGCCGTCTGAACGGCGCGAGGATCGCGAGCACGAGGAACGCCGCCGCGGGCAGCAGCAGCGCGATCAGCGCGGGGGTCGCCGGGTCGCCCATCATCCCTTGAGCAGGTCGATGTGGTCGGCCAGCACGGTCCGGCGCGTCCGGAACAGCAGGATGACGATCGCCAGGCCGAGCGCCACCTCGGCCACGGTCACGGAGATGGCGAACAGCGTGAAGACCATGCCGTCGGTGTCGCCGTGGAACCGCCCGAACGCCACGAAGTTGATGTTCACCGCGTTGAGCATCAGCTCGATGCCGAGCAGCATGCCGACCGTGTTCCGCCGGGTGATGACGCCGAAGAGCCCGATGGCGAACACGACGGCCGCCAGCACGAGATACGCCGAGAGCGCCACTCAGTCCTCCGGACGCGCGAAGTAGATCGCCCCGACGAGCGACACGAGCAGCAGCACGCCGAGCAGCTCGAACGCGAGCGCGAAGCGCGTCAACACCGCATCGCCAAGCTCGCGCGTGACGTCGCCGGTCAGCGCCGGCGACGCGCCGCCGAACGCGCTCCGCGCGACCACGTTCACGATCAGCAGGCCGAGCGCGACGGAAGCCACCGCGCCGAGACCGATGCGCCGGTTGGTCTGCGACAGGCGCTCCCCCACGAGCCGCTCGGTGACGACGATGGCGAAGACGACGACGGTGACGACGCCGCCGGCGTACAAGAGCAGTTGCACGGCGGCGAGAAACTCCGCGTCGAGCGACAGGAAGATCCCGGCCGTACCGGTGAGGGCGAGCGCCAGCCACAGCACGGAATGGAACAGGTTCTTCGACAACACGACCGCCAGCGCCGAACCCACCAGCACCACGGCAAGGCCGCCGAACACGACCGGCGATCCGATCACGCGCCGCCTCCGTGTTTCGGCGCGCTTTCGCCTTTCTCTTTCTTCGGCGGCGCCTGCATGTCGCGCAGCCGGTTGCCGGTCGCCCACGACGGCAGGAACTGCCTGCCGAGCGCGTGCAGCCGGTCCTTGTCGAGCAGGAGCTCCCGGCGGTCGGCCGTCGCCAGGTCGAACGATCGGGTCATGACGATCGCATCGGTCGGGCAGACCTGAACGCACAGCTCGCAGAACTCGCAGGCGTACAGCTCGAGCGTGAAGGTCTTCGCGTAGTTCCGCTTCTCGCCCTTGAGCATCTCGACCTTGATGACCGCCGGCGGACAGACGTACTCGCAGAGGCGGCAGCCGATGCAGGCCTCCTCGCCGGTGTCCGGTTCGTAGACGAGCGCGAGCAGCCCGCGGTACCGGTCGGGGTAGGGTCGCGGCCGATCCGGGTAGTGCACGGTGACCGGCGCGCGGAACAGGTTCACGAGCGTGACTCGCATCGCGCGCAGCACGGCGAGCAGCACCGACACCGGCGTCTGGTCCGCCCCACGCACCGCCGGGGTGCGGGTCATCGTCCCCTCCCGACCACGTAGGTCGCCGTCGCAACGAGCAGCAGCAGCGTGCCGGGCAAGAGCAGCTTCCACGACACGGCGAGGATCTGATCGACGCGGATCCGGATGAAGCTCCAGCGAATCCAGGTGAGCAGCAGGAAGAGGAGCAGCGCCTTCAGCAGGAACCACGCGGGCCCGAGCCATGCCGGGCCAGGGCCCGCCCAGGCGCCGAAGAACAGCAGCGCGCCGAGAAACGACGTGCCCAGCACGTGCGAGTACTCGCCGAGCTGGATGAGCGCGAACTTCATCCCGGAGTACTCGATGCGGAAGCCGGCGACCAGCTCCGACTCGGCCTCGAGGATGTCGAACGGCACGCGGTTCTCGCCGGCCACGGCGGCGATCACGAATGCCGCGAAGGCGAGCTGTCCGAGCACGGGCACGAACACGAACCAGAGCCCGGCCTGCGCGGCCGCGATGTCGGACATGCGCAGCGACCCGGCGAGCAGCACCGGCACGAGCGCGGCGAAGATGAGCGGCAGGTCGTAGGAGATGATCTGATTCACGGCGCGCATGGCCGAGAGCAGCGCGTACTTGTTGTTCGAGCCCCAGCCGGCCATGAACAGCCCGACGATCTCCATCGACGAAACCGCGAGGAAGAACAGCACGCCGATGTTCAGGTCCGCGACGCCGAGGCCGGGCGCGAACGGGATCGACGCGAAGATGAGCATGCAGGGCACGAGGAAGACGATCGGCGCCAGGTTGAACACGCGGCGATCCGCCGCGCGCGGCACGACGTCCTCCTTCATCATCAGCTTGAGCGCGTCGGCGATCGGCTGCAGCAGGCCGTGCGGGCCGACGCGATACGGGCCGACGCGCGACTGCATCCGCGCCGCGAACTTCCGCTCGAGGAGCGTCACGTACGTCACGACCGCGATGAGCGCGTTCAGCACGATGAAGCCGGCGATGAACGCCACGGCCGCCGGCGGCAGGGCCATCAGCGTCGCGGGCATCTCGGCCATCAGCGGTCCACCTCGCCGAAGACCGGGTCCACCGAGCCGATGATCGCGACGACGTCGGCCACCTTGTGCCCCGGGATGATGTGCGGCAGGACCGAGAGGTTGGAGAACGACGCGCCACGCCACTTCATCCGGTACGGCTTCGGCCCACCGTCGCCGATGAGGTAGCACCCGACCTCACCGCGCGGCCCTTCGGCCCGCGCGTACGCGTCGCCCTTCGGGATGCGAACCTGCGCGACCGACTTCAAGCCGGGCCGCGACGAGATCGGCCCCTCGGGCAGGCCGTCGAGAACCTGCCGGACGATGCGGATCGACTCGCGAAACTCGACCATGCGCACGCGGTAGCGCGCGAAGCAGTCGCCGGCCGTCTCGACCGGCACCGTGAAGGCGAAGTCCTCGTACGAGGAGTAGGGCGCGGCGCGGCGGATGTCGAACGCGACGCCCGAGCCGCGCAGCAGCGGCCCGCTCACGCCCACCGTCCCGGCCACCTCGCGCGAGATCACGCCCACGCCCTCCGTGCGCATGCGGAAGAACGGGTTCTCGCCGAGCATCGCCTCGTACTCGGCCACGCGCGCCTCGATCACGTCCATCGTCTCGCGGCACTGATTCGTCCAGCCGGCGGGCACGTCGTACCGGACGCCGCCGACCTGATGGAAGCCGTACAGCAGGCGGGCCCCGACCAGCGACTCGAACAGGTCCAGCACGAGCTCGCGCTCGCGGATGCAGTACAGGAAGATCGTCGCGCCGCCGCCGAGCGCGCCGCCCATGTCCATGCACCACGTGCCCAGCCACAGGCAGTGCGAGGCGATCCGCTGCAGCTCGGCCACGAGAACCCGGAGGTACTGCGCCCGCTTCGGCACGTCGATCGCGCCGATGCGCTCGGCCGCCATCACGTACGCCAGCTCGCTCGTCATCGCCGCGACGTAGTCCGTCTTCGACGCGATGGTGGGGTACTGCGCGTAGGTCAGCGTCTCGGCGAGCTTCTCGTGGCAGCGGTGCAGGTAACCGAGCACCGACTCGACGGCCACGACGGTCTCGCCTTCGAGCGTGAGCACCGCGCGGAACACGCCGTGCGCCGACGGGTGCTGCGGGCCCATGTTCATCGTGAGCCGCTCGCTCCCCGTGTAGTCGAGCACCCGGACGACGCGGTCGGCCACGGACGCGTCGGGCAGCAACTGGGAAGGCTCGTGGAGGGCCATGGTCAGCGATACGGCGGATGCGGCGTGTCCACCGCGTAGCTCTTCAAGAGAGGATGCCCGACCCAGTCGTCCGGCAGCAGGATCCGCCGGAGATCGGGATGACCGTCGAAACGGATCCCGAACAGGTCGAAGCACTCCCGCTCCATCCAGTCGGCGCCGCGGTAGACCGGCACGATCGATGGACAGACGGCCTCGGCCGCCGGCCCGACGCGCGTGCGCATCATCACCGCGAAGCCGGCGTCGCACGATTCCACGCGGGCGACGACCTCCAGCCCGCCATCCTTCCAGTCGACGGCCGAGAGGAACGAGAAGAAGGCACACCCGAGCGTGTGGCGGGCGAACTCGCCGAACGCGGCCCACCGCTCGACCGGCACGTCGACCTCGAGCGTGGCCGGCGTCGCCGCGGCGACGGTGGGCGACACGCCGACGTGCTGCTGGATGAGCGCCGGCGCCTGATCGAGCGTCACGTCAATCCACCTTGGGGCCGGGCGGCGGCCGCTGCCCGGTGCGGCGGAAGTGCCCGATCTGATCCTGGAGCAGCAGCAACCCGTTCAGCAGCGATTCGGGCGGCGGCGGACAGCCCGGCACGTACACGTCGACCGGGATGATCCGATCGACGCCCTTGACGACGTGGTAGCCGTGGCGAAAGGGCCCGCCGGAGTTGGCGCAGGAGCCCATCGACAGCGCCCATTTCGGATCCGGCATCTGGTCGTAGATGCGCGTGAGCATCGGCGCCATCTTGATCGTGACGGTCCCGGACACGATCATCAGGTCCGCGTGACGCGGCGAAGCCCACGGCACCATGCCGAGCCGCTCGACGTCGAAGCGCGACGCGAACGTCGCCATCATCTCGATCGCGCAGCACGCCAGGCCGAACGTCAGCGGCCACACCGACGACTTGCGCGCCCAGTTCAGGAAGCCGTCCGCGACCGTCGTGACGAGGAACCCGCCGGGAAACGCGTGGATGCCCTCGGTCAGCGCCTCGAACGTCCGCGAATGCCTGTCACCCGAGTCCGGCCGCCGGCGATGATGGGTTTCCCATTCCTGCAGGTCTTTCAGGTCGCGCCAGACCGGAGCCGGCACGACCGGCGCCTTCACTTCCAATCGAGCACCCCCTCACGACGCGCGTACAGCCATCCCAACGACAGCACCGCGAGGAACGCGAGCATCACCAGCAGCCCCCACACGCCGAGACCGCCGAGCGAAAGCGCCCAGGGAAAGAGGAACACCGCGAGCGCGTCGAACAGGAGGAAGACGAGCGCCACGAGGTAGAACCCGACGGGAAACTGCACCCACGCCTCGCCGATCGGCTCGGCGCCGCACTCGTAGGTGTCCAACTTGGCGGGATAGGGGCGGGACGGGCGCAGGAGCCACGCCGCGGCCAGCGACACCACGGCGAAGGCGACGATCAGGGCGAGGAAGATCAACACGCCAAGGTATCCGCTCATCGCTGTGTGGGCCCCCCGACCGCGCGGCCGGGCCGAGTATACAGCACGGCGGTCCTCAGTCTCGGGTCCCGAGCCTCGTCCGACGCCGCGAACCGCAAGCCGTCACGCGGCCGGTGTCTGCGCTGCGCGCTTTCATCTGCCGAACGTGAGGCCGCCGTACAGCGCTCGACCCGCCGACGGTTCGTAAAATCGATCGCCGAAGGCATTCGGCACGATCGACCCGTTGTACCGCTCGTCGAAAAGGTTGTCGATCCCAAGGAAGGGCCGCGCGCCGAGCCAGCCGATCCCGCGCGTCCAGGCGAGCCGCACGTCCACGACCGTGAATGCCCAGTTCGAGAACGTGTTCGCGTTGTTCGCCGGATACGCGTCCACCCACCGTGCGTCCGCGGTGGCGCGCAGCCCCCACGCGGCTTCGTAGGAGAGGCTGCCGAAGAGCTGCTGCGGCGGCGCGCCGGGCTCGCGGTGACCCGAGTAGTCGCCGGCGTCGGTCGCGAACCGCACGAACCGGAACCGTTGATACGTGTAGGCGATTCGCGCCGCCAGCCGCGGCGCCGGCCGCCACTCCAGCACGAGCTCGACGCCCTTGCGCGACGACTCGCCGGCGTTCCGGTAGAAGTCCTGCTCGTCTTCGCGCTGGTACTGCACGAGCGCGTTCTTCAGCGTCGAGACGTAACCGGCCACGTCGAACCGCAACCGCCAGCGCGGAACGAACCCGCGCACGCCGCCCTCGTAGGAGACGAGATCCTCAGGCTCCAGCTCCGTGTTGAAGCCGCCCTCCCCCGTCGGCCGGTTCGACAGCTCCTGCGTCGTCGGCGTTTCGTAGGCGGTCGCGGCGTTGCCGTAGACGTTGAGCCCCGACATCGCCGCGTAGGTGACGCCCACGGTCGGGCTGAACGCGTCGAGCGTGCGGCCGCCCGACTGGTCGCCGTTCGCCAACAGATGATCGTCCGCCTCGAACCGGTAGTTGTCGTAGCGGAGACCCGCCGTGATCGTCCAACGGGCGTGCGGCGCCAGCGTGACTTGCCCGAACGGCGCGAGCGATCGCACGCGCTCGAGCTGATCGACGAGCAGGTCGCCGGTGCGCGTGCGGCCGCCGCCGGCGACGCCCTCGTTGGCGAGCTCGAGCGAGTCGTCGCGCTGGAGCGACGTGTCGATCCCGGCGATCCACGTGATCGGCACGGCGGTGCGCGTGGTCGATCCGCCGAGCTCCGTACGGAATCCTCCGCCAGTCCGCCAGAGATCGACCACGCGACCGGGGATCGGATTCCAGACGTCTCGCCACATGCCCCAACCGGTCGCGCGCAGCACACCTCCCGCGGCAAAGCGATGTTCCATCGTCAGGCCGCCCTGCCCTTGTGTGGACGCTTCGCCGAACCCCTGGTCGATCGCGATCTGCCGGACGGCTCGCGGCCGAAGGCGCGCGTCCTCGAGACCGACGGTGCTGGGGCTCTCGGCAAACGGCATGTCGAAGAGGTTGAACACGCCTCGCACGTCGGTCGACGCGGACATCGCCGCGCGGACGACGACGTTCGCCTGGCGGGACTCGGCATGGCTGTGCTGCCGGAAGCCATCGGTCTCCATGCGGCTCGCGTTCACGAGATAGCCTACCCGGCCCGACGTGCCGGCCAGCTTCACCTGCTGCCGCTGATAGCCCTCGCTGCCGAACTGGAGATCGGGCTGCACGAGGAGCGCGCGGGCCGGTGGGATCTCGCTCGACAGCGTCACGACGCCGCCCGCCGAGTTGCCGTAGAGCACGGCGCTCGGACCGCGGATGACTTCGATGCGGCCCGCAGATCCCAGGTCGATGTTCGTCGGTTGCGTCGTTCCGTCCGCCAATGTGAGCGGCACACCGTCCTGCACCATCTGGACGCCACGCACGCCAATCCCGACGCCGCGCACCGGTGCGCGCAGCGACAGCCTGACGCCGAACGACTCGCTGTAGTTGCCGCGGTCGTGAGCGAACACGCCAGGGATGCCACGCAGGCTTTCGCTGAGCGATACGCGACGCTGCCCCGGCTGCACGTCGACCTCGGTCACGACGTCGATCGCCTGAGGGACGACCGCCAACTCCTGATCGGCGCGCGTGACCGTCACGGTTTCGGCGACCGACGCGACCGCAACGGTGAGGTCGAGCGTGCGTGACTCGGCGGCACCGATCGAGATCCGCATCGGCTCGCTGCGAAAGCCGGGGCGGCTAGCCTCCACCACGTAGTCGCCCGCCACGAGCGCAGGCACGCGGTACGCCCCTCGACCGTCCGTGACGGCCGTCGCCGCCACGCCGGAAGCGACCGACCGGACGGTGACGACGGCGCCAACGACTGCCCCACCGCTGTCGTCCCTGATCGTGCCGGCAAGCTCGGCCTGACGCGGCTGCGACAGCGCCGGGCCCGCGATCGCAAGGCAGCACATCAAGAGAACGGCACCGGCGCGAATCCTCATGACGAGCCTCCGTGAACGAGCCAGAGGTGGGGACTCGATCGCCTGTCGGGGTGCAAGAAGCGCACCTCGCCGCAACCGCGCGCGCCTTGCGCCGGCAGCACGCCTGCAGCGCGGACTGCGGGGTTTCACGCGGTCGTCCAGCCAAGGAGCGTGGATGCCTGGCTGCGCGAATGGCGTCGGTCAGGTTGAGGACCTCGCCGTCGGCGGCCAGAAGTCGGACGTATGATTCGGGGCCGTGAAGATCGACTTCAGCGATGTCCGTCTCGTCGCCGCGACGCCCGGCGATGCGGAGGCGATTGCGGCGCTGCACACGGAGAGCTGGCGCAGCGCCTATCGCGGGCTCGTCCCGGACGCCTACCTCGCCGGTCCGATCGTCGAGGACCGGCGGCAGGTCTGGACGGCGCGCCTGGCCGTGCCGGACGCCGCGCAGTTGGTGCTGAAGGCCGTCGAGGACGACCAGCTCGTCGGCTTCACCTGCGTGCTGCGCGACGCCGATCCGGCCTGGGGACCCCTCCTCGACAACCTGCACGTGCGCCCCGGCCGCCGCGGCCGCGGCATCGGCGCCGCGCTTCTCCACGCCGCACGCCAGTGGTCGGCCACCGTCTCGCCGGGCCAGCCCATGCACCTCTGGGTCATCGAAGGGAACGTCCGCGCGCGGCGCTTCTACGACCGCGAGCACGGTCGCGTCGTGGAGCGCCGCGACATCGAGCTGACTGCCGGCATCGTCACGCCGGCGCTGCGGTATGTGTGGGAGTGAGCACGCGCTGGCGCCCCGGGCGCCCTACTTGCAGACGGTCCCGGTGGCCAAGATCGTCGTCGTGGTCGTGACGGAACCGGCGCCGTAGTTCTGGAGCAGCGTCACGGGGTTGCCGTTGGCGTCGTACGTCGCCACCTGAACACCGAGGCCCGTGATGGTCGTCGTCGCCGTGCGCGCGGCGTCGTTGTAGACAATCGTCAGCGCCCCAGTGGCCGAGCCGCTGCCGGCCGTGGGACGGCCCGACGAATCCCACGCTGTGTACACCGTGTTGATCGCACCGCCGCTGCTGCTGTTCGTGAAGCCGGTCAGCCGACGCTGGCCGTCGTAGCCGTTCACCAACGAGAACGCCGTGCCTCCGCTCGCGGTCGTGCCGATCGACAGCGTCAACGGCGGCACGACCTTCACTTCGTCCACGAACTCGGCGACCGAACGGTAAGACGTCACCTGCGTGTAGGAGAACGCCGGTCCGGCGCTGTCCACGTAGCTGGTGTTGAGCGTCGTCTGCATCGACGAGGTATTGAACGTACCGGAATACGTGAGCGTGACGACGGAGCCGCCCCCCGTGGTGATGTCCCTGCCCGACGTGATGTAGGTACGACAGGTGCTGCCGCCCGGACCGGTCGGATTGTTCGTGTTCGAATTCGTTCCGGAAGTGCTCTTCTTGCTGCAGCCGGCCACGGCTGTCAGCGCGATCAGCACGATGCCAAGAGCTGACCGGCAGGCATTCGATATCGCGCTCGCGACCGATCTCCGTCCTGCAGCCATCCTGAACCCCGTCTTGCCGTCGTGGGAGCACGTCGCCAGACGCCGCATCGGCGAGGCGCCTGAGTCGTGGAGACAGGCCGACATTCTACCCAGATCCGCTGCGGGCCGCGAAGCAGCGGCCGTATCGAGCCTCCTCGCAGGACTCCGGAGAGCGTCAGCGGGCTTGGTGAGTCAGCACTTCGCAAGCGCACGTTCCTCGCGGTGACTGCAGCGGCGGCGCGGCGCCTTCGATCACCCCGATCACCCCAGCGTGTCGCCCAGCACGTTCGCAATCCCGGATCGTGTTCCAGTTGCGGGTGGTGACCGGCGTTCCGAAGAGCCGATCGACTCTGCCCAGGTAGCGGACAGCCTCTGGGTGTCGTCGATAGAGCCGAGCGGCGATCTCGGTGCGCAAGGCGGTTCGTCCGGTCGGCTGGCGAACGACGAAGGTACCGGCGGCGCCGATGCTGACGACGTCGAGGTGCGGAAGCTGCTCTCTCAGCTTCGACGGCCGGAACGCTCTCCGGCCGCCGATGTTGACTCCCCATAGAAAGACCACCAGTGCCATGGTGCGGTGGCGATTGATCGCGTTGCCGTTCGGAAGCCCGCCGATGCTCGCCGTACTGTTCCTACACGACGTGCAGCACACCGGCGGACGGGCGCCGTCGCCGCAAGACGATCAGCAACAGGGCGCCGAGCAGCCCGCCGACGAACCCGGCAAGATACGCCGCCGTGAGCAATCGGTACTGCACGACGACGACAGCGGCGGCCATGACGAGCCCGAGGCCGCCGACACCGGCGACCCGGACGTGCGCGATGTTGACGACGTCCAAGAGCCGGAAGTCGCGCGCGAACGGATCCGGCACGACGAGCCGTGACGGCGACCACCCCGCCCTGAAGGCTGCGGCGACGAGCGCGCCGGCAGCTCCACCGATCGGTCCGATCAAGAACAGCGCGTCCGTTGCCGTCATCACGCCTCCTTTGCCTGGCTCGCAGGCTTGTTCTCGACCCCCGTCACGACGTCGCCGCCCGTGAGCGTCGCCTGCCGCAGCGCCGCCGCGCCCATCAGGCCGCCCATCCCCATGGATTCGACCGCGCTGCTCGGCACCAGCATCAGCGCGCCCTTCTCCTTCAGCCCTTCGTACAGCATGTTCATGGCCCTGAGGTGCAGGGCGGTGGGGTTCTCGTGGTACGACTTGGCCGCCTCGGCGAACGACTGGGCGATCTCGAGCTCGGCCTGGCCGAGAATGATGCGGGCCTGCTTCTCGCGTGCGGCCTGAGCCTCGCGCAACATCGCGTCCTGAAGCGCGCCCGGAATCACGACGTCGCGCATTTCGACCGACGACACGGTGACGCCCCACGGATTGGAGCGCGTGTCGATGAGCTGCTGCAGCTCGCCCTCGATGCGCTCGCGGCCGCGCAGCAGATCGGTCAGGGTCGTGCGGCCGATGATGTCGCGCAACGCGGTCTGCGCGGCCCAGCTCACCGCCTGCGAGTAGTCCTGGACTTCGAGCGCCGCCTTCTCGGCATCGTGCACCATCCAGAACAGCACCGCGTCGACGTTGACCGGTACGGTGTCGGACGTGAGCGTCTGTTCGGCGGCGAAGCTCGTCGTGATCGTACGCTGATCGATCCACGTCGGCACACGATCCACGAACGGCGCGATCCAGAACAACCCGGGGCCGCGCAAGCCGACGAACCGCCCCAGCCGCAGCACCACGGCCCGCTCCCACTGTGAGGCGACCTGCGGCGACTGCATCAGCACGAGGCCGAGCGCTGCGAACACCAGGATCGGCAGCGGGGTACCGGCCGCCAACGACCAGGCACCGCCGGCGGCGACCGTGAGCATCAGGATTGCGACGCCGATGACGTTGACTCGCGGGCCGGCCGGTCGATCCTCGGCGCGACGAAGCAGCACAGTCGGAAGCATCTACGTCCCTTCCTTTCGGTGAGAGTCGAGCGTCGCCATCAGCTCGTCGATCGTGAGGCCGGCGCGATCGGCGTCGGCCAGCACGCGCGTGACGAACGCATGCAGCCGGCGCTGGTGCTCGCGCGGCGGATGGGCCTGCGCCGGCGTCGCGGCGACGAACGAGCCGACGCCCCGCCGCGTCTCGATCACGCCCGCCCGCTCGAGGTCCACGTAGACCCGCGCGACCGTGTTGGCGTTGATGCGCAGCTCGACGGCGAGCTGCCGGACGGTTGGAAGCTGGTCGCCAGGCCGGAGCCGGCCGGTGGCGATCGCCGCGCGCAACCCGCGTTCGAGCTGCGCGTAGATGGGCGTTCGGTCGCCCGGATCCAGCGTGATCAGCGCCACGCGACCTATTATACTAGTTCATTAGTACAAGTCAACAGCGCGAGGCGTGTGAGGCTTTCGAGGGCTTGCTGGCTCCGCGCCTACACCCACCGCCGATGCACGACCAGGAAACCGGCACCGACGACGAAGATGCTGATCGGCAACGCCTGCGGCCAAGGGCCGAGATGCCCGAGCAGCCAGTGCGCCGCGATGGCCGTGAGCAGCGCCAGCCCGAGGCACGCCAGGCCGGCGAACCAGAGGCCGCGCCGGACTTCCGCGCGCTCGGCGACGACCGCATCTCTGGCCTTCGTCGCATACTGCAGCCGGATGATCCAGAGCACGCCTGCGCCGATCACCAGGATGAAGAGCCCACCGGAGATGAACGCGGGCGCGAGGTTCCGCGCCTGCACCTGATGGCGCTGCCATGCGGGCTCCGGCACGGCGCCGCGCTGGATCTCGAACTGCGCCATCAGGGTCGCGCCTTCGCCTGGCGGCAGGCTGTCGCGCGCGGCGAACAGTCCCCGCGGACGCCGCTCGACCGTCCACCCCGCCTCGGCCACGCCGGACCCGTCGAGCGGCTCGATGCCGATTGGCAGCTCGAGCGTCCCCGTCACGTGCCCGATCGCTTCGCGCCGATCGGCGCGAACGATCGGCAGCGTCAGCAGGCCGCGCGGCCCCTCCAATCCGACACCGCCCTCGACTCGGTACCGAAGCGCGATCTCGCGCGCCACGGTGGACGGCCCGCGCGCCGTCACGCGGACGCCCAGCGCTTTGCCGGCCGACGCCGCGAACTGCACATCGCCGGCTGCGGCAAGCGGCGCGCCGTCAATCGTCGCGGACATGAGCGACATCTCGTCGGCCCACGTGCCGTCGATGGCCCGCTCGAACACCGCACCCGCGACCGGGAATCGGGCCGTCGCGGTCTCGACGACCTCGACACCGCCATCGGCAGTGACGCCGACGTGCACGTCGAGCCGCTCGAGGAGCGCCGCGGGCGCGGGGCGGCACGCGACGGCACCCAGCGCGGCGAGCATCGCCGCGCGGCCCACGCAACCAAGCTGGCGGATCATCGGCCGGGCCGGCCGTCTTTCGGCGTGGTCGGACCGCGCGGCCGCGCTTTCACCTGACGTTCGGGCGTCTCCCGCGCGCGCTCTTCGCGGCGGCGCTCGATCTCGGTCTGCTCGGCCTGCAGCTTCAGGAAGTTGGCGTAGCGGTGTGCGTCGAGCGCGCCGGCTTCGACGGCCGCCTTGACGGCGCATCCCGGCTCACGGTCGTGCCGGCAGTCGCGGAAGCGGCACGACGCGGACAGCTCGGCCACGTCCTCGAACGCATCGGCGACGCCTTCCGGATCCCAGAGCTGCAACTCGCGCATGCCGGGCGTGTCGATGATCAGCCCGCCAGCCGCCCGCCGCACGAGCTGCCGGTGGACGCTCGTGTGGCGGCCGCGCGCGTCCCAGGTGCGGACGTCGCCGGTCGGCAGCATCTCGGCGCCGACGAGGCGGTTGACGAGCGACGACTTGCCGACGCCCGATGGCCCGAGGAGCGCCGCGGTCCGACCGTCGACCAGGTACGCCTCCAGCGCGTCCAGCCCGGCGCCTGTCCGAGCGCTGACCGTGCAGACTCGCACGTCACCGACGGTGCGACGCACGTCGTCGCGCAACGCGGCTGGATCGCCGGCGAGATCGGCTTTGTTGAGCACGATCACCGGCACGGCACCGCTGAGACGCGCCGCGACGAGGTACCGTTCGATCGCGCGCACGCTGAACCGCTCGTCGAGCGCGAAGACGACGAAGACGGTGTCGATGTTGGCGGCCACGATCTGCGCCTCCGTCGTGCGGCCGGCGCTCTTGCGCGCGAAGGCGCTCGTGCGCGGCAGCACGGCGCGGATCTGGCTGCGCGGTCCGGCCGGCTCGAGACGGAGCGCGACCCAGTCGCCGACGACCGGCAGGTGCGCGCGCGCCTGCGCCTCGTGTTTGAGCCGCCCGGCCGCCTCCGCCAGGACCTCGCCGTCCGCCGTCAGCACCCGGTAGACATGGTTGTGTTCGAGCGAAACCCGACCGGGCACGAGCTCCTCGCGCCGCCACGGCTCGAACGCCTCGGCCCGCGCCGCCGTCCAGCCGAGCGGGCCCAGGGCGTCGTCAGCCATCGAGCACGGAGATGTCCGGGAGGTTCCGGAAGCGGCTGTCGAAGTCCATGCCGTAGCCGACGACGAAGCGGTCCGGGATGACGAAGCCGACGTAGTCGACGTGGACGTCCACTTCGCGGCGCGATCGTTTGTCGAGCAGACACGCCGTGCGCAACGATCGCGGCCCCCGCGCCCGCAGCGTCGCGAGCAGGAACGACAGCGTCCGCCCCGTGTCCACGATGTCTTCGACGATGACGACGTCGCGGTCCTCGATCGACTGGTCGAGGTCCTTCGTGATGCGGACTTCTCCCGACGATCGCTGCCCCGCGCCGTAGCTGGCGACCGCAAGGAAGTCACAGGTCACCGGCCCGTCGCACGCCCGCATCAGATCCGCGAGGAAGATGAACGCACCGTTCAGCACCGCCACGCAATGGACCGGACCGCCGATGTCGCGGCACATCGCCGAGGCGATGGCCGACACGCGATCAGCGATCGCCGCGCGGGAGATCAGCAGGTCGGGCATACGACGGGTACGACGGGTACGACTGGTACGTCGGGTACGACTGGTCCCAGGAACGAACTGACGCAGTCGTCTTCTTCGACGGGTACGACCGGTTCGTCGGGTACGACGGGTTCAAGGAACGAACTGACGCAGTCATCTTCTTTCGACAGGTACGACAGGTACGACCGGTACGACGGGTCCGAGGAACGAACTGACGCGGTCACCCTCTTTGGAATGGGCACAACAGGTACGGACGGCGCTGCTGGATGACGGCGGCGGACGGTGGGTTCCACGGGGGAACTCATGGCGTCGCGCTCTCTCGAGAGAAGAAGATGGCCAGCGGCGCCCCTGTCGTGGACCCGTCGTCCTTGGTGTCCTGTCGAGCCAGAAAGGTTGGTGGGCGCTAGTGGACTCGAACCACTGACCCCCGCCGTGTGAAGGCGATGCTCTACCAACTGAGCCAAGCGCCCAACCGTTCGCGAAGCGGTCCCAGCTTATCGTAGTCGCCGCGTCTCGGCCAAGCCGTGGCGAAGCCACGGCGACCCATCACGAGGTGGCGAAGTCGCGGCCAGCCATCACGACGCGGCGAAGCCACGGTCAGCGATCACGGCGAGGCCAGCCATGGCGGCCAATCACGATGCCGCAACGCCGCGGCGGGCCGATGAAGACGAAGCGACGCCGCGGTCAGCCGACGAACAGCGTGTCTTCGTCGTCGTGCCGGCCGCGGCCGGCCGGCGCCGGCGTGCGGCGCAGCGCCGAGAGGATCGCCTTGATGGCCATGACGACGGCCGCGCCCTGACGAATCGGGCCGCCCATGGCGGCGCGGAGGACCGTGGCGGCCTCGTCGACGCGGGCGGCCGTGGCCGCCATCGCCTGGTCGATGCGCTCGACCTGCAGCGTCGCGAGCGAGGCCGCCTTCGCCGCGTCGTCGGCGATGCGATTGACCTTGTCGAGCAGGGGCCGGAGCTCCTTGCGGGCATCCTCGATCGTCGCCGACATCCGGAGGACCAGCCGGATGCCCGCGGCGATCAGCGCGATCTGGATGATCGCCATGAGCGCGAGCGACACCGCCATGACGCCCAGCCAGACCACCGCCCAGTCGGTCACAGGCTCTCCTTCCGCACCTTCTCGTACGCCTCGCGGCCACGCTCGACGGCGGACGCGATCGTGTCGCGCTGACGATCGAAGAACTCGCGCCCTTCCTCGGCCAGCGCCTCGGCTCGCTCCCGGCCTTCGCGGGCTTTCTCGGCGAGCTTCCGCCGCAGATCCTCGCCGGCGGCCGGCGCGTACAGCAGCGCCACCGCTGCGCCGGCAATCGCGCCGAGGACGAACGAGACGAGCACCGTCCCTGCGGAACTTCCGTGGTTCGACATGGTCACCTCTCAGCGGCTCTCGTGCCGTCAGAAGATGCTGACGTTGACGCGCAGGTATTTCCGCGGATCCTTCTTGATCTCCCCGAGCAGATCTCGCAACTCGGTGACCGCGCGGTTCATGTTCTCATAAAGGGCCCGGTCCTGCAGCAGTTGGCCGGCCGTGCCGCGCCCCGCGTTGAGGCCGTTGACGACCTCGTCCACGCGGCCGGCCATGCTGTTGAGCCGGTCGTACAGTTGCTGGTCGGTGAGCAGCTTGCCGGCCGTCCCTTCGCCCCGAGTCAGCCTGCCGGTGATCTGCTCGACGTTGGACGAGGCGGCCGACATCGACCGTCCCATCGCCTCGTCGTTCAGGAAACGGCCGAGCGCGCCCTGCCCGCTGTTGATGCGCGCGGTCATGGTCTGGACGTTGGCGAGCGAGGCGCGCAGCGTGTCGTGCACGGACGGGTCCTTCAGGAGCGCCCCGAGCGTCCCCCGCCCGCTGTTGAGCGTCCGCGTGAGGTCACCGGCCGAGGTGACGAACGCCTGCATCTCGTTGTACAGCGCATCGTCGGCCACGAGCTTGCCGAGCGTGCCGCGGCCCGCGCGCGCGTCGGCGAGCAGTTGGTTCAACTGCTCGAGGCTCGCCGACGCCGTGCTCGTCAGATCCGCCATCGATGCGGCCGACGCGCTCGCCTTCACGTACTCCCAGTCGTTCAGCGGCCGGCCGCCTGGCCGTCCTTTCAGATCGATGATGGGCTCGCCGAGCAGGCTGAGCGATCCGACGGCCGCCGTGGCCTCGGTCGTCACGAGCGGCCGCACTGCCTCGAGCAGCTCGAAGACCGCCTCGAGCTGCGTGCCGGCGAACTCCACGCTCGTCACGGTCCCCACCTCTTTGCCGTTGAGCCGGACCACGGCACCGGCCTTGAGGCCGGCGATGTCGGTGAACCGCGCCTTCAGGGGATAGCGGCTCTGCCAGAATCCTCCCTCACCGCCCACCTGGAAGATCAGGAAGCTGGTGAGCGCGAAGGCAACGACCCCGATGATGCCGACTTTCAACTGGGACCAGGCGATGGAACGTGTGCGTGGCATGTGCGCGTCCTACTCCCGGAACGTCCTCAACGTGATATGGGCGATGGCGCCGGCGCGTGCGCTCGCCCGGCGCGCTCCGGCGCGTTGGTCCCACATCATCGCCAGCGACCTTCCGTCTAGCTCAAGAACTCCCTCAGGTACGTGTCGGTCGTGGCCCGCAGCTCGCCGGCGGTTCCCTCGAACGCAATGCGGCCGTCGCGCAGCACGATGAACTCCGAGCGCTCGGCGTGGTCCGGCGCCACGGGCACGATCGCAATCGCGTCGCCGCGCCGAACGGCCTCGTGCGTCGCCACGAAGAACGCATCGCGCAACTGGTGCGTGACCACGATCGAGCTGACGCCCTCGAGATCGCGGAGCTTGATGATCTCCTGGTCCACGGTGAGCGCCGTGATCGGATCGAGGCCGGTCGTCGCCTCGTCGTACAGCATGATCTGCGGCCGCGAGGTCATGGCGCGGGCGATCGCCACACGTCGCCGCTGGCCGCCCGACAGCTCCGACGGCATCCGGTCGGCGAACTCCGCGAGCCCGACGAAGCCCAGCACCTCCATGACGCGCGCGTCCACCTCGGCGAGCGGCTGATCGGTCTCCTCGTACAGCCGGTAGCCGACGTTCTCGCGCACGGTGAGCGAGTCGAAGAGGGCGCCCTCCTGAAAGACCATGCCGAGCCGCTGGCGCACGGCCATGAGGGCCGACTCGCTCAGCTCGTCCACGCGTTCGCCATGGACGAAGATGCGCCCGGCGTCCGGCCGCAGCAGGCCCAGCAACAGCCGCAGAATCGTGGACTTCCCCGCCCCGCTCGCGCCGAGAATGACCTTCAGCCGGCCGGGCAGCAGCGTGAAGCTCACGTCGCGAAGGATCACCTTGTCGTCGAAGGCCAGCGTGACGCGATCGAACCGGACGGCCGGAATCGGCGCGTCGTCGGCTGCCGGTGCGGCCACGGCGGCGGCGCGAGGCGCGGACGTCATCAGTACAGGACCGCCATGAGGAACTTCGTGATCAGGAAGTCGAGCACGAGCACGGCCACCGACGCCGCGACCACCGCTTGCGTCGTCGCCCGGCCGACGCCCTGGGTGCCGCCGTGCGCGCGCAGGCCGAGGTAGCAGCCGATCGACACGAGCGCGAACCCGAAGATCACGGGCTTGACCAGCCCCATCCAGATGTCGTCGAGGTACAGGCCCTCGTAGACGTTCGCCCAGTAGATGCTCGCCGCCACGCGAAGCTGCATGACCGAGATGACCATCCCGCCGATCATCCCCACGGCATCGCTGACGACCGTGAGCACCGGCACCATCACGAGCCCGGCCACGACGCGCGGCACGACGAGCTTGCGGATCGGATCGGTGCCGAGCGACCGCAGCGCCGCGATCTGCTCGGTCACGACCATCGACCCGAGCTCCGCTGCGATGCCGGACCCGACGCGGCCCGTGACCATCAGGGCCGTCAGCACCGGGCCGAGCTCGCGCAGCATGGACGCGCTCACGAGCTGGCCGACGACCGACCGGGCGCCGAACCGGTCGAGCGTCATCCCGGTCTGGAGCGCCAGGACCATGCCGGTGAACAAGCCCGTCAGGACGACGACGGTGAGCGAGCCGATCCCGATCGTGTCGAGCTGCTCGACGATGTCACGCGCGTAGATCGGCCGCGTGACGAGCGCGCGGCCCACCTGCCCGACGAGCAGCAGGTACTCCTGCACCTCCAACACGGCACGCTTGAGCCAGCCGCCCGCCGTCGCCACGGGGCTCACGCGCGCGGCTCCTCGACCACCGCCCCCGCCGCGACGACGGCATCGGGGCTGCGCAGTTTCCTGAGCCGATCGCGGATCTTCGCCGCCCGCTCGAACTCGAGGTTCGCCGCCGCCGCACGCATCTCGGCCTCGAGCGACGCGATGAACGCCTCGAGATCCGCCGGCGTGCGGAAGCGCTCGCGCTCGTCGGCGACCGTCGGGATGGTGACGTAGTCGCGCTCGTACACGCTCGACAGCACGTCGTCGATGTGCTTGACGATCGACGCCGGCGTGATGCCGTGCTCGTCGTTGTAGGCCTGCTGCACGCGGCGACGCCGGTCGGTTTCCGCCATCGCCTGCCGCATGGAGTCGGTCATGACGTCGGCGTAGAGGATGGCGCGGCCGCGGACATGGCGCGCGGCGCGCCCCACGGTCTGGATGAGCGCACCCGACGAGCGGAGGAACCCTTCCTTGTCGGCGTCGAGCACCGCGACGAGCGACACCTCCGGCAGGTCGAGGCCCTCGCGGAGCAGGTTGATGCCGATGAGCACGTCGAAGTTGCCCAGCCGGAGGTCGCGCAGGATCTGCACGCGCTCCAGCGTGTCGATGTCGGAATGCAGGTACCGTACCCGGACGCCGAGCTCCTGATAGTACTGCGACAGGTCTTCGGCCATCCGCTTGGTGAGGGTCGTGACGAGCACACGCTCGCCGCGTGCCACGGTCGCGCGGATCTCGGCCAGCAGATCGTCGACCTGGCCCTTGACGGGGCGCACCTCGATCGCCGGGTCGACGAGGCCCGTCGGCCGGATGATCTGCTCCACGACGACGCCGCCCGCCTGCCGCAGCTCGTACGGCCCGGGCGTGGCGCTCACGTAGACGACCTGGCCGACGCGACCTTCCCATTCCGCGAAGCTGAGCGGCCGGTTGTCGAGCGCCGATGGCAGCCGGAAGCCGTAGGAGACGAGCACCTCTTTGCGTGCCCGATCGCCGTGGTACATGCCTCGCAACTGCGGGACGGTCTGGTGGCTCTCGTCGACGATGATGAGCGCATCGGACGGCAGGTAGTCGAGCAGGGTGGGCGGCGGCTCACCCGGCGCCCGGCCGGAGAAATGGCGCGAGTAGTTCTCGATGCCGTGGCAGTAGCCGATCTCCTTGATCATCTCGAGGTCGAACATCGTCCGCTGGTGCAACCGCTGCGCCTCGAGCACGCGGCCTTCGCGTTCGAGCTCGGCGAGGCGCTCCGCGAGCTCCGCCTTGATGGCATCCACGGCTTGCGTTGCGCGCGCGCGCGGCATGACGAAGTGCGACTTGGGGTACACCGCGAGCCGCTCGTGCCGGCGCAGCTCGCGGCCCGTCAGCGGATCGAACGACACGAGCTCGTCGATCTCGTCGCCGAAGAACCCGATCCGGATCCCGATGTCCTCGTAGGCCGGATAGACCTCGACGATGTCGCCGCGGACGCGGAACGTCCCGCGGACGAACTCATGGTCGTTGCGCTCGTACTGGATCTCCACGAGCTTGCGGAGCACCTGGTCGCGCTCCATGCGCACGCCCCGCTGCAGCGCCAGCATCAGCCCGTAGTACGCCTCCGGCGACCCGAGGCCGTAGATGCACGACACGCTGGCGACGATCAGCACGTCGCGGCGCTCGAACAGCGAGCGCGTCGCCGACAGCCGCAGCCGGTCGATCTCGTCGTTGATGATCGCTTCCTTCTCGATGTACGAGTCGGTGGCCGGCATGTAGGCTTCCGGCTGGTAGTAGTCGTAGTAGCTGACGAAGAACTCGACGGCGTTGTGCGGAAAGAAGCGCCGGAACTCCTGGAAGAGCTGCGCGGCGAGCGTCTTGTTGTGGGCCAGGACGAGCGCGGGACGGTTCACGCGCGCGAGCACCTGCGCCATCGTGAAGGTCTTGCCCGATCCGGTGACACCCAACAGGACCTGCGCCCGGTCTTCGCGCTCGAGGCCGGCCACCAGCTCGTCGATCGCGCGCGGCTGGTCGCCTTTCAGCTCGAAGTCGGTTTCGATGAGGAAACGATCGGCGGCTCCGGCGCGCATATCCAGAACATTCAATGGTACTACGAGCCCCCGGGAGCCCGGCCGCCCGGCCGCGGCCCGGTCCGCCGGACGTCCGCGTATAATCGGGGATTGTGCGTGCGCTGGCTGTCTGCCAGGACGAGCTGGTCATCCGGCTGTTGCACCGGGTGCTGGCGTCATCGTTCGACCTCGAATTCCTCGTCGAGAGCCGCCCGCTGGCGCGGCGGCTCGTCGACGACGGCATCGCCGCGACGTTCGGGGATCCCCGCCGGGTCGACGCCTATCTGCGCGTCGATCTCACGCCGAACACCTGCGTCATCGTCGAGGACAACGCGCGCCGTGGCCTGAAGCGGATCCTGACCTCGATCCGCGACGCCGGCGGCAACCTGATCTACCTGCTGCACGTCGACGGGCACGCGGCCCGCCGCGGCGCCGACGAGCTGCGCGCCGTCGTGCCGGAGCTCGCGCACCTCGATCTGGCGGAGCTGCTCGCGCCGACGCTGACGTCCGAGCTCGGGCGGTCGCTGACGCGTGCGCGCGTCCAGCAGTACCAGCGGTACTTCGCGGACGCCGACCGCGTGCTGATCCTGCTCCACAACGAGCCGGACCCGGACGCGCTGGCCGCCGGCCTCGCGCTGCGCAACGTGCTGCGCCGCACGCGGACGACCGCCATCATCGGCGCGCTCCAGGGCATCACGCGCCCGGAGAACCTCCGCATGGCGGACCTGCTCGACATCCAGCTCGAGACGATCACGGCCGACGAGTTCCCGAGCTTCGACCGCATCGCGACCGTCGACGTGCAGCCGCACTACTTCGGCGGCCTGCTGCCGCGCGTCGATCTCGTCGTCGACCACCATCCCGAGCAGCCCGGCTACACCGCGGTGTTCAAGGACATCCGGGCCGATTACGGCTCGACCTGCACGATCCTGACGGAGCACCTCCGGGCGGTCGACGTGAACATCTCGGAGCGCACGGCCACCGCGATGCTCTACGCGATCAAGTCGGACACCCTGTTCTTCGCCCGGCAGACGAACCGCGTCGACCTCGAGGCGTTTTCGTTCCTGTATCCGTTGGCCGATGCCGCGCTCATCCGCAAGATGGAGGGATCGGACCTCACGCTCGAGCGGCTCGAGCACGTCACGCGCGCGTTGTCGGCCAGCCGCCTGAAGAACCAGGTCTTCTCTGCGTTCCTCGGCGAGACGTCGCGCGAGGACTTCATCCCCTACACCGCCGATTTCCTGCTGCAGGTCGACGACGTGAAGTGGACGATCGTGTCGGGGATCGTCGGCGGCCAGCTCATCGTGAGCGTGCGGAACCTGGGCTACAGCCGCAACGCCGGCGAGTTCGTGAAGGCCTGCTTCTCGGACATCGGCAACGCCGGCGGCCATCGCGCCATGGCCAAGGCCGTCGTGCCGATCGATCGGTTCCGCGCCAAGTTCGGCGATCTCTCCGCGGTCGGCATCGCGGCGCGCATCGGGGACCTCGCCGAGGAGTTCCTTCGCGAGCCGGCACCCGAACGCAAGGCCGCCGTCAAGCTCGCTGAGTGAGCTCCTCGAGGCTGAACCGTTCGCCCGCCGCCACGGTGGGCTCGATGAACGTCCGGTACGCGTCGGCGTAACCCTGCGCGGTCAGCTCCCCGATCGTGCGCTGCCGGTCCGACGCCTCGTCGTACACCGCGCCGAAGTCGAACGGCCCGATCGGATTGTGGTCCGGCCGGACGACGAAGACGCCGGAGAACCGGCCCGCGGCAAAGGCCACCGCATCCGACAGCGCGGCCGTTTCGAGCGATCGCAACACCTCGCCGAGCCGGCCGCGCAGGTCCGCACGGCGGGCGCGCATGGCGTGCGGCCCGGCGGGCGCGGGCGCCGCGGCGACGATGACGACCTGCTCGACGCCGATGGCGGCCAGCTCCTCGACGAGCCGCACGGCCAGCTCGGGCCGATCGCAGAGGTGATGACGCTCGCCGCGCCAGTAGCTGTCGCTCGCGAACTGCACGGGCGCCGGCAGCGTGGCGACCGGCAGACGCAGCGCGCCCTGCAGCACGCCGACCAGCAGCTCGCGCTGAGGGCCGGTGAAGTCGAGGATCTCGGCCTCGCGCGGCGCGCCGCGCCGCCGGCCCTCGAACGCGCCGCGGGCCGGCGCGGCCAGCACCGCGCCGACCAGATCCCGGCGGCTGTCGAGGTCGTGCGCGCCGACGAGCACCTCGTGAAAGCCGGGCTGACCGAAGTTGTCCGACAGGATCTCGACGTACCGGCGCCCGATGTCGGCCGCCGCCGGCCGCGGCTCGTGCGACGCGCCGCGGACGAGCGTCCACAGCGTCTCGACCATCGTCGCGCCCGGCTCGGCCGCATCGAGCGGCGCGCCCACGAGGTGCCACCAGAAGGTGCCGCGCCGGCGCCGCGGGGATCGCTCCTCCCGCGCGGCCCGGATCGCGGCGAACGCGAGCACGGCCACGATCGCGCCGACGGCCAGCACCAGCGCGCGCGGCAGCATCGTCGGCAGAATCGGCGGCGTGAAGAGCGACTGGACGAGCGTCCCGTAGAGCGCGACGAGCCGCGCGGAGACGTCGACGAGATTGACGAGCGCCGCGAGGAAGCTGAGCGCGTAGACGACCGCGGCCGCGGCGAGCATCAGCAGCGGCGACGCGAGGAGCAGCACGACGGCCGCACCGCCCCAGGCGGCGATTCGCAAAGAGCGGCGCCAGCGGTAGGCGCGCGCAAGCCGCGGCGACGCCCAGACGCTGTCGGGGCCCCAGACGCGCGGGCCGCCGTCGATGGCGGCCGCGAGCGCCGTCATGACGCCGGCGCCGTGCGCCGCGACGACATCGATCTTGATGCCGGCTTCGGTGAGCGCCTGCAGCACGCCGGCGTGGTACGCGCCGGCGGTGCCGCTGCCGCACAGCACGACGCCGGTGCGCAGCTTCGGCGAGTACGTGGACTGCGGCATCGGCGGCGCCGGGCTACTCGTCCTCGTCGTGCACGGTCACCAGCTTGACGATCTCCAGCGTGCGCGAGCCGCCCGGCGTCGGGACGACGACCTCGTCGCCGGCTTCCTTGCCGACGAGAGCGCGGCCGATCGGCGAGGCCACCGAGACGAACCCGGCGTCGGGATTCGCGTCCTCGGGCAGCACCAGCTCGTACACGAACTGGCGGTCGCCCTCGCGCAGCGTCAGCTTCGCGCCGAATCCCGCCCGATCCTTCGGGATCTTGTCGAGGTTCATCAACTGGATCTGCGACACGCGCGTACGCAACATCGACACGCGCGCCTCGACGAAGCGCTGCCGCTCCTTCGCGGCCGCGTACTCGGCATTCTCGCGGAGATCGCCCAGCTCGCGGGCGCGCTGGATCTCCTTCGGCAGCTCCATGGTGAGCTCGCGCTCCAGTTGCACGATCTCGAGTTCGAACCGCTTGATCAGTCGAGCTTTCATGAGGGCACGCCAAGAATAGCAAAAGTAAGATAGGCGTGTGCGGATCGCCAGCCGACAGCATCCGGTGATCGCGCGGTTCCGCGCGCTCGCCACGCGCACGCCGGCGGGCATCGCGCTGCTCGACGGCGACCATCTCGTCGCCGAGGCCCTCGCGGCCGGCGTGCCGCTCGAGGTCGTCCTGGGCGACGAGCGGGCGGCGCCGTTGCTCGCGCGGGCGCGCGCCGCGGGCGCCGCCACATTCGAAGCCTCCGCCGCGGTGCTGAGCGCCGCGCGGCCAGTGCGCGGCGCGGCCGGCGGCGCGGTCGCGCTCGCGGCCTGGTCGGCGCGGTCGCTCGACGCGGTGTTCCGCACGACACCGCCGGTCGTGCTCGGCTTGGTCGACGTGCAGGATCCCGGCAATCTCGGCAGCGCGATCCGCAGCGCCGACGCGCTCGACGCGGGCGCGGTGCTCGCGCTCGGCGACTCGGCTCACCCGGGCGGCTGGAAGGCGTTGCGCGGCGCGATGGGCAGCACCTTTCACCTGCCGGTCGGCCGCGGCTCGACGGCCGACGCCCTGGCGCTCGCGCGCCAGCACGGCCTAGCCGTGGCTGCCACGGTCGCTGAAGGCGGAACGCCGATCGAGGAAGCCAACCTCACGCAGCCGCTTCTCGTCCTCGTCGGCAACGAGGGCGCCGGGCTGCCGGCCGAGATCGTCGGCCACGCCGACCTCCGCCTCACCATCCCGATGCGCCCGAGCGTGAACTCCCTGAACGTCTCGGTGACCGCCGCGCTCGTGCTCTGGGTGCGCCGTCACCAGGCGCAACGTCGCGCCAGGACGCCGCTGTGAGCGAAACGCTCTTCCCGGACGACGAGGTTCCGGCGCGAGCGCCAGCGGCGTCCACACCGCTCGCCGAGCGCATGCGCCCGCGCACGCTCGACGAGTACGTCGGGCAGGCGCAGATCGTCGGCGAGGGCCGCCCGCTGCGGCAGGCGATCGATCGGGGCCGGCTGCACTCGCTGATCCTCTGGGGACCGCCAGGCACCGGCAAGACGACGCTGGCGCGGCTGCTGGCGTCGACGGCCGGCGCCGACTTCGTCGCCTTCAGCGCCGTCACGTCCGGGATCAAGGACATCAAGGACGTCATCGCCGCGGCCGAGCGACGCCGCCGGTACGACGGGCGGCAGACCATCCTGTTCGTCGACGAGATCCATCGCTTCAACAAGGCGCAGCAGGACGCCTTCCTGCCGCACGTCGAGGGCGGAACGATCATCCTCATCGGCGCGACCACCGAGAACCCCTCGTTCGAGGTCAACTCGGCGCTGCTCTCGCGCGCGAAGGTGTACGTCCTCCAGCCGCTCACGACCGAGGACGTGGTGGCAATCCTGAGGCGGGCGTTGACGGACTCCGATCGCGGGCTCGGCCGCACGGGGCTCACGGCCGGCGACGACGTGCTGAGCGCTCTGGCCGTGCATGCGAACGGCGACGCGCGCGTATCGCTGAATCTGCTCGAGCAGCTCGCCACGGCGCTCGCCGATCCGGCCGGCGCCCCGAAGACGGTCGACCACGCGATGCTCGCGGCGTTTCTCGAACGGCGCACGCTCGTCTACGACAAGTCCGGCGAGGAGCACTTCAACCTCGTCTCGGCGCTTCACAAGTCGATCCGCAACAGCGACGCCGATGCGGGTCTCTACTGGCTCGCGCGGATGATCGAAGCCGGCGAAGATCCGCTGTACGTCGCCCGGCGGCTCGTCCGATTCGCGTCGGAGGACGTGGGCCTGGCGGACCCGCGCGCGCTCGAGATCGCGCTCGCGGCGAAAGACGCGGTGCACTTCCTCGGCATGCCAGAAGGCAACACGGCGCTGGCGCAGTGCGTGGCGTACCTCGCCGCCGCGCCGAAGAGCAACGCCATCTACGTGGCCTACGGCGCGGCCGCCGCCGACGCGCTCGAGGACGTCGCGTCCCCGGTGCCGCTTCACCTGCGCAACGCGCCGACCTCGCTCATGAAAGGGCTCGGCTACGGCCGGGGGTACAAGTACGCGCACGACGAGGCCGAGGGCGTCGCAGAGATGACGTGCCTGCCCGAGCACTTGAAGGATCGCCGCTACTATCGACCGACGGATCGAGGCGTGGAAGCCCGCGTCAAGGCCGCGCTGGAGCACGCGAGCCGGAAACGGCGGCCCGATCCCTCTTCTTGATGGGAGCGGCCGCGCAGGCGGCCGCCGCGATCAGGTCCGCTCGAAGCTCCGCTCGATTTCGCGCCGGGTGAGCCGCAGCACCACCGGCCGCCCATGCGGGCAGACGGACGAGTGCGCGGTGCGGCGCAACTCGTCGAGCAGGTACTGCATCTTCTCGCGGGTGAGCGGGTCGTTCGCCTTGACGGCGGCGTGACACGCCATCGTCGCCGCCAGCCGCCGCAGCAGCGCGTCGACGCCATCTCCCGGCGACAGATCGTCCAGGTCGATCGCCGCGGCACGCAGCGCCGCTTCGCTCCTGCGCCAGTCGAGGATCGCCGGCACGGCCGCGACCGACAGCGACGTGCCGCCGAAGTCGTCCAGATCGAATCCGAACCGCGCCAGCGCGGCGCGATGGCCCAGGAGCGTCTGATGCTCGCCGGCCGTCAGCTCGAGCACGACCGGGCTCAGCAGGCGCTGCGACTCGAGGGCGCGCGACGTCAGACGCTCCGAGATCTGCTCGAACAGGATGCGTTCGTGCGCGACGTGCTGATCCACGATCGCCATGCCCTCGTCGTCGACCGCGACGATGAACGTGTTGCGGAACTGCCCGAGCGGCGTCATCGGCTGGATGAGCGTCGCGACCGACACGTCGCCGGGCGCGGTGCGCAGGTGGGGATCCGGCGCGAACGCCGGCGTGCCGGCCAGCGGCGGCGGCGCGGGATCCGGCGTCGGCCCGGCGCTCCAGACGTGCGCCATGCCGAGCGGCAGCGCCGGCGCCGTCGCGTCCGAGGAGCGAGGGGGCACCGCCGGCGCGAGCACGAGTTGAGGCGCCCCGGTGGCGCCGAGCGCGTCGATGACGGCGCGGCGCAGGATCTCGTGGACGAGCCCCTGATCGAGGAAGCGCACTTCGGCTTTCGTCGGGTGCACGTTGACGTCCACGCGATCGGGCGCGATGTCGAGGAACAGGTGGACCTCCGGGCTGCGCTCCTTGATGGTCGCGACGCTGTAAGCCTGCTGGATCGCGTGGGCGATCGTCCGGTCGCGGACGATCCGGCCGTTGACGAAGACGTGCTGCGGGCCGCGCACCGGGCCCTGCTCGCCGAGCGCCGCGACGTAGCCCTGCACCGAGATCCCCGCGGCGTGCTTCTCGACGCGCAGCAGATCCGGCCGATCGCCGTAGATCTGATAGAACCGCTCGTCGAGCGACGCGGCCGGCGGCGCCTCCAGCAGCAGCCGGTCGGCGCTCCGCAGCGTGAAGCCGATCTGCGGTGCGCCGAGCGCCAGTTGCGTCACGAGGCGCGAGACCTGGGCCGCCTCGGCCGTGTCGGCCTTGAGGAACTTCCGCCGTGCCGGCAGGTTGTAGAAGAGATCCGCGACCTCGACGAGCGTGCCCTCCGGCGCGCCGACCTCCCGCACCGAGGCGAGGGCGCCGCCCTCCACGCGCACGTCGGTCCCGACGAGCGTCCCGCGCGCCCGCGTCCGCAGGCGAAACCGCGACACCGAGGCGATCGACGGCAGCGCCTCACCGCGGAACCCGAGGGTGCGAATGGCGGCGAGGTCGGTCGCGCTCGCGATCTTGCTCGTCGCGTGGCGCTCGATCGCGAGCGACGCGTCCTCGCCCGTCATGCCTTCGCCGTTGTCCTCGACGGCCACGAGCGTCTTGCCGCCGAACGCGATCGCGATCGCCACGCGCGTGGCGCCCGCGTCGATCGCGTTCTCGACGAGCTCTTTGGCGACCGACGCCGGCCGCTCGACGACCTCGCCCGCCGCGATCTGATTGGCGAGCGCGGGCGGCAGACGATGCACGCGGTTCACAGCCATCGCATCCTGCGGAACACCCACAGCATGACACCGCCGAGCGTGCCCATGATCGCCATCACCCACCAGAACTGCGCGGCCTCGCCGCCGGGCAGGTGCGGCAGCGGCACGTTCATGCCGTAGAGCCCGGTGAGCACGGTGAGCGGCATGAAGATCGTCGCGATCACCGTGAGCACCTTCATGACCTGGTTCATGCGGTTGGACTGCGTCGACAGGTGCGCGTCGAGCAGGCCGGTGAGCCGATCGTGGAAGAACGCGCTTTCTTCGGTCAGCCGCACGAGATGGTCGTACACGTCGCGGAACCGGTAGGCGATCGGCTCGGGGATCTCCGCGAACTCGCGCCGCGCCAGCCGCGAGACGACGTCGCGCTCCGGCACCGCCACGCGCCGCAGCGCCGCGACGTCACGTTTGAGCGACAGAATCGCGCGCAGCGGGTCGGTGCTCGGGTCCTCGAACACGACTTTCTCGAGAGCTTCGAGCCGCGCCTCGAGAACGTCGACGACCGGCTGATAGGCGTCCACCATGTCGTCGACGATCCGGTGCATCAGCGCGACCGGCCCTTCGGCGAGCACGAGGTGATGCCTGAGGCAGACGGCCTGCTGCGCCTCGATCGCCGCGGAGCGGGCGGTGTGCACCGTCACGAGCGCGTTGGCCGTGACGAAGAAGTCGACGTCGCGCGTGCCCGGCCCCGACAGCTCCTCGAACGGCACCATCTCGTGCAGGATCACGTAGAGGAACCCGTTGTAGCTCTCGATCTTGGGGTGGTGGATCGCCGCGAGCGCGTCCTCGACCGCCAGATCGTGGAAGCCGAACGTCTCCTGCAGCAACGGCCGATCCTCTTCGGTCGGACCGTCGATGTTCACCCACACGCGCTCGGGCGCGCCCGGAGCGAGCCACGCCGGATCCAGCGAATCCACTCGCCGCGTGACGCCGTTGGCGTGGACGAGGATGCTTCTCATCGAGCGCGGCGCGATGCCTGACGCGTCCGATCGGCGCCGGCGGCGTCAGCCCCCTGATCGCGGGGCGCACGCCCCGCGATCGGGAGCCGGGCCGCCCGCGCGCGGACGGCGGCTCGACGCCATCAGCCTCGAGCCCGTCTCAAGGCCGCCTGCGCGGCCGCGAGCCGGGCCACCGGCACGCGGAACGGCGAGCAGCTCACGTAGTCGAGCCCGACCTTCTCGAAGAACTCGATCGAGGCCGGATCGCCGCCGTGCTCGCCGCAGATGCCCAGCTTGATGCCCGGCCGGGCGCGGCGGCCCTTCTGCACGGCCATCTCGACGAGCTGCCCGACGCCCGCGGCGTCGATCGTCGCGAACGGGTTCTTGGTCACGATCTCGAGCTCGGCGTACTGCGGCAGGAACGACCCCGAGTCGTCGCGCGACATGCCGAGCCCGGTCTGCGTGAGGTCGTTCGTACCGAAGCTGAAGAACTCCGCCGACTGCGCGATCTCGTCCGCCGTGAGGGCGCCGCGCGGCACCTCGATCATCGTGCCGACCATGTAGCTCAGCTTGACCTTCTGCTCCGCCTGGACCTCGCGGGCCGCCTGATGCACGACCTCGAGCTGCAGGTCGAGCTCCTTCTTGAACCCGACGAGCGGAATCATGATCTCGGGCCGGACCTTGATCCGTTCCTTCTGGACGATGGCCGCGGCCTCGAACACGGCGCGCGCCTGCATCGCCGAGATCTCCGGGTAGCCGATGCCGAGCCGGCAGCCGCGGAAGCCGAGCATCGGGTTGAACTCGTGGAGCTGCTCGACGCGCGTCTTGATCCGGTCGACCGGCATCTTCAGTTTCTTGGCGAGGTCCGCCTGCTGCTCCGGCGTGTGCGGCAGGAACTCGTGCAGCGGCGGGTCGAGGAAGCGGATGGTCGCGGGATAGCCGTTCAGCGCGCGGAAGATCCCCGCGAAGTCCTCCCGTTGGTACGGCAGCAGCTTCGCGAGCGCCGCCTTGCGCGCCTCGAGCGTCTCGGCGAGGATCATCTCGCGCATCGCGTCGATGCGATCGCCCTCGAAGAACATGTGCTCCGTGCGGCACAGCCCGATGCCGATCGCCCCGAAGGCGATCGCGTTCCGCGTCTGCTCCGGCGTGTCGGCGTTCGTGCGAACCGACATGCGGGTCGCCTCCGAGCACCACTTCATGAGCTGCTGGAAGTGCCGGAACTTCTCGGTCCGCTTCGCGGGCTCGTCGCCCTCGATCAGGCCCGCGACGATCTCCGACGGCGCGGTCTTCACCTGGCCGGCATAGACGGCGCCGGCCGTGCCGTCGATCGACATCCAGTCGCCTTCCTTGAACGTCTGGCCGTCGACCCGCACGGTCCGCGCCTGGTAGTCGATCTCGAGCGCCGCGGCGCCGCACACGCACACCTTGCCCATCTGCCGGGCCACGAGCGCGGCGTGCGACGAGACGCCGCCGCGCGCCGTCAGGATGCCTTCGGCCGCGATCATCCCGCGCAGGTCCTCGGGCGACGTCTCCACGCGCGCGAGCAGCACGGCCTGGCCCTTGTCGGCCGCCGCGACCGCGCGATCCGCGTTGAGGTAGATCTGCCCGGACGCTGCGCCCGGCCCGGCCGGCAGGCCGGTCGCGATCACCTTCGCCTTCCTGACCTCCGCCGCGTCGAACACCGGCGCGAGCAACTGGTCGAGCTGATCGGCCGGATTGCGCATCACCGCCGTCTGCCAGTCGATGAGCTTCTCGCGGTGCATGTCCATCGAGAACTTCAGCGCCGCCATCGCGGTGCGCTTGCCGTTGCGCGTCTGCAGCATGTAGACGACGCCGTCCTCGATCGTGAACTCGAAGTCCTGCACGTCCCGGAAGTGCTTCTCGAGCACCTGCCGGATCCGCTCGAGCTCGTGATACGCCTTCGGCATCTCCGCTTCGAGCTGGGCGACCGGCTCCGGCGTCCGCACGCCGGCGACGACGTCCTCGCCCTGGGCATTGATCAGGAACTCGCCGTAGAACTCCTTGACGCCGTTGGCCGGGTTCCGCGTGAACGCCACGCCCGATCCCGACGTGTCGCCGGTATTGCCGTACACCATCGCCTGGACGTTGACGGCCGTGCCCCACTCGGTCGGGATGTTGTACTTGCGGCGGTAGACGATCGCCCGGTCGTTCATCCACGAGCCGAAGACCGCGCCCACCGCGCCCATGAGCTGATCCCACGGCGAGGACGGGAAGGCCTTGCCGACGCGTTCCTGCACCAGCGCCTTGAACCGGGCGACGAGCTCCTGGAGATCCTCCACGGTCAGCTTCGTGTCCTCGATGTCGCGGTGATAGCGCTCGTGCTTCAGGGCGTGGATCACGGTCTCGAACGGCTCGTGGTCCTCGTCCGGCCGCTTCTGCACGCCCAGCACGACGTCGCCGTACATCTGGACGAATCGGCGATAGCAGTCCCAGGCGAACCGGGGGTTGCTCGTCTTGCGCGCGAGCGCGCCGACCGTCTGGTCGTTCAGGCCGAGGTTGAGGATCGTGTCCATCATCCCGGGCATCGAGTCGCGCGCGCCCGACCGCACCGAGACGAGCAGCGGGTTCTTCAGGTCGCCGAACGCCTTGCCGGTCTGACGCTCGATGGCCGCGACGCCCTCCTGCATCTGCGCTTTCAGTTGCGCGGGATAGGTGCGGCCGTGCGCGTAGTAGTACGTGCAGACCTCGGTCGTGATCGTGAACCCGGGCGGCACGGGCAGGCCGATGCGGCACATCTCCGCGAGATTGGCGCCCTTGCCGCCGAGCAGCGGCTTCATCTGGCCGTTGCCGTCGGTCTTCCTGCCGAAGAGATAGACGTACTTCGCCGCCCCCGCGCTCGCCGCCTTCGCGCCTGCGCGCGTCGACGTGGCCGTGCTCCGTGCCTTCGCTGCCGACTGCTTTCCTGATTTCGCCATCTGCCTCTCTACTCCGATGCCACGATCTCCGAGATGTCACCCAGCCGCAGGATCAACGTTTCCAGCCGCTTCAACAGCCGTAGCCGCGCCTGCCGCAGCCGCATATCATCGCTCATCACGAACACCTCTTCAAAGAAGCGGGCGACGACCGGCTCGAACTGGGAGGCTTCGACGTAGGCTTCGCGGAACCTGGTGCCGCTCGACACCGCGCGCTCGATCACGCCGCGGCGGCGCTCGATCTCCTCGAGCAGCGCCCGCTCGGCGGGCTCGGTGAGCACCGTCTCGAGCGCGGGCCCGGTCCGCTCGTCGTCGGCGAACGTCTCCGGCCGGTACTCGCGCCCGATGTTGCGCACGCGCTTGAACGCCGTCGCGAGCTGGCGGAACGGGGCGGACCGCGCGAACTCCGGCAGCGCCCGCGCATTCTGCTCGAGGTCGGCGAGCGGGCGCTCGAGCGCGGCGCTCGCGTCCGGCACGGCGGCCCGCAGCGCGCTGCGCTCGGCGCCGCGCGTCTCGAGCACGTTGTGCAGCCGCTCGAACAGGAACTCGCGCAGGCTGGCCTCGCCGTCGGCCGCCGGCTCGAGCCCGCCGGCCAGGCCGGCGAACCCTTCGCGGGTCTTGGCGATCAGCGCCGCGAGCGGCGTGCGGATCCGGACGCCGGCGAGCGGCTCGGCGTCGAGCAGGATGCGCAGAATCCCGTGCGCCTGCCGCCGCAGGCCGTACGGATCGCGCGATCCGGTCGGCCGTTCGCCGGCGAGCAACAGCCCCACGAGCGTATCGAGCTTGTCGGCGAGCGCCACGGCCGCCCACGTCACGGCGCCGCCCCCGAGGCTCGCGGTCGACGGCGCGCCGTTCGCTTCGACGGCCGTCGGCAGGTACTGGCAGTAGATCGCCTTCCACACCGCCTCGGGCTCGCCGGCACCGCGCGCGTAGATGCCGCCCATCGTGCCCTGCAGCTCCGTGAACTCGCGCACCATGTCGGTCGCCAGATCGGCCTTGGCCAAGCGCGCCGCCCGCGCGGCATCGGCGGCCGCGTCCGGCCGTCCCAGCACGTCACGCGCAATCCAGTCGGCGAGCTGCTCGATGCGCGCCGCCTTGGCTCCGTACGATCCAAGCTGCTTGTGGAACAACACCGTCTCGAGCCGGGGCAGCCGCGCCTCGAGCGGGATCTTGCGGTCCGCGTCCCAGAAGAAGCGCGCGTCGCGCAGCCGCGCGGCGACGACGCGCTCGGCGTTCGTGCTGATCGCGCGCTCGTTGCTCGTCTGCGTGTTCGTCACCGCGAGGAACGCCGGCATCAGCGCGCCCGACGGTGCGAGCACGGGGAAGAACTTCTGATGATGAATCAGCGTCGTCGTCAGCACCTCCTCGGGCAGCTCGAGGAACTCGGCGCTGAACGCCCCGGAGACGACGGCCGGGAACTCGACGAGATCCGGCACTTCATCGAGCAGCGCTTCGGCCTGGACGCGCTGCTGCAGCATGGCACGGCCGCCGAGACGGCGCGCGTGCGCCTCGAGGTCGCGCAGGATCCGGTCGTGCCGTTCGATCCGCGAGAGCACGACGAAGTTCTCGGCGAGCTTGCGCCGGTACTCGTCGAAGCTCCGCACTTTGATCGCGCGGCCGGCGCGGCCGCTCGTCGCGAGGAACCGGTGGCCGTACGTCACGGCGCCGGACGTCACGTCCTGGACGCGCGGGCTCGACGCGAGCGCCTGCCGCGCGATCGTGAATGGCACGACGCGGCCGCCGTACAGGAAGAGGAGCCAGCGAATCGGCCGGCCGAACACGAACTCCCCTTTCCCTTCGAGCTCGGCGTCCCAGTGCATCTGCTTCGGGAAGGCGAGGTCGCGCAGCACGCGGCCGAGAATCTCCGGCAGCACGTCGACGGTGGCCTTGCCGCGATGCCGGCGCGTGTACGAGAGGTACTTCCCTCGAGGCGTGTCGACCTGGACGAGGGCGTCGAAGTCCACCTCGAGCTTGCGCGCGAAGCCCAGCCCGGCGTTCGTCGGATGCCCCTCGGCATCGAACGCCGCCGAGACCGGCGGGCCCATCAGCGTCTCGTCGCGATCCTCCTGGCGATCGACGAGGCCCGGCACGCACGCGGCGAGCCGCCGCGGCGTCGAATGCCCTTCGATCGGCAGCTTGATCGGCAGCCCTGCCTCGGTCAGGCGCGCGTGCAGCTTCGTGGTCAACTGCTCGGTCAGGCCGGGCAGCCACGAGGCCGGCATCTCCTCGACGCCGATCTCGAGCAGCAGTTCACGATCCATGCTGAGCTCCCTCCGCCGCCTCGGCGCCGACCCAGGCTTTCGCGATGTCGACGGCCAACTGCCGCACGCGCAGAATGTAGGCGGTGCGTTCGGTCACACCGATGCTCCCGCTCGCGTCGAGCACGTTGAACAAGTGCGAGCACTTGAGACAGTAGTCGAGCGCCGGGAGCACGAGGCCCGAGTCGACGAGCGCGCGCGCGAAGTCGTAGTGCTTCGTGAACATCTCGCGGTGGAATTCCGCGAAGCGTCCGGGCGGCAGGTTCACCTGTCCGAAGGCGTATTTCGACTGCTCGATCTCGTCGCGCAACCGCACCTCCCGGTAGGACACGCCCGGCGCCCACTGGAGGTCGTACACGTTGTCCACCCCTTGCAGCGCCATCGCGAAGCGCTCGAGCCCGTAGGTGAGCTCCACCGAGATCGGCGAGAGATCCTGGCCGCCGGCCTGCTGGAAGTAGGTGAACTGCGTGATCTCCAGGCCGTCGTAGAGGACCTGCCACCCGATGCCCCAGGCCCCGAGCGTCGGCGACTCCCAGTTGTCCTCCTCGAAGCGGACGTCGTGCGCGCGAAGGTCGATGCCGCAGGCTTCGAGGCTCTGCAAGTAGAGGTCCTGCACGTCGTCGGGCGCCGGCTTGAGGATCACCTGGAACTGGTGATGCTTGAAGAGCCGGTTCGGGTTCTCGCCGAATCGGCCGTCGGCCGGCCGGCGCGACGGCTGCACGTAGGCGACGTTCCAGGCCTGCGGCCCGAGCACCCGCAGGAACGTCTCCGGGTGCATCGTCCCGGCGCCCATCTCGATGTCCAGCGGCTGCTGGACCAGGCAGCCCTGCGCGGCCCAGTAGTCGGACAGCTTGCCGATCAAGTCCTGCAACGTCACGATTCCGCCCTCAGTTCTTTGAGCACCCTCGCCGACCGCACCTCTTTGTCGAGGTGGAGCGCGATGAGCGCCTGATGTGCCTGCTCCAGCTCCCGCAGCGCTCCCGCGGGAACGTCGGCCGCGCCGGCCTCGGCCGGCGTTCGCCGTCCGGCCTGCCGCAAGAACGCCATCGCGGCGGCCGAAACGCGGCCCCCTCCGTCGGCGCAGCGGTCGCAGACGTAGGCCCGGTCGCGCGCCGCCAGCACGGCACCGGCCGCCAGGCGGCCATCGCCGCAGCGAGGACAGCGATCGACGGCCGGGTACACGCCTTCGAGCCGCAACAGCCAGTACTCGAAGTACCGCGCCAGCGCGTCCACCGACGCCGCGCCGCCGAGCGCGCCGGCGACGCCGGCCCCCAGCCGGAACAGCCGCTCGTTCGGCTGATCGTCCGGCGCCCATTCGTCGATCAGCTCCGCGAAGTACGCCGCGTGCCCGAGCATCCGGGCCCCGTCGCCACCGGTCGCGGCGTCGAGCCAGCGCAGCGGGCTGTCGTGCGGCTCGATCCGATCGAGCCGCACGAGATCACGGCGCTCGCGCTCGAGGTACGTGACGCGGCCGCGCGTCAGCGATTCGAGCGCCGCGCCGAACCGGCGCCGCGACGCCGTCGCGTTGAGCGCCACGCCCCGCTTCTTGCCCCGGTCCTCCGTTAGGAACACCACAATCCGGTTCGCTTCGCCGTAGCGATACGAACGCAGCACCAGGGCATCAGCGACATGGACGGGCATGGCATGTCAACCCGCGGCAGGGGAACGGAGGCCGCTGGCCCGCGATTTGCCCGATCATCATACCTGTAAATGCAGGATGGACGCGCGCGGCGGCCTATCCGTGAAGCAGGAAGCGCACGAACACCGTCGCGAGGCCGAGGAACGACAGGAACCCGAACACGTCGGTGAACGTCGTGATGAAGACCGAGGACGCGAGCGCCGGATCGACCTTCAGCGCGCGCAGCCCGAGCGGAATCATCGTGCCGGCGACGGCGGCCACGAACATGTTGATGATCATCGCGGCCATGAGGATCAGCCCGAGCGGCCAGTTGCCCCGCGTGATGACCGTGACGACGAGCGCGCCGACCACGCCGACCGCCAGGCCGTTGGCCAGCCCGACGATGCCCTCCTTGAACAGCGCCTGGCGGGCGTTGGTCCACGTCAGCTCGCCGAGCGCGAGACCGCGCACGATGACGGCGAGCGTCTGCGTCGCCGCGTTGCCGCCCATGCCGGCGACGACGGGCATGAACGTGGCCAGCGCGACCACCTGGTTGATCGTACCTTCGAAGAACGCGACCACCGACGCGGCGAGGAACGCCGTCACGAGGTTGACGAGCAGCCAGGGCAGCCGCCGCCGCAGCGAATCGCGTGGCGGCGTGAGCACGCCATCGTCGGCCGACACGCCGGCGAGCCGGTAGACGTCCTCGGTGGCCTCGTCCTTGATGACGTCGATCACGTCGTCGACGGTGATGACGCCGACGAGCTTGTTCTCGGTGTCCACGACCGGGATGGCGAGCAGGTTGTAGGACGCCACTTGGCGCGCCACTTCTTCCTGGTCGGTGTCGGCGCGCACGCTGTAGACGTCCGACGTCATGATGCGCTTGAGCGGCGTGTCGGGCGGGACGAGGAGCAGCCGCCGGAGCGAGACGACGCCGACGAGGTGACGCCGCTCGTCCACGACGTAGAGGTAGAACACCATCTCGACGTCGCGCGCCGCCTGCAGCGCCGTGATGGCTTCGCCGGCCGTGAGGTCCTCCGGCAGGGCGAAGACGTTCGGATTCATCAGGCGGCCGGCGGTCTGCTCGTCGTACTCGAGCAGCTCGCTGACGCCGCCGCCGGGTTTCGGCCGGATCAACTCCAGGACCGCCGCCGACAGCTCCGCCGGCAGGTAGTCGATCAGCGCGGCCGCGTCGTCGGACGGAATCTCCTGCGTGAGGCGCGCGATCTCCTCGGCGGATCGCAGCGCGAGCAGCTCGGCGCCTTTCTCTGCGCCGAGCTCGCTCACGGCCTCCATCGCGAGCTTGCCGTTCTTCTCGACGAGCAGATTGAACGCGGCGTGCCGTTCCTTCTCGGGCAGCTCGGCGAAGATCTGCGCGAGGTCGGCCGGATGCTGCTTCTGGAGCAGGTTGAGCAGGTTCGGCATCGCGCCCATGCGCATCAAGCGACGCACCGACTCGAGGATGAGATCGATTCTTCGCTGGGTGGCCATGGCGCTCCTCGCGCGCGGACCGTCCCGTCAGATCCGGCGGACGCCGGGACGAGAACGAGACAGACGAACCGTTATTAGTAGCACACTAGCCGCGGTCTCCGAGGCCGAGTTCGTCGAGCAGACGGTCGTCGTCGCGCCATCGCTCCCGCACCTTGACGTGCAGATCGAGGAACACGCGGCCACCGAGCATCTCCTCGAGATCGTGCCGCGCCTCGGTGCCGATCCGCTTGATCATCTCGCCGCGTTCGCCGACGACGATCGGCTTCTGCGAGTCGTGATCGACCAGGATCGACGCGTAGATCCGCGTGAGCGCGCCCTCCGCCTCCGGCTCCTCGAACCGGTCGACGATGACGGCCGTGGAATAGGGCAGCTCGTCGCGCGTGTGCCGCAGCACCTTCTCCCGAATCAGCTCGGCGGCCAGCACGCGCTGCGTCTGATCGGTCAGGTACTCCTCGGGGTAGAGCGGTGGTGCCTCGGGCAAGTGCCGCACGATCTCGCCTTCGAGCGCCTCGACGCCGTCGCCGGTGAGCGCCGAGATCGGCACGATGGCCGCGAACACGCCGGTGGCGCCGTAGCGTTCGAGGATCGGCAGCAGGCGTGGCTTGCGGACGAGATCCACTTTGTTCAGCGCCAGCACTGCGGGGGTCTTGGCCCGGCCGATGAGGTCGAGCACGAACTGGTCGCCGCGTCCCGTCGGCAGGCTGGCGTCCACGACGAGCACGACCAGGTCCACGTCGCGCAGCGTGCTCGTGGCCGTCGCCACCATCCGGCGGTTCATCCGGTGCATCGGCTTGTGGATGCCGGGCGTGTCGATGAAGACGAGCTGCGCGCCGGGCACGTTGCGCACGCCGAGAATCCGGTGGCGCGTGGTCTGCGGCTTGTCGGACACGATCGCGAGCTTCTGCCCCGCGAAGCGGTTCAGGAGGGTGGACTTGCCGGCGTTCGGACGGCCGAGCAGGGCGACGAGCCCGCTTCTCACGGCGTCACGTCCGCCGGCGAGGGCTGCCGTCGGCGGACCCGCACCTTGTGGATGCGCCGCCGCTCCGCCTCCAACACCTCCACCTCGAGGCCGTCGGCGTCGACGCGCTCACCGACGGCCGGCACGCGCCCGGCCCGCGCCAGCACGTAACCGCCGACCGTCTCGAAGCCGCCGTCCTCGATCTCGATGCCGAGCCGGTCGGTCATCTCGCCGATCCCGACCTTGCCGCTGAACACGTACGCGTCCTCGCCCTCGCGGACGATCGGCTCGGCGTCGCTGTCGTACTCGTCGCGGATCTCGCCGACGAGCTCCTCGACCACGTCCTCGACGGTGACGAGGCCGGCCGTCCCGCCGTACTCGTCCACCACCATCGCGAGCTGGAAGCGCCCCTGCCGGAACTCGCGCAGCAGGTCGGCCACGCGCTTCGTCTCCGGCACGAACGCCGCCGGACGCATCATCTCGCTGACCGGGCGGCTGCCGTCGGGCTCGGCCGTCATCTGGATGAGATCCTTCACGACGACGAGCCCGACGATGTTGTCGAGGTTGTCGGTGTAGACCGGCAACCGCGAGTACTCCTGCTCGCGGACGAGCTGCCGCAGCTCGTCGATCGTCGCGTCGGCCTTGATCGCGACGATGTCGGGACGCGGCGTCATCACCTCACGGACGAGCGTCTGGCCGAAGTCGACCACCGATCGAAGCAGTTGGCTCTGTTCGCCCGGCTCCTGGGCGCCGCCGTCGGCCGGCGCGTGCGCATCGTCGGTCTGGCCGTCACCGGCGCCACCGCCGTTCGTCACGCGCGGCGTGCCCATCCAACTGATCACGAGCATCGTCAACGGCGCGACGACGTTGGCCGCCGCGGTGAAGGCCGGCAGCAGCATCTCGAGCACGCGTTCCGGCGCGCGCCGGACGATGAGCGTGGGGATGATCTGTCCAACGCCCACGGCGATGCCCGCTCCCGACGCCAGCAGCACGAGCCACCCGGGAAATCCGGGAGGGACCTTCTGCGCCAGCAGCGTGACGATCAGCGCGAGCAGCACGCCGCGCATCGATCGCGCCGGCACGAAGAAGCGCAGCGGGTCCTCGAGATAGGCCGCCAGGGCCTCGTTGTGGATCGCGCGCTCGGCCTCGAGCCGCTGAGGCAGGCGCATCAGCAGCCCGAACGCCGTCTCCACGAGCGCGAAGAACAGCAGCCCGCTCGACGCCAGGAGGACGAGAATCGGAATCATCGCGGTGGCCGAGGCGTCCGGCCGATCAGACCCGCCGGCAAACCGGCGCGCCGGCGCAATCGTTCTTCCAGCCGGCGCATCGTACCCCGATCCCGCTCGTGATCGTAGCCCAACAGGTGCAGCAGGCCGTGGAGAGCGAGCACCCTCAGCTCGACGGCCAGCGGGTGCCCGTACGCTCTGGCCTGCGCACGCGCGACGCCCACGGCGATCGCCAGCTCGCCCAGGACGCCCTCACGCTCGGGCGCGGCGAACGCTGCGTCGGCGGGAAACGACAGGACGTCGGTCGGCGCCGCTTTGCCGCGGAACCTCCGGTTGAGGCGGCGCATGTGCGCGTCGGACACGAGCGCGACGACGACCTCACCCCGGGCGGAGGCGGGCGCCGCCCGCGCCAGCCACTCGCCGAGGCCCGCCGCCGCGCGCGATCGCGGCCGGCCGACGATGATCACGCGCAGGTCCGCCCGGCGGCGACGGCCCGGCCTGGCTGCCGGCGTCATCAGGGTTTGTACGTCTCGTAGGCTTTGACGATCTTCTGCACGAGCGCGTGGCGGACGACGTCGCGCTCGTCGAAGTGCACCGTGAGGACGCCGCCGATGCCGGCCACCACTTTCAGCGCCTCGACCAGACCCGACACCCTGCCGGACGGCAGGTCGATCTGCGTGACGTCGCCCGTGACGACCGCCTTCGACCCGAAGCCGAGCCGCGTCAGGAACATCTTCATCTGCTCCGACGTGGTGTTCTGGGCCTCGTCGAGGATGACGAACGCGTCGTTGAGCGTCCGCCCGCGCATGAACGCGATGGGGGCGACCTCGATGACGCCCCGCTCGAGCAGCCGCTCGACCCGATCGGCGTCGAGCATGTCGTAGAGCGCGTCGTAGAGTGGGCGCAGGTACGGATTCACCTTTTCCTGGAGATCACCCGGCAGGAAGCCGAGCTTCTCGCCGGCCTCGACGGCCGGCCGCGCCAGGATGATGCGCGTGACGCGCTTGGCGACGAGGTAGGCGACGGCCTGGGCCATCGCGAGGTACGTCTTGCCCGTGCCCGCCGGCCCGACGCCGAAGACGATGTCGGCCTGATCGATCGCGTCGAGGTAGCGCCGTTGCGTGACGCTTTTCGGCACGACCTGGCGGCGTCCCGCGGCACGCGCGGCCCCCTTGAGGAAGTAGTCGCCGAGCTCGGTCTCGGGATCCTGCGTCAGCAGTTGCGCGGCGGTCTTCACGTCGCCGCGGCTGAACCGGTAGCCCTCGCGGAGCAGGCCGGCGAGCTGCCCGAACACGCGCTCGGCGCGCACGAGATCATCCGGCGTGCCTTCGACGACGACGTCGTGGCCGCGCGTCTTCAGCGAGACATTCAGAGCGGACTCGAGCTGGCGGAGGTTCTCGTCGAACGATCCAAAGAGCGTCTCGATGCCTTCATCCGGCATCGCGATGCGGCGGACGGCAGTCGCGGGCATTCCTCGGCTACAGACTAGCACGCGCCCGGACGCCGGGCGGCGCACCACCTCGCCGGGTTCGAGCCATGTCCGGTCATCGCCACAACCATGCGGCGCCGCGGACGCCGCTCGCGTCGCCGTACTTCGACGGCACGAACCGGGTGGCCACGGTATCCGAGAACACCCAGGTTCCCCAGAGCTTGGGGACGTCCGTGTAGATCGAGGCAATCCGCGAGAGCCCCCCGCCGACCACGATCACGTCGGGATCGAGCAGGTTGATGACGGTCGCGAGCGACTTGGCGAGGCGACGCGTCCAGGCCTCGAGTGACGCGCGCGCCAGCGGCTCGCCGCGCGCCGCGCGCTCCACGATCTGCTCGCCCGGCACCTCGCCACCGCCCCGCCGGCGGTAATCGGCCGACAGGCCGGGGCCCGACAGGAACGTCTCGATGCAGCCATCCAGGCCGCAGTAGCACGCCGGCCCGGGGCGTTCTTCCGCGTCCGGCCACGGCAAGGGGTTGTGTCCCCACTCGCCCGCGATCGCGTTCGGACCGGTGAGCACGCGGCCGTGGACGGCCACCCCGCCGCCGGTGCCGGTGCCGAGGATTACGGCGAACACCACGTCCGCTCCGGCCGCGGCGCCGTCGGTGGCCTCGGAGACGGCGAGACAGTTGGCATCGTTGGCGAGCCGCACTTCACGGCCGACGGCGATGTCGAGATCCTGTTTCAGCGGACGGCCGTTCAGCCACGTGGAGTTGGCGTTCTTGATCAGGCCGGTGGCCGGAGAAATCGCGCCAGGAATGCCGACGCCGACCGTGCACGTCTGCTCTACGGCCTGCTCGCCCTCGCGCACGAGACCGGCGATCGCCGCCACCGTCGCGTCGTAGTCGTGCCGCGGCGTGGGAACCCGACGCTCCCAGCGCACCTGGCCATCGGCACCGAGCACGACGGCCGCGATCTTCGTGCCGCCGAGATCAACGCCCAGCAGCATGATTCGGGTACGACGGGGACGACCGGTACGACGGGTACGACAGGTCCAAGGAACGAACTGACGCAGTCATCTTCTTCGACGGGGACGGCAGCTTCGGCGGGCACGACAGGTTCAAGGGAGATGCCGGAACGGTCATCGTCTTGTTCGTATTCCGACGGCACGATAGACGGCGGCACGCGCGGGTGCTGCGGTTGGCGTGCGCAGGGTGTGACGCAAGCTCCAGAGTCAAGTTGATAGCGTCAGCTCGTTCCCCGAACCTGTCGCGCCGGTCGTGCTCATCGTGCGTGCCCGTATCCTTCGTGTCCGTCGCACCCCAAACAACAGCTGCGTCAGTTCTTTCCTCGGACTCCTCGTACCGGTCGCACGCCTCGTCCCCATCGGGCGAAAAAAAATCGACAGCGTCAATCCGTTCCTTTGACCTGCCGTACCCATCGTACCAATCGCACCGGTCGCACCCGCCGACACTGAGTGCGTCAGCTCGTTCTTGGACTCGTCGTGTCGGCCGTACGCGTCGTTCCCGCCGCACGAAGAAGTTGACAGCGTCAGTCCGTTCCTCGGACCCGTCGTACCTGTCGTACCCGTCGAACTCATCTCAGCTTGATGTGCAGTTCCCGCAGTTGCTTCTCCGAGACCGGCGAGGGAGCGTGCATCAGCAGGTCTTCGGCGTTCTGCGTCATCGGGAACGCGATGACCTCGCGGATGTTGGGTTCCTGCGCCAGGAGCATGACGATCCGATCGATGCCCGGAGCGAGCCCGCCGTGCGGGGGCGCGCCGTATCGGAACGCCGACAGCATCCCGCCGAAGCGCTTCTCCACCTCGTCCGGACCGTAGCCGGCGATCTCGAAGGCGCGCAGCATGATGTCGGGCCGATGGTTGCGGATCGCACCGCTCGACAGCTCGACACCGTTGCACACGATGTCGTACTGGAACGCCTTGATCGACAACGGGTCCCGGCCGTTGAGCGCCTCGAGGCCCCCTTGCGGCATCGAGAACGGGTTGTGGCTGAACGCGATCTGCCCCGTCTCCTCGTCGCGCTCGTAGAACGGGAAATCCGTCACCCAGCAGCACCGGTACGCCTGAGGCTCGATCACGCCGAGCTCACGGCCGAGGTGGCCGCGCAGCCCGTCCACCGCGCGGCCGAGCGTCGCCGGCGGGCCGGCGGCGAAGAACAGCGCGTCGCCCGGACCGACGCCGGCGCGTTCACACACGTGCCGGCGCAGATCCTCCGGGAGGTACTTCGCCAGCGGCCCTCGCGGCGCCTCGCCGAGCACGAGATACGCCAACCCGCCGAGCCCGAGGGTTTCACCGACGCCGACCGTCTTGTCGAAGAAGCTGCGCGACCGCTCCGCGGCGCCGGGCGCTGGAATCGCCCGCACGACCTCGCCGGCCTCGACCGCGTTGGCGAACACGGCGAACGACGACCCGCGGAACAGATCGGTGACGTCGGCGGCACGAATCGGATTGCGCAGGTCCGGCTTGTCGGTGCCGAACGCGATCATCGCCTGCTCGTACGGAATCCGAGGGAACGGCGGCGGCGTGACCGTCCAGGTCGAGAACTCTTCGAACACCCCCGCCAACACCGGTTCGATCGCCGCGAACACGTCGTCCTGCGTGACGAACGACATCTCGACGTCGAGCTGGTAGAACTCGCCGGGAGATCGATCCGCGCGCGCATCTTCATCGCGAAAGCACGGCGCGATCTGGAAGTAGCGATCGAAGCCCGACACCATCAGCAACTGCTTGAACTGCTGAGGGGCCTGCGGCAGCGCGTAGAACTTGCCGGGATGGATGCGGCTGGGGACGAGGTAATCGCGCGCGCCTTCCGGCGAGCTCGACGTGAGGATCGGCGTCTGGAACTCGAGGAAGCCCTGCGCCTGCATCCGGTGGCGGATGCTCGAGATGATGCGCGAGCGCAGCACGATGTTCGCGTGTGGCCGCTCGCGCCGCAAGTCCAGGAACCGGTAGCGCAGCCGCTGTTCCTCCGGAATCTCCTGCGGCGCGCCCACCTGGAACGGCAGCGGCTCGGCGGCCGAGAGCACGTCGACCGCGTCGGCCGCCAACTCCACGAGACCGGTCGGCAGGGCCGGGTTGACGTTCTCGGCATCGCGGGAAACGACGCGGCCGGCGACGCTCACGACCGACTCGAGCCGAACGGACGCCGCCGTGTCGAATGCCGGCGACTCCGGCGTGAACACGCACTGCGTGATCCCGTCGTGGTCGCGCAGATCGATGAACAGCAGTTGTCCGTGATCGCGCTTGCGGCTGACCCAGCCCGCGAGCCGCGCAGGCTGTCCGACCTGTTCCGGCCGCAGCGCTCCGCACGTCGTGCTTCGATATGAATTCCCTCGTCGCTCGCCCACTCCCGCTCCCTATTCCGTGTCGCGCGTCAACTGCCCCACGAGATGCTCGACCGCGTCGGCGCGCGGCACCGTCGCCTGACTGCCGGATTGCATGTCCTTCAGCGTCACGCTGTCCTGCGCCTGCTCATCGTCGCCGGCGATGGCGACGAAGGGATACTGGCGCAGCGAGGCGTACTTGAACTGCTTGCCCGGCTTGTCCGCGTCGGGATAGACGTCGACCCGCAGGCCGCCCTCGCGGAACCTCGCGGCCAGCCGATGCGCGTCGGCACGCGACGCGTCGCTCCACAGCGCGACCATCACGTCCGCAGGCCCGCGCCCCACGGAGGCCGGAAACATCCCGCGCTCCGCCATGACGACGATGATGCGTTCGAGGCCGAGGGAGAACCCGCAGGCCGGCACGTCGCGCCCGAGGAACATGCCGATGAGCCGGTCGTACCGGCCGCCGCCGCCAAGGCTGCCGGCCAGATCCGGCACGGCGATCTCCATGATCGCGCCCGTGTAGTATGACAAACCCCGGGCGAGGCTCGGATCGACGCGGATCCGCCCCGCCGCCGGCGTCACCTCCGCCAGCGCGGCGATCGCGGCGACGTCCCGAACCGCCGTCCGCATCTCGCCGAGCTGCCGCTCGAGCCGCGCGATCGTCACGGCCGGACCGTCGTCCGGCGGCTGATCGAAGAGCGCGAGACAGGCGGACGCCGCGCGCGGATCGATCCCGCGAGCCGCCAGATCGGCGGCAACGCCCGCCGGGCCGATCTTGTCGAGCTTGTCGAGCGCGATGAGCGCCTCGGTCTCGAGCGCCGGCGGCACGCCCGCCTGCGCGAGGAGCGCCGCGAGCAGCCGCCGATCGTTGAGCCGGATCGTGAAGTCCGTGAACCCGAGCGCGGCGAGCACCTCGCTCACGGCCGCGATGACCTCCACTTCGACCGAGATCGACGTCGATCCGATCGCGTCGACGTCGCACTGGTAGAACTCGCGGAACCGCCCGCGGGCGGGCCGATCGGCCCGCCACACCGGCTGGATCTGGTACCGGCGGAAGAACTTCGGCAACTGGGCCTGATGCTCGGCGATCACGCGCGCCAACGGCACCGTGAGGTCGTAGCGCAGCGCGAGGTCTGCCTGCCCGGACGCCTCGTGCTCGCCACGCTTCAGAATCTTGAAGATGAGCTTCGCGCCTTCCTCGCCGTACTTGCCGAGCAGCGTCTCGAGGTTCTCGAACGCCGGCGTCTCCAGCGGCTCGAAGCCATAGCGCTCGTACACGCGCCGGACGATGGCGATGACGTGCTCCCGCCGGCGGAGGTCGGCGGGCAGGAAGTCGCGGGTCCCCCGCGCGGGCTGCGTGGATCCCATGCGCGCGGTCAGGCCCGATAGTCGAGACGGTACTGGACGTACTGGGCCGCCGACGCCTGCAGCGCCGCGACTTCGTCGTCCGACAACGCACGCCGGACCCTGGCCGGGCTGCCCATCACCATCGATCTCGGCGGCACCACCATGCCCTCGGTGACGAGCGTGCCGGCCGCGACGATCGAATCGCCGCCGATCACGGCGCCGTTCAGGATGATGGCGCCCATGCCGACGAGCACACGGTCGGCAATCGTGCAGCCGTGCACGATCGCGGCATGGCCGATCGTCACCTCGTCGCCGATCTCGGTGGGATGCGTGCCACGCATGACGTGGACGACCGTGCCGTCCTGCACGTTCGTCCGGCGCCCGATCCGGATCCGGTGCACGTCGCCGCGAATGACGACGTTCATCCACACGCTGCTCTCGGCGCCGATGACGACGTCGCCGATCACCTGGGCGCTCGGATCGACATAGGCGGACGGATCCACGGCCGGCTCGCGGCCCCGGTATGGGCGCAACACGACGAGATCATATTTGGAAATTTCGGAATTTGTCATTTGGGCATGGAATTCGCCGATTGGTCACCGAATCCGTGGTTCGGCCACGGACACGCCGGCAGCGATCCATCGGATGTCGGGCGTCCAGACGTCCCGATGACCAATCAGTTTCCAATGGCCAATGTCGCGATGACCGAATCAACGCCCTGACGACCATCCCCCGATTTGCCAAATGCGATAATCGCCATGATGGCTCTCCTCGACACCCTCGGCCGCCGAATGGGCACGCTGCGCCTGTCGGTGACCGATCGGTGCAACCTCCGCTGCCACTACTGCATGCCCGAGGAGGAGTACATCTGGCTCGAGCGGGACAACCTGCTCCGATTCGAGGAGGTCGTCACGCTCGCCGACCTGTTCGGGGAGATCGGCGTGGGCCGGGTGCGCATCACGGGCGGTGAGCCGCTGCTGCGCCGCAATCTGCCAACGCTCGTCGCCGCGCTCGCCGCGCGCCCCTGGGTGCGCGACCTGGCGCTCACGACCAACGGCGTGCGGCTGGCGGACGCGGCGTCGGATCTTCAGCGCGCGGGTCTCGGGCGCGTCACCGTCAGCCTGGACAGCCTGCGCCGCGATCGGTTTCTCCGGCTCGCGCGCGTCGATGCGCTCCCGGCCGTGCTCGCCGGCATCGACGCCGCCCGCCGCGCCGGATTCCGCGGCCTGAAGCTCGACACGGTCGTCACCCGCGGCGACAACGACGACGAGCTGATCGATCTGCTCGAGTACGCGCGGAGCGTCGGCGCCGAGCTGCGATTCATCGAGTACATGGACGTCGGCGGCGCCACGGCGTGGCGCCCGTCGGCGGTCGTCTCGTATGCCGACATCCTCGAGACGCTGACCGCGCACTACGGAACGATCCAGCCGCTCGAGGCCGACGACCCGGCCGCGCCGGCGAGCCGATTCCGCCTGCCGAGCGGCCAGACGTTCGGCATCATCGCGTCCACGACGCGCCCGTTCTGCCGCACCTGCGATCGCGCGCGGCTGACGGCCGACGGCGTGCTGCTGCTCTGCCTCTACGCGCAGCACGGCACGGACCTGCGTCGGCCGCTGCGCGCCGGCGCGCCGCTCGACACGCTCCGCCGGATGATCGCGGCCGTGTGGGAGGGCCGAGCCGACCGCGGCGCGGAGGAACGCGCGGCGAGCCGCGACCGGGCCCCGTTCATCCCGCTCGCCGTCCTCAGGAAGGACGCGCACCTCGAAATGCACACGAGAGGCGGCTGACGCGTCGATGTCGGGCCGCCCGTCGCGCACCTCGGTGGGGATTCTGATCGCGCTCAGCGCCGCCCACCTGATCAACGATCTGCTGCAGTCGCTGCTGCCGGCGGTCTACCCGATGCTCAAGCAGGCGCTTCGCCTGAGCTTCTGGCAGATCGGCCTGATCACCTTGTCGAACCAGTTGACGGCGTCGCTGCTGCAGCCGCTCGTCGGCCTCTACACGGACGCGCGCCCGCAGCCCTTTCTGCTGGCTGTCGGCATGGGCGTCACGCTGGGGGGCATCGTGCTGCTCGCCGGAGCGCACCAGTTCGCGTGGCTGATCGTGGCCGCGGCGCTCGTCGGCGTGGGCTCTTCGGTGTTCCATCCCGAGTCGTCGCGCATCGCCCGCGCCGCCTCCGGCGGACGCCACGGGCTCGCCCAGTCGCTCTTCCAGACGGGCGGAAACTTTGGCTCCTCGCTCGGCCCGCTGCTCGCCGCGTTCGTGGTCATCCCGTACGGACAAGGGAGCATCTCGTGGTTCGCCGCGATCGCGCTCGTCGGCGTGATCGTGCTCTGGCGCGTGGGCCGCTGGTACGCCGGCAGCGGCGCGGCGGTGCCGGCCGCCCATGCCGCCGCCGATCATCCGGCCCGCACGCTGCCGCGCCGCGACGTCCAGATCGCGCTCGGCATCCTGGTCGTGCTCGTGTTCTCGAAGTTCATCTACCTCACGAGCTTGACGAGCTACTACACGTTCTACCTGATCCAGAAGTTCGGCGTCTCGGTGCAGAGCGCACAACTGCACCTGTTCCTCTTCCTCGGCGCGGTCGCGGCCGGCACGTTCCTCGGTGGGCCGATCGGCGATCGTGTCGGGCGGAAGGTGGTCATCTGGATCTCGATCCTCGGCGCCTTGCCGTTCTCGCTGCTGCTGCCGCACGTGAACCTGTTCTGGACCGGCGTGCTCAGCGCCATCGTCGGGCTGATCATGTCGTCTGCGTTCTCGGCGATCCTCGTGTACGCCCAGGAGCTCGTGCCCGGCCGGATCGGGCTCATCGCGGGCCTCTTCTTCGGGGTGGCGTTCGGCATCGGCGGTCTCGGCGCGGCCGCGCTGGGCTGGATCGCCGACGCCGCGGGCATCGAGTTCGTCTACCGGCTGTGCGCATTCCTGCCCGCGCTCGGCCTCTTCACCGCATGGCTCCCGGACGTCCGGACGCGACCGCACGCCCAGCCCGCGATGGCCGCCGACTGACGCGTCAGCGCCCCAGCGCCGCGTTCAGCATGGCCGCGAGCCGCAGCCCGGCCAGCGCCAACTGCTCGTCGAGCGTCCGATCGAAGCGCGCGAAGTAACGATCGTCGAGGTCCGTGCCCGGTGGGACGAGCAGGCCGCTGGCGACGCGACTGCCGTCGAGCGCCCAGATGTCCGGCGCGGTCGGGCCCGCGCGCCAGAGGTTGGCCTTGATCGCGCGCTCCAGCCGGGCGGCCAACGCGGCGTCGCTCGTGTGCCGCCGCGCGATCGCCGAGGCGTCCCACGCGCCATGGAGCGTACACGCTCGGCGGTCGCCTCGCGCAGCCGACCCGCACTCGGCAGCGCCGAACACCGACACCCGTATGTCGTTGCCGCCGCGCGCGACCGCGGTCGTGTGGAGCGGCTGGTGCACGTCCGCCACGAGGTGCACGAGGAACTTCAACGCGCGAGCCCGAGCCTGCGCATCCTGGGTGCGATCGCCGAGCTGCCGGGCGAAGCCGATGATCCGATCGACCACGCAGTCGCGTGCGTCGTCGCCGCGGCGCGCCGACGTCGGACAATCCCGTTCCCGGTCGTACGTCGCGGCTCCCTGGCGGAGGTTCACGAAGTGCCAAGGAGCGGTCTCCGGCTCGGCACCACGGACGTCGTCCGCCCAGCCCGCGACGCTCGCGAGCGATGCGCCGCCGAGCAGCGCCGTCACGTCGCGGCGCGCGGCCACCCCCAGATGATTCCAGGCGACGAGGGCGACAACGCGGTGGCCCTGCGCTCCCCAGGCTTCGAGCGAACGGGCGGTCGAGAGCGCGGCCGCACACACGGCCGCTGCCGCGATCGCCCTCAGCCCGCTCGCCCGCATGGCGGTCTATAATTTCACGTTCCGCATCCCGCCCGACACACGCGATGACACCACGTTCCGCCCGTTACTCCGCAATCGTCAGCGCCGAAGGGCACCTGGTCGACTCGCAGTTGCTGAAGTCGATCTTCGATCGGATCATCGAGCGGGGCGGCGACTTCGAGGTCCTGCACTTCGAGCTCGGCCGCACGAACGACGACTTCTCGAAGCTCACGCTCAAGATCACGACCGCCGAGGAGCCGGTGCTCGCCCAGCTCGTCGAAGATCTCATCCCGTTCGGCTGTCGCGCCGTCGGCGAGCGGGACGCGCTGATCCGGCCGGCCGATCGCAACGGCTGCGTCCCCGAGGATTTCTACTCGACCACCAACCAGCGGACGCAGGTGCGCGTGAACGGCCACTGGATCGACGTCGATCGCCAGCGCATGGATGCCGCCATCGTCGTCACCGATGCGGGCGCGGTGTGCCGGAAGATCCGCGACGTGCGCGTGGGCGACCGCGTCGTGTGCGGGCTCGAGGGGCTCCGTGTCATTCCCGAGTTCCGGGATCGCGAGCGGAGCGACTTCTCGTTCATGTCGAACGAGGTGTCGTCCGAGCGGCGGGTGGAAGTGAGCGTCGCGCGCGTCGCGCGGCTGATGCGCGAGACGCGCGCGCGCGGCGAGCGCATCGTCTTCGTCGCCGGCCCCGTCGTGATTCACACGGGCGGCGTCGAGTACTTCAGCGCCCTGATCCGGAAGGGCTTCGTCAACGTCGTGCTGGCCGGCAACGCGCTGGCCGCGCACGACGCCGAGTTCGCGCTGTTCGGCACGTCGCTCGGCGTGGACCTCGAGTCCGGCACGCCGGTCGCGGGGGGCCATCGGCACCATATGCGCGCCATCAACGCCGTGAACCGCGCCGGCGGCCTCGAGCCCGCCGTCGAGACGGGCGTTCTGCCCCGCGGCATCATGGCCGAGTGCGTGCGCGCCGATGTCGAGTACCTGCTCGCCGGCAGCATCCGCGACGATGGCCCGATCGTCGACACGATCACGGACATCATCGTCGCGCAGGACCGCTACGCAGAGGCGCTCGCCAACGCCGGCCTGGTCATCATCCTCTCGACCATGCTGCACGGCATCGGCGTCGGCAACATGCTGCCGGCCTGGGTACCGGTCATCTGCGTGGACATCAACCCCGCCGTCGTCACGAAGCTCGCGGATCGCGGCTCGTCGCAGACGATCGGCCTCGTCACCGACGTCGGCCTGTTCCTCCACCTCCTGGCCACGCAGTTGCCTTGAGCCAGGTCGTCCGACCGGCGGAGCGTCCACAGCTCACGCGCAGGACCAGACAAGACGCTGGCCACCTGTCCCGGAAGACGAGGTGGCCAGCGTCAGATGGTTCGTGGAGTCTGTCGAGCCCGGCGTCTCCGCCGGGCCGGTCACATCCGCCCGCCTAGTTGCCCGTGGCGTGAATGTAGGCCTCCTCGCCGTGTTGCGTCGTGTCGAGGCCTTCCATCTCGGACTCGGCGTCGGCGCGGAGCGGGAACACGAGCCCGACGAGCTTCAGCAGGATGAAGCTGCCGATGGCGCTGAAGGCAATCGCGAAGACGACGGCCGTCGCCTGGATGCCGAGCTGCCCGGGATTGCCGTACAGCAGACCGTCGGCGACGCCATTCAGGCTCTTCTGCGCGAACACGCCGGTCAACAGCGCCCCCACCGTGCCACCGACGCCGTGCGCCGCGAGCACATCGAGCGAATCGTCGAAGCCGCTCTTCGCCCGGACGAGCAGCATGAAGTAGCTCGGCACCGCGGCGATGCCGCCGAGCAGGATCGCATTCATCGGCGAGATCAACCCGGCCGCGGGCGTGACGGCGACGAGACCGACCACGATGGCGGTCGCGGCGCCCACCGCCGTCGCCTTCTGCAGCCGCACGGCGTCGAGCAGCGTCCAGACGACCAGCGTCGCCGCCGGCGCGAGCATCGTCGTCGCGAACGCCAGGCCGCCGATGCCGTTGGCCGCGACCGCGCTGCCGGCGTTGAAGCCGAACCAGCCGAACCACAGCAGCCCGGCGCCGAGCAGCACGAACGGCACGTTGTGGGGCACGAGCGCCGCCTGCTTGTAGTCGGACCGCTTGCCGACGCAGATGACGGCGACGACGGCCGCGATGGCGGCGTTGATGTGGACGACCGTGCCGCCCGCGAAATCGAGCGCACCCATCTTGAAGAGCCAGCCGCCGCCCCAGACCATGTGCGCGAGCGGCGCGTACACCAGGATCATCCAGAGGCTGATGAACGTCACGTAGGCCGAGAATCGCATCCGTTCGACGATCGCGCCGGAGATCAGGGCCGCGGTGATGATCGCGAACGTCCCCTGGAAGGCCATGAACAGCACGTGCGGGATGAGCGCGGTGCTGACGCCGGTCGGCAGGTCCGTGCCGACGCCGTTGAGGAACAGCTTCGAGAGGTCGCCCACGTAATCGTTGCCGGCGCCGAAGGCGAGCGAGTACCCGACGCACGCCCAGAGCACGCCGACGAATCCGAGCGAGATGAAGCTCATCATCATCGTGTTCAGCGCGTTCTTCGAGCGCACCAGCCCGCCGTAGAAGAACGCGAGCGCCGGGGTCATCAGGAGCACGAGCGCGGTCGAGACGAGCATCCAGGCGGTGTCGCCGGCGTTGATCGACGGCGCCGGCGCCGCGTCCTGGGCGAACGCCACGGACGAATCCATTCCCATCACGAGTGCGAGGGCCAGCCCGGCGAGGGCGCAGCCTTTTCCGTACCGAATCGGTCCGCTGTGTCTACTGGTCATTGTCCGATGACTCCTGACGGTGCGGCGTGACGGACCCTCGCGTGAGGATCGATCACCCTTCCCGTTCCCCTGTGCGAATGTTGTAGCTCTGCTCGACGGACTGCACGAACACGCGTCCGTCCCCGATTTCCCCGGTGCGCGCCGCAGTGACGATCGTGCGAATCACGTCGTCCACGACGCCGTCGGCCACGACGACTTCGAGTTCAACCTTTGGAAGAAGACTGACGTTGTATTCCTTGCCGCGATAGATCGCGGTGTGCCCCTTCTGCCGCCCGTGCCCCCGGACCTCGGTCACGGTCATTCCCGGGATGCCCATGCTCTCGAGCGCGTCGCGCACGTCGTCGAGCTTGTTCGGGCGGATGATGGTCTTGACGAGCTTCATGGTTCGGCCTCCAAACGCTCCGCGGCACGCGAGACGTCGTTGTCGGGCGGGCCGGAGCGGCGAAGGCGGAGTTGTATCACGGCGCTCCCGTCAGGCGTCCTGCTCGCCGGTCCGGATGTTGTAGCTCTGCTCGACCGGCAGCACGAACACGCGGCCGTCGCCGATCTCGCCGGTGCGTGCCGCCTTGACGATCGCGCCGATGACGCTCTCGACCAGGCTCTCGGCGACGACGACTTCGATCTCCACCTTCGGCAGCAGGCTGACGTTGTATTCCTTGCCCCGGTAGATCGCCGTGTGGCCCTTCTGACGCCCGTGGCCGCGCACCTCGGTCACGGTCATGCCGGGAATGCTCATCTTCTCGAGCGCGTCCCGTACGTCGTCCACCTTGTTCGGGCGGACGATGGTCTTAATCAGCTTCATACGTCTCCTCCAGTGCCTGCTCCAGCGCGCGCTCGAGCTGCGCCTGGGCCGGCTCATCCAGCTTCCGTCCGTGCCGTATGACGTGCAGCACGTCCACGGCCTTCCGCCCTTCGGTGGAAATCAGGACCAGGTCGACGTCGCAGCCCTGGTCCGAGACCGTCCGGCTCACCCGGTGCAGCAGCCCCGGCGCATCGTCGGTCACGATCTCGAGCACCGTGTATTTCTGCGAGTGCGTGTTGTCGAGGTGCACGTGGGTGCCGACCTCGCGGCGCCGCCGGTAGACGATGCTCCGGCGCCGGCCGCGGAGCAGGGCGGCGACGTCGATCGATCCGGCGACCGCGCCGCGGAGCACCCGCGCGATCTCGTCGCGCGCGCTCGCGTTCTGGCGCAGGAATCCCTCCCCGTCGGTGAACTCGAAGATGTCGAGCACCAGGTGATCCGGCGTCGTCATCGCCTGCCCGCGGTGGATGTCCATGCCGAAGTAGGACAGCACGCCGGCGATGTTCGAGAAGAGATACGGCTTGTCGAGCGCGGCGACGGTCAGCTCCCAGATGTCGTCACGGCGTTCGAGCGACGCGTGCAGCTCGTCGGGCAGCAAGCCCCGCGCGAGCCGCACGTGCTGATAGATCGTCGACAGGCCGAAGACCGACAGATACCGGCGCGGCAGCCCCTGCAGGAAGCGCGTGAGCTCGGCTTCGGAGACGTCATTCGGGCGTTCCGCCATGACCGACGCGCGGCCGGCCTGGTCCTCCTGGATCAGCTCGTCGGCGTAGCCGAGCGTCACGCGGTTGTAGGCGTCGACGTACAGCCGCCACAACAGGTCCTCCTTCCAGGGCGTCAGCGTGCCGGGCCCGACCGCGTCCATGTCGACGAGCGTCATCAGGCAGAGCTTCTTGAGCTGCTCCTCGTTGCCCACCTCGACGGCGAACTGCGCGACGGTCTCCGGATCGGTGAAGTCGCGCCGGAAGACCACGCGCGACATCGCGAGGTGGTGGCGGATCAAGAACTCGACCGTCTGACGCGCCTCGTCGGGCAGCCGCAGCCGTGCCAGCATCGGGCGGGCGAGCCGCAGGCTCTCGACGGCATGGTCGTCCTCGTGCCACTTGCCGACGTCGTGGTAGAGGAGCGCGAGCGTCAGCAGCTCGGGCTCGTGCACCTCGTTGAGGATCGACGCGAAGCGCGCGCGGCTGGCGCTCGGGGGGTGCCAGAGCGACTCGAGCGCGCGGATCGCGAGCAGCGTGTGCTCGTCCACGGTGTACTTGTGGTAGAAGTCGCGGATGACCCGGCAGTGAATCTTCTCGAACTCCGGGAAGATCGCCGTCAGCAGGCCGCACTCGAGCATGTCCGACAGCCGCGCCGACAGCCCCGGCGTCGGGTGCAGCATCGATCGGAGCCGCAGCCGCCCTTCTTCGGTCGCCGTGAAGTAGTCCGCCGTGTAGCGGCCGACGTTCGCCTGCACGACCGACCGGACCTGCTCGGACACCGGCTCGCGGTTGGCGATCGCCAGCGCGAACGCTTCGAGCCAGACCGCGGGCTGCACGGCCGCCTTGTCGGGATCGACGAACTCGACGCCATCGGCGCCGATGGCGAGGCTCGCGGTCACGGGCCCCGCGTCGTCGGGCACCGCGGGCGGTCTGACGACCCGGCGCGACCAATCGAGGGCCCGGGTGACGGCCCGCGCGTGGCGGAAGTACTCGCCCATGAGCGCTTCCACCTGCTGGCGCAGATCCGCACCCGGCAGACCGAGGGCGCGGGCCACCCGATCCTGCGAATCGTGCGTCAACACGTTCGCGTCCCGGCCGTGCTCGAGGTGCAGGAGCGAACGGATGCGCAGGAGGAAGTCCTCGGCGTCCTCGAGCCGCTCGCCGTCCAGCCGGCCGCGCACGGCGAACGCCTCGCGCGCCAGCGTGCGCAGCCATCGGACCGCCGAGATGTCCCGCAGCCCACCTGGCGCGTTCTTCACGTCCGGTTCGAGCTGATACAGCGTGTTGTTGAACGACGCGTACCGCTCGTCGGTGAGCTTCAGCAGCGCGGTGACGAGATCGGCGTGCCGCGCCGCTTCCGTGCGATGCGTGCGCTCGAGCAGGTGGTCGAACAGGCGCACGTCGCCGGCGAGCAGCCGCAGGTCGAGCAATGCGAGCAGGAACTCCGGATTGTCGTCCTCCGCTTCGTCCAGCTCGCGAAGCTCCCGGATGTGCTGGCCGACGCTCAGCCGCAGATCCCAGAGCGGCTGCAAGACGGCGTTGACCACGCGCTCCTCGGCCGCACCGATGGCGCCGTCGAACACGAGGAGCAGGTCGATGTCGGAGTGCAGGCAGAGCGCACGCCGGCCGTAGCCGCCGACGGCGCAGACCACGAAGGGCGCCGCCGTGCCAACGACCGGCTCGACGAGCGAGCGGACGAGCCGGTCCATGCCGGCCGCGTACTGCGCCTGGACGCCGCGGCCCCCGCGGCCGGCCGTCGCGGCGGCCGTGTACTCGGCGCGCAGCGCGCCGAGCCGATCGGCGAGGGCCCGCCGCGCCGCTGCCTGCAGATTGAGATCCGATTCGCCGACCATGTCGTTCACCGTTCCTGCCCCGCCCGTGCGCGCATGCGCGACGATCGGCCGAGGGCGTCCCGCGCTCAGAACGTGAAACCCAGCCCGACCGTGCCGATCACCTGGGTCGCCTTGTCCTTGTTGGCCGCTTTCAGCGTGTCGCCGAAGCCGTAGACGAGCACCCCGCCGTGCAGATCGAGGTTCGGTGAGATCTTCCCGGTGGCCATGACGCCGACGCTGACGTAGCCGAACTTGCTGTCGCCGTCCGCGCCCTCGTAGTAGTCCTTCAGCGACAGGCCGAGCTTGACCGGAACCGTCAGGCTCACGGGCGAGCTCTCCATCGGAATGGCCGGCGTGACGCCGAGCTCCAGGTAGATGCCCTTGTTCGCCCCGCCGTCCGCGCTGTTCTCGCCCAACTCGAACGCCGCCGTTACGGTCGGCGCCATCGGCACGCTGCTGCCGCTGTCGTCGAACGCGGCGATGAACGCCAGCTCGTGGACCGTCTTGAACGCGTCCGCGGGGCTCGTGTAGGCGGTGTAGAGGATCGTGGGATTGACCTTGCCGCCCGGCGTCATCGCCACCGAACCGTAGATGTCCGACTCGTAGAACGCGCCGTAGCCGTCCTTCGTCGAGCCCGTATGGATGCTGTTCCAACTGCCGACGTTCACCGTGGCCTTGTCGGAGGCGGCGACCGCGACGTTGACGAACGGCTGAAACGTCAGCTTCGGATCGGCTTCCTGACGGATGCCGCGGAACAGGTAGAGCGTCGGGAAGTCCAGCGCTCCGGTGACCGTCACCTTCTTCGTCTCCGGCTCGGCCGGCGCCGCCTGCGTGGTCGTGCGCAGGAACGTCGGGCGCATCGTCTGCGCCTGCTCGCGTATCAGCGTGCTCAGCGACGGACCCGCCGCGCGCTCGTCAGCCGACGCCGGCGTGGCCACCACCCCTGCGAGAAGAAGTCCCCAAGCGATCTGCCTCATAACGCTCCCTTGTCTCGGCCGGGATCCCGAAGGCCCGGATGGGTTCACTGTCGGCAGAGAGAAGAGCAAGATGACGACCAACCCGGCCGGCGCCGGAATGATCGTGACTTCAGCCCGATGAACAGGGCTCGAAGTGCCACTCAGAGCGGCCAGCGTGCGAGCCGGCCCTAGGCTCGCCAAATCGACATAAATGTTCATGTCGAGATTGGCTTCCACACGGATGTGGAGCAGCGCCCCTAGCGGATCGGCGAGGCCGGACGCCGATCCAGACGTACGGCGGAAACGGTGGCCTCCGCGGGTGCGGGCAGCGACAGGAATGTGTACTGAACGGTCCGTTCGACAGGATTGTGGAAGGTGGAGCGGCGACGCGGGACGACGCCGGCGCGTCAGCCCTTGAAGCGGTCGCGATCGATGCCCAGCCGCTTGACCTTGTAGCTGATGATCCGCTCCGTCGAGTGCAGCAGCTTGGCGGCCTTGGAGCAGTTGCCACGGGCGCTCTTCAGCGCGTCCTGGATGAGCGTCTTCTCGTAGGCGGCCACGGCATCCGCGAGCGAAACGTCGCCGATCGTCCCCGAGGCCTCCGCCGTCTGGAGCGTGGGCGGCAGGTGGTGAGGGTGCACCACGTTGCCGTCGCAGACGAGCACGGCACGCTCGATCGCGTTCTCGAGCTCCCGCACGTTGCCCGGCCAGTGATAGCTCATCAGCATGTCGATCGCCGGCGTGGAGATCCGCTTGATCTGATGGCCGTGCTCGATCGAGTACTTCTCGAGGAAGTGATCCACGAGCAGGAGGATGTCGGGCTTGCGCTCGCGCAGCGGCGGCACGTAAATCGTGAAGACGTTCAGCCGGTAGTGCAGATCCTCGCGGAACGTCCCGGCCGCGATCGCCTTCTCGAGGTCCTGGTTCGTCGCGGCGATCAGCCGCACGTTGACCTTCACCGGGTCCGTGCCGCCGAGCCGCTCGAACTCGCGCTCCTGGAGCACGCGCAGCAGCTTCACCTGGGTCGAGAGGTTCACGTCGCCGATCTCGTCCAGGAAGAGCGTGCCGCCGTCGGCCATCTCGAAGCGGCCCTTCTTGCGGGCCTGCGCGCCCGTGAACGCGCCCTTCTCGTACCCGAACAGCTCGGACTCGATCAGCGAGTCGGGCAGCGCCGCGCAGCTCACCTTGACGAACGGCTTCTTCGCGCGCGGCGAGCTGTAGTGGATCGCGTGCGCGATGAGCTCCTTGCCGGTGCCGGACTCGCCGCGAATCAGCACCGTCGTGTTCGCGCGGGCGACCCGGGCGATCTGCTCGTACACCTGGCGCATCGGCCCGCTCGTCCCGACGATCCGGGAGAAGTCGTAGCGCTCGCGCAGCTCCTCGCGCAGGTGGATGTTCTCCTCGAGCAGCCGCTGCCGCTCCGCGTCGACCAGCCGCTCGACGCGGACGGCCAGCGCGATCATCGTGGCGACGAGCTTCAGCAGGCGGACATGGTGGTCGTAGTCCCGCTGACGGCGGAACGGGAAGTCCACGAGCAGCGCGCCGACCGTCTTCCGGTTGATCTGGATCGGCACGGCGATGAAGCTCTCGTCGCGGCGATCGAGGTCGGCGCGCGACGTGCGATCGCGGAACATGGGCTCGCGGCTCACCTGCGGCACCACCACCGGCTTGCCGCTCTCGACGACGCGAGCCGTGACACCGTCGTGCAGGCCGTAGCGCAGCCCCGACCGATCCACCGTCGCGCCATGCGCGGCGTCGATCTGCAGTTGTCCCGACGGGCTCAGCAGCGCCACCGCCCCGCGGAGGATCCCCTGCTGGCGTTCGAGGATCTCCAGCACGCGGACGAGGGCGGACCGCAGCCCCAGGGTCCCGGAGAGCGCCTGGCTGATCTCGGTCAGGCCGTGCACCTGCCGGATGTCGCCCGTCGCGTCGGCCGGCTCGCCGCCAGCGAGCGTCTCTGGAGGCGTCATGGATCAGGCCGCGCCCTGGCTCCTGACCGGCGCCGGCAGCATCGAGCTCCCCATGAGATGGGCATCGACGGCGTGCGCCACGCTCCGCCCTTCGGCGATCGCCCACACGATGAGCGACTGCCCGCGCTGCATGTCGCCGGCGGCGAACACGCCCGGCACGCTGGTCATCCAGCGCTCGTCGGTCCACACGGTGCCGCGCTCGGTCAGTTGCACGCCGAGTTCGGCCAGCATGCCCTGGTGCTCCGGCCCGAGGAACCCCATCGCGAGCAGCACCAGCTCGGCGGGCATCGTGAACTCGCTGCCTGCGATCGGACGGAACTCCGTGCGCCCGCCCTCCTGGATTCGCGCGACCTTCACGGCGTGCAACGCACGCACCTGGCCGGCGTCGCCGGAGAACCGGTCGGTCGACACGGAGAACAGGCGTTCGCCGCCTTCTTCGTGCGCGGCCGAGATCCGGAACACGTTCGGCCATTCCGGCCACGGGTTGTTCGGCGTCCGCTGCTCGGGCGGGCGCGGCAGCAGCTCGAGCTGCGTGACCGACGCGGCTCCCTGGCGGATCGCCGTGCCGTAGCAGTCGGCGCCGGTGTCCCCGCCGCCGATGATCACGACGTGCTTGCCCTTGGCGGTGATGAGCTCCCCGGCCGGGACGTGGTCTCCCTCACACACGCGGTTCTGCTGCGTGAGGTACTCCATGGCGAAGTGGATGCCGCCAAGCTCCCGCCCGGGCACGTTCAGGTTGCGGGGCCAGGCGGCGCCTCCGGCGAGCACCACGGCGTCGAACTGCGACCGCAGCTCGGCCGCCGGGATCGTGACGCCGACGTGCACGCCCGTCTTGAACCGGACCCCCTCCGCCTCGAGCACGGCGAGCCGGCGCTCGAGCACGCGCTTCTCCATCTTGAACTCGGGGATCCCGTAGCGCAGCAGGCCGCCGATCCGGTCATCGCGTTCGAAGACGGTCACGAGATGGCCCGCCCGGTTCAACTGCTGCGCAGCGGCCAGGCCGGCCGGCCCGGATCCGACCACCGCCACGCGCTTGCCGGTGCGCGCCGCCGGCGGCTCTGGCACGATCCAGCCTTCGTCGAACGCCCGGTCCGCGATCGTCTGCTCGATGGTCTTGATGGTCACCGGCTCGTCGTTGATGCTCAGCACGCACGACGCCTCGCAGGGTGCCGGGCACAGGCGGCCGGTCCACTCCGGGAAGTTGTTCGTCGCGTGCAGCCGGTCGATGGCCTCGCGCCACCGGTTCCGATACGTCAGGTCGTTCCAGTCCGGGATGAGGTTCCCGAGCGGACAGCCCTGATGGCAGAACGGGATGCTGCAGTCCATGCAGCGCGCGCCCTGATTGCGGATGTCCTGTTCCCGAACCGGCAGGTAGATCTCCTGCCAATCGTGCACGCGCTCCGCGACGGGTCGCGCCCTCGGCTTCGACCGGTGGATCTCGAGGAACCCGGTGATCTTACCCACGCGCCACCCCGACGAGCTCCTCGAACGACGCCTCGCGGTCCTCCAGCCGTGCGCGCGCCTCGGCCTGGAGCACGCGCTTGTAGTCGCGCGGCATGATCTTGACGAACTTCGCTCTCGACGTCCGCCAGCCGTTCAGGATGCGCTCGGCCCACGTACTGCCCGTGTACCGGATGTGCCGCGTGATGAGATCGCGCACGAGCGCGACGTCCTCGTCGCCCGCGAGCTTCTCCAGATCGACCATGGTGTGGTTGCAGCGCGCCTTGAACGTGCCCGACGGATCGTACACGTAGGCGATGCCGCCGCTCATGCCGGCGGCGAAATTGCGTCCGGTCCGGCCGAGCACGACCACGCGGCCGCCGGTCATGTACTCACAGCCATGATCGCCGACGCCCTCGACGACGGCGACCGCGCCGCTGTTGCGCACGGCGAACCGCTCGCCGGCGAGGCCCCGGACATAGGCTTCCCCACCCGTCGCGCCGTAGAGCGCGACGTTGCCGATGATCACGTTGTCCTCGGGGACGAACGTCGCGGTCTCCGGCGGATAGACGAGCAGCTTGCCGCCCGACAGGCCCTTGCCGAAGTAGTCGTTCGCCTCACCCTCCAACTGCATCGTCATGCCGCGCGGGACGAACGCACCGAAGCTCTGCCCGGCCGACCCAGTGAAGCGGATGTGAATCGTGTCATCGGGCAGGCCGAGGCCGCCGAACCGGCGCGAGACCTCGGCGCCGAGCATCGTGCCGACCGTCCGATTCACGTTGCAGATCGGGAACCGCAGGTCGACGCGCTTGCGAGCGGTCAGCGCTGGCTGACAGGCCTCGATGAGCTGGTTGTCCAGCGCCGCGTCGAGCCCGTGATCCTGCGTCGTGACGCGACGGCGCGCCGCGGTGGGGGCGACGGGCGGTTCGGTCAGCAGCGGCCCCAGATCGAGCCCGCTCGCCTTCCAGTGCGCCACGGCGCGGCGCACGTCCAGCCGCTCCACCCGCCCGATCATCTCGTCCATCGTCCGGAAGCCCAGCGCCGCCATCAGCTCGCGTACTTCCTCGGCGACGAACCGGAAGTAGTTCTCGACGAACTCCGGCTTGCCGGCGTACTTCGCACGCAGCGTCGGATCCTGCGTGGCGATGCCGACCGGGCAGGTGTTCAGATGGCAGACGCGCATCATGATGCAGCCGGTCACGACGAGCGGTGCGGTGGCGAACCCGAATTCCTCGGCGCCGAGCAGCGCCGCGATGACGACGTCGCGGCCGCTCTTCATCTGGCCGTCCACCTGCACGACGATGCGATCGCGCAGCCCGTTCATCAGGAGCACCTGCTGCGTCTCGGCGAGGCCCAGCTCCCAGGGCGCGCCGGCGTGCTTGATGCTCGTCAACGGCGACGCGCCGGTGCCACCGTCGTGCCCGGAGATGAGCACGACGTCGGCGTGCGCCTTGGCCACGCCGGCCGCGACGGTGCCGACGCCGACTTCGGCGACCAGCTTCACGTGGATCCGCGCCTGGTCGTTCGCGTTCTTCAGATCGTAGATGAGCTGCGCGAGGTCCTCGATCGAGTAGATGTCGTGATGCGGCGGCGGCGAGATGAGCCCGACGCCTGGCGTCGAGTGCCGGACCTTCGCGATCCACGGATAGACCTTGAAGCCGGGCAACTGCCCACCCTCGCCGGGCTTGGCCCCCTGCGCCATCTTGATCTGCAGATCCGAGGCGTTCACGAGGTACTCGCTCGTCACGCCGAAGCGCGCCGACGCCACCTGCTTGACCGCGCTGCGGCGCCAGTCGCCGTTCGGATCGCGCTTGAACCGGGCCGGATCCTCGCCGCCCTCCCCGCTGTTCGACTTGCCGCCGAGGCGGTTCATCGCGATCGCGAGCGTCTCGTGCGCCTCGAGGCTGATGGAACCGTACGACATCGCGCCGGTCGCGAACCGCTTCACGATGGACTCGACCGGCTCGACCTCGTCGATCGGCACCGGCGTCTCGGCCGGATTCAGCTCGAACAACCCCCGAAGCGTGCCGAGCTGACGGCTCTGGTCGTTCACGAGCTGCGAGTACTCGCGATAGACGGCGTACTGCCCGGTGCGCGTCGCGTGCTGCAGCTTGAAGACGGTCGCCGGATTGAACAGATGGAACTCCCCGTCCCGGCGCCATTGGTAGTCGCCGCCGGCGTCGAGCTCCGGCGTGCCGGCAGGCTGCGGCTCGTATGCGCGCGCGTGCCGGCGGCGCACCTCCTCCGCGACGACGTCGATGCCGATGCCGCCAATGCGCGACGAGGTCGCGGTGAAGTACCGGTCCACGAGCGCCGTGTCGAGCCCGACGGCTTCGAAGATCTGGGCGCCGCAGTAGCTCTGCAGCACCGAGATCCCCATCTTGGACATCACCTTCAGCACGCCCAGGTTCAGCGCCTTGATGTAGCCGGTCACGGCCTGCGTGTGCGTCAACCCTTCGATCTTCCCCTGCCGGATCAGATCGTCGAGCGTCTCGAACGCGACGTAGGGATTCACGGCGCCGGCGCCGTAACCGAGCAGCAGGGCGACGTGGTGCACCTCGCGCGCGTCGCCCGACTCGGTGACGAGCGCGCACCGCGTCCGCAGGCCCGTCCGCACGAGATGATGGTGCACGCCGGCCGTCGCCAGCAGGCTCGGGATCGGCGCCTGGCGGCCGTTCACGCCGCGGTCGGAGAGAATCACGATGCTCACGCCTTCGCGTACGGCCTCGGCCGCGCGCTCGCACAGCTCCGTCATGGCGCGCTCGAGCCCCGGGCCGTCCTGGCCGGGGTCGAACAACATCGGCAGCGTGATCGATCGGAAGCCGCGCACGCTGATGTGCCGCAGCTTCGCGAGCTGGTCGTTGTCGATGATCGGATAGGTGATCTTGATCTGCCGGCACGACTCCGGCGTCGGATCGAGCAGGTTCCGCTCGGGCCCGATCGTCGACTCCATGGACGTGACCAGCTTCTCGCGAATCGCGTCGAGCGGCGGATTCGTCACCTGCGCGAAGAGCTGCGTGAAGTAGTCGTAGAGCAAGCGCGGCCGCTCCGACAGGACGGCGAGCGCCGCATCGTTGCCCATCGAACCGATCGGCTCCTCGCCGGCCCGCACCATGGGCGCGAGGATGAGCTTCAGATCCTCCTCGGTGTATCCGAAGAGCTGCTGCCGGCGGCGAATGGTGGTGGGCTCGGGCAGCGGCAGCTCGGGCGCGTCGGGCAGGTCCTCGATCGCGACCAGGTGCTCGCGCAGCCACTCGCCGTACGGATGTTGCCGGGCGAGCTGCTCCTTCACCTCCTCGTCGTCCACGATCCGGCCCTGCGCCGTGTCGACGAGGAACACGCGGCCGGGATGCAGCCGCTCCTTGACGAGCACGTTCTCGGGCGCGACGTCGAGCACGCCGGCCTCGGAAGCCATGATGACGAGATCGTCCTTGGTGACCGTGTAGCGCGACGGGCGGAGGCCGTTGCGATCCAGCACGGCGCCGATCACCGTGCCATCGGTGAACGCGATCGAGGCCGGGCCGTCCCATGGCTCCATCAGCGACGCGTGGAACTCGTAGAACGCCCGCCGCTCGGGCGACATGCCTTCGTGCCCGCTCCAGGGCTCGGGGATCATCATCAGCACGGCGTGCGGCAGCGACCGGCCCGCCATGACGAGCAGCTCGAGCACGTTGTCGAAGATCGCCGTGTCGCTTCCGCCCTCGCGGATGATCGGCAGGATCTTCCGCAGGTCGTCGCCGAACGGATCCGACGCGAGCAGGGCTTCGCGGGCCTTCATCCAGTTGATGTTGCCGCGCAGCGTGTTGATCTCGCCGTTGTGCGCGACGAAGCGGTACGGATGCGCCAGCGGCCAGGACGGGAACGTGTTCGTGCTGAACCGCTGGTGCACGAGCGCCAGCGCCGACTCCATGTCCTCGTCCGTCAAGTCCGGGAACATCGTCGCAATCTGGTCGGCGATGAGCATCCCCTTGTAGATCAGCGTGCGCGAGGACAGGCTCACGACGTAGAACATGCGGCGGTCGGCGAGATCCAGCGCGTCGACCGCGTGTTCCACGCGCTTGCGGATGACGTACAGCTTGCGCTCGAACGCGAGGTCGCCGCCGGCCGACGCGCCCGGGGGCGGCAGGCCGGGGCCGCGGCCGATGAAGATCTGACGGAAGACGGGCTCGACCGCGACGGCGCTCGGCCCGAGGAGATGGTCGTCGCTCGGCACGTCCCGCCAGCCCAGCCACTGCTGGCCTTCTTCGGCGACGATCTGCTCGCAGATCGCCTCCACGCGCGCGCGCGCCGCGTCGTCACGCGGAAGAAAGACGAGCCCCGCGCCGTATCCGCGTTCGGCCGGCAGCGTGATGCCGATGGAGGCGCACGCCTTGCGCAGGAAACGATCCGGCATCTGGAGAAGGATGCCGGCGCCGTCGCCGGTATTGACCTCGCAGCCGCACGCGCCGCGGTGCAACAGGTTGATCAGCAACTGCAGCGCGTTCTCGACGATCGCGTGCGAGCGCTGGCCTTTGATGTGCACGACGAACCCGACGCCGCACGCGTCGCGTTCGAACGCGGGATCGTAGAGCCCCTGCGGAGATGGGAGTCCGTCGTACTGCACAAGCTGTTATCGCCCAGCGGTGCCAGCAAACGTAAGCGGAATTTTCTAATCGGGGGCATGCGTACGGCGTATATCGGGACCGGAGCCGGGTTCCGAGCCCCCCTACTGTCGTTCCACCCTTCGGAATCCCTACTCCCCAGGATCCAGCTTCAACCGAGGCTTGACCTCCTCGAGGATCCGCTTCATCTCCTGAACCGCGCGGGGCAACCTGGTAGAGCGCGCGTAGACCCAGCCCGTGTCTCGCAGCAGCTTGTGCCCGGCAATCCGGGCGCAGTGGAGCTGCCCGGCACCGACCTCCCGGGCCACCGCCTGGTACGGCACGATCGAGATCCCCATCCGGATGCGGACGAGCGCCTTGATGATCTCGACGTTCTCGGTCTCGGTCACGACCTTGGGGGCGATCTGCTCCTTGGCGAAGAACTCCTCGATCGTGCGCCGGCTGTTCGAACCGGCTTCGAACAGCACGAACGGTTGGCGCGTGAGATCCTCCGGCGCCACGATCTTCTTGCGCGCCAGCGGGTGCTGCGGCGCCGTGACGACCAGCAGTTCTTCCCGGATGACGGGTTCGGCGACGAGACTCTGGTCGTCGACCGGCAGCGTGACGAGGCCCAGATCCGCCGCGCCGGTTCTGAGCGCGCGGACGACGCGCGGCGTCGGGCCTGGCGTCAGCTTGACCTCGACGCCGGGATGCGCGCGACGGAACTCCTTGATGAGCGTCGGAAACACGTAGAGACAGACGGTCATCCCGCCCGCCAGGCGCAGCGTCCCGCCGAGCGTCTTCCGGCTCTCGAGAATCGTGGACTTCGCTTCGGCGATCTCGTCGAATACCCGCCGGCTGAGCGCGAGCAGCGTCGAGCCGGCCGGCGTGATCCGGATCTTGCCGCTGACCCGCAGGAAGAGCTGCTCCTCGAGCTCCTCCTCGAGCAGGAGGATCTGCCGGCTCACGGCCGACTGCGACAGGTGCAACTGATGGCCGGCCGCCGTGAACGACCCGGTCTCCGCCACGGCACGCAGAATCTCGAGCTGTCTCAAGTCCACGGGGAAATTCTATGCGGGTCTCGGCTCGGCTCCGCCTTCGAGTTCGGCGTCACACCGCGGCGCCCCAACGCCGACTGACCGAATCCGCAGTCACCCAATCGATGCCGGGCCCGCTACTATGAACCGACGCATGGACACGATCCGCTGGGGCATCATCGGGTGCGGCCGCGTATGTGAAGTGAAGAGCGGGCCGGCGCTGCAGAAGGCGAACGGGTCCGCGCTCGTGGCCGTCACGCGCCGAGACCGCGCGAAGGCCGAGGACTTCGCCGCCCGTCACGGCGTCCGGACCGTGCATGCCGACGCCGAGTCGCTCATCGCCGATCCCGACGTCGACGCCGTCTATGTCGCGACGCCCCCCTCGAGCCACTTGTCGCTCGCGCTCGGCGCGGCGGCGCGAGGCAAGCCCTGCCTGGTCGAGAAGCCGATGGCGCTCACCCACGCGGATTGCGTCCAGATGGTCGAGGCGTTTCGTGCGGCGCGCGTCCCGCTCTGGGTCGCCTATTACCGGCGCGCACTACCGCGTTTCAGGCTCGTGCGCCAATTGCTGGCCGACAACACCATCGGCCAGTTGACGTCGGTCCAGATCAGGCTGAACCGGCCGCTCGCCGACGACGACACGGTCGGCGACTGGCGGCTCGATCCGCAGGTGGCCGGCGCCGGGCTGTTCTTCGATCTTGGGTCGCACGCCATCGACTTGATCGACTTCCTCGCGGGCCCGGTGACCAGCGCGGCCGGCCTGGCCGTCAACACGGCTCGCCTCTATCCGCCCGAGGACGTAACCGGCGGCGTCTTCCAGTGCGAGGACCGCGCGATTGCGGTCGGACTCTGGAACTTCAACGCGGCGGCGCGTGCCGATCACTTGCTGCTCATCGGCACGGGCGGTGAGATCTCCACCGCCGTCTTCGACGACGTGGACGTCGTCGTCACGACTGGCGCGGGAACGACGACGCACGCGGTGCGGAATCCGCCGCACGTCCATCAGCCGCTCGTCCAGTGCATCGTCGACGAGCTGCGCGGCGACGGCGTCGCCGAGTCGACCGGCGAGAGCGCCGCGCGCACCTCGTGGGCGATGGAACAGTGCGTGGCCGCGTACTACGGACGGCGCGCGCGTTGATCGGCGCCGGCGGACCGCGGCCGCTCGACCAGACGTTCGACGAAGAACGGCCTCACCGATTCAGGAATCAGATTCCGTCTATCGGAGTCTCGGCATCCAGGAAGAGCCAGCAGATCGCCCCGGCGAGGTAAATCGATGCCGAGACCAGAAACGTGGCGGTCCAGTTGTCGCCCGTCCAGGTGAGCAGATACCCGACGAACGTCACCGAGAACGCGCCAGCGATGCTGCCCATCGTGTTCATGGCGCCCGAGACGGTGCCGGCATACCGGCCGCCCACGTCCATGGTGCCCGCCCACGCCGGCGGCATGATCAGGTCGTTGAAGAAGCCCGCGAGGCCCAACACGAACATCGCTCGAACCGGCTCGGCGATCGCGGTGAAGGTGAAGATCGACGCAGATGCGCCCACGAACCCGACGATGGCGACGATGCGGCGGGCCAGCATGACGCTGCCGACGCGACGCGCGAGCCGGGGCAGGACGGCGGCCGAGACGAGACAGCCGATGCCGCCGAAGAGCAGGGGCAGGCCGGCGAGCACGGCACCGAGCTGAAAGCTCGTGCCCCGCGCCTCGCGAAGATACGTCGGCAGCCAGTTGACGTAGAACCACCAGCCGTACGCCACGCACATGTACTGAATCGAGAGCAGCCAGACGGCGCGATGCGAGAAGAGCTGCCTCCATGGCACACCGCGGTGGGCGACGCGCCGTTCCGACGCAGACGGCAACAGCGCCAGCTCGGCGCGATTGACCGAGGGATGCTCGCTCGGATCGTCGCGGAACCACCGGTAGAACACCACGGCCCAGACGACGCCGAGCACGCCGAAGATCTCGAACGCTCGCCGCCAGGACACGGTGACGATCAGCCAGAGCACGAGGGTCGGCGTCAGCGCCGCGCTCAGCCGGGTCGCGAGCCACACGAACGCCTGTGCTCGTTCGCGTTCGCCCTTTGGCAGCCACCCCGTGAGGGTGCGCGTGATGCTGGGGAAGGCGCCGGCCTCGCCGGCGCCGAAGAGACCGCGCACCAGAATCAGCGACGTTGCGCCCGCGGCCCATCCGGTGGCCGCCGTGAACGTCGACCACCAGAGCACGATCCTCATGAGGACCTTGCGCGGGCCGATCCGATCCGCGAGCCAGCCTCCAGGGATCTCGAATGCCGCATAGGCGTAGCCGAAGATCGCCAGCGCCCAGCCCAGCTCGACGCGCGACAGCCCGAGGTCCTGAGAGATGAACGGCGCCGCCTGCGAGATCGCCACGCGGTCGATGTACGTGATGAGCGCGAGCACCACGCAGAACGCCACCGTGACGTGGCGCGCCCGCGACGGGCGTGATGACGGGAGCGCAGGCGATGCGGCTCGTGCGTGCCGTTCGGTCGCAAGCTCCGTCACAGGTCACTCCTCGGGTCAGGCTTGTGGTCAGGCTCACGGCTTACGGGGCGAGCTCGACTGCTCCTTGCATCCATTGCTCCACCATACGCGCGGAGCGGTAGCCTCGAGTCTCAACTGACGACGCGCTGCTGCTGCTCTCCGAGGCCGGCGACGCCGAGCCGCATCACGTCTCCGGCACGGAGGAAACGCTGCGGCTTCTGTCCCATCCCGACGCCCGGCGGCGTGCCGGTCGCGATGACGTCACCCGGTTGCAGGCTCATGAACCGGCTGATGAAGCTGACGATCGTGGGGACGCCGAAGATCATCGTCTTCGTCGAGCCATGCTGAACACGCTCGCCGTTCACCTCGAGCCACAGAGCGAGGTCATTCCAGTTTCCGACCTCGTCGGTGGTCACGAGCCACGGGCCGATCGGTCCGAACGTGTCGGCGCTCTTCCCCTTCAGCCACTGTCCCGTCCCTTCGAGCTGAAACGCCCGCTCGGACACGTCGTTGACGACGCAGAACCCGGCGACGTGCGCGATCGCCTCGTCCTCCGAGACGTACTTGGTGTGCGACCCGATCACGATGCCGAGCTCGACTTCCCAATCCGTCTTCTCGGATCCACGAGGCAACACCACGTCGTCGTATGGGCCGTTGATGCACGAGACGGCCTTCGTGAACAGGATCGGTTCCCGCGGCACCGCGGCGCCAGACTCCTTCGCGTGATCGGCGTAGTTCAGCCCGACGCCGATGAACTTGCCGACGGCGCCCACGCACGGGCCGATCCTCGGCGAGCCCGACACGAGCGGCAGCGATTCGGAATCAATGGCCTCGAGACGTTTCAGCGACGCCGGTGTCAGCACTTCCCCGGCGATGTCAGGGACCTCGTGCGACAGATCCCGGATACGCCCGTGCGCATCGAGCATTCCCGGCTTCTCTTGTCCACGGGGACCATACCGCAACAGCTTCATTCGGGCTCCTTCGATGTCGGATTACGGCTCACGGCCTACGACGTACGGCTTCCGGCTGCCAGATGTCATCTGGCCGTCCAGCCTCCGTCCACGAACAGCGCGCTGCCGGTGACGAACGACGACGCGTCGGAGGCGAGAAACACGATGGCGCCGCCGAGCTCGTAGGGTTCTCCCCAGCGTCCCATCGGAATCTGCGCGATGAATTCCTGGTACTTCACGGGATCGTCGAGCAGCGTGCGGTTCAGCTCCGTGCCGAACGGGCCGGGACAGAGCGAGTTGACGGTGACGCCCGTGCCGGCCCATTCGAGCGCGAGCGTGCGCGTCAGGTTCATGATGCCGGCCTTCGACGACGCGTATGGCGTCCGGCCCGCCATGCCGACGGCGCCGAGGATGGATCCCATGTTGATGATCCGCCCCCATCCGCGCGCCACCATGCCGGGGCCGAACGCGCGAGCGCAGAGAAACGGCCCCTTCAAGTTCGTGTCGATCACGGCGTCCCAGTCCGCCTCGGTCAACTGCTGGATCGGCCCGCGGATGTTGATGCCGGCGTTGTTCACGAGCACGTCGACGTGCCCGACGGTGTCCTCGAGATCTTTCGCAAGCCGCTCGACGTCCTCCAATCGCGTCACGTCGACCTGGAACGCGCTGACGCGCCGACCCGTCGCGGCGGCAATCTGACGGCCGGCGGCGTCGCAGCGTGCGCGATCGCGGCCGGCGAGCGCAACGTCGGCGCCGGCCTCCGCGAGCGCCATGGCCATCGACGTCCCGAGGCCGCGAGCGCCACCGGTGACGAGCGCGAGCCTTCCGTCGAGCCGAAAACCGTCGAGCACCTGGCGATGTGTGGTCATGCGTGCGGAAACAACGAAATGGCCGAGAGTCCGATGCTATGGCGTGGCGCCACGCGCCGGCGCACCAGCCCGGCCGCCACGCCCCGCGGCACCGCCTCCGCGCGCCGGCGGCGTGCGCACGGTCAGCAGCGAATCGACGGGCGCCTTGGCCGCCCAGGCGATGCCGCGCAGGATCATCGGCTGCACGCGAGCATCGGCGAAATTCGCGTAGGCGTGGCCCTGCATCCAGACGAACGCACGGGAGGGCTGGCCGCCGAACATCGTGCGCTCGTACGTCCAGACCTGCGGCACGACTTCGCCGGACGATGGCATCGGCGCGGTCGCCAGCACGTGGATCTTCGGCGACTCCGACCATGTCATCTTGAAGAACGCCTCGTCGTCGATCTCGAAGTCCGACAGCCCCTGCATGATGGGGTGCGCCTTGTCCGTAATCGTGTACTTGATCTTGCCGGCCGAGAAGTTCACTTCGCCGTGCTTCTTGGCGCCACCCACGACGGACGAGTAGAACGCGGGATCGTCGCCGCAGAGCGTGTCGTGAAAACTGACGAGCCCGCCGCCGCGCTTGATGAACGACTCGAGCACCGCCTTCTCGTCGGCCGTCATGTAGCCGGAATCACCTTTGTACATCACGATGACGTCGACGCTCGCGAGCTCCTGCGCCGTGGGAAAGTGAAGTCCGCCATCGACGACGGCGCCCCGAGCCGTGAGCACGTTGCTCCAGTCCGCGAGAAACTGCGGGTAGTCGTGGAGCCCAGGGCCGTGCGTCTTCAGACCGCCGCGAATGTACACGCGGATGGGTCTTCCCTCCATCGCCGGCGCGGCGCCGGACGGCACAGGCGGCTGCTGCGCCGCCATTGGCGTGAGCGCCGCAACGGCGAGTGCTGTCAGGCAGAACAGATGGACCTTCATAGCGGCTCCTCCAGTGTCACTGCTGCGCACCGCGGCCGGCGCCGCCTCGGCCGCCACGGCCGGCCGGAGGCTGCAGCTCCACATCGGTCCACGGCTTCGTGCGTCCTCGCGTGAGCCCGCGTACCTCGGCGACGTCGAGCGGGTTGATCGGCGACGCGGCGTGTCCCCAGGCTCGCCGCACGTACGTCAGCACCGCGGCCACGTCCTCGTCCCTCATGGTCGCGCCGGCGGGCGGCATGAGACCGAGGCTGCCCTCTTTGCCGCTCAGCATGATACGAGACAGCGCCGTGCCGTCGGGCGCCGTCACGAACGGCGATCCGACGAGATTCGCGCCGAGCCGGTCTCGACCGCGCCCATCGTCGTTGTGGCACCCGGCGCAAACGTTCCGGTAGATCTCCGCACCCGCAGCGTAGCGCTTCTGCTGTTCGACTGTGAGCGGCGTCGCCGGCACGACCGGCGCCGGCCGTCCAGGCCAGTCGAGTCTGGCGACGACGGCGGCGGCCGCACCGGCCAAGGGCCCGTTGCCGCGCGCAAGCACGGTCAACGATGCCGGCTCGGCTGGCAGCGACACGCCCCGACCTGGCGCGAGGGTGACGCGACCGCCTGGCGCGCTGATACCGGGCAGTCCGCTGCCACTTCGTCCGCGGCCACCGCCTGCGGCCGGAAGCGCGGCATCCAGCCCTTGGAGCAGCGCCCGCCGCCTCCAGAGAGGTTGGTGCTCGTCCGCAACTGCGGCGACCAGCCGCTGCACGTCAGCCGCGACGCCAGACTTCGTGATCGCCGCGGCCAGCATCGCGACGGCATCAGACGACACCGGCCGCGCACGATCCGTCGTCAACTGATCGAGGACGCGCGATTCCAACCCGTGCAGGCCGCTGAGGACGGCATCGACGACGACCGGATCGTCGCCGAGCCGAAGCAACAGCAGGCGCGCAGGATCGATCCGCGCCTCCTCCGGAAGCTCACCCATGGAGGCGGCGAGCTGACGCCGCACGCTCCAACTGCGGTCGTCCAAACGGCTCAGCACCGCGGTGCTCAGTGCATGGCCCGGCACTCGCAGCCAGCGCTCGGCGATCTTCACCGCGCCGGCCCGCACGTCGGCGGAGTTGTCCTCCAACGCTTGCCCGACGAGCTCCGGACGGATTGCCTCGAGTCCCGCCAAAGTCCACAACGCGTGCAGGCGGGTGCGCCAGTCTGGCGCCGTGGTGACGAGGCGCTCGAGCGCCAACGCGATCGAGCGATCGCCGCGCTGGACGAGCAACTGCTGCGCGGTATCGCGCCACCAGCCGTTCGGATGTGCAAGCGTCTGCACGAGCTGTCCCGCCGTGAACCGGCTGAGCTTGGGGGCAGGACCGCGCCGGCCGGCGTCGTTCCCGTGGACCACGCGCCAGATCCGGCCCTTTGCGACGGGCATCAAGAGATCGTGGGCCTTGATGTAGTCGGTCAGATACTCGGACCAGAGTCCGCCGGCCTGCACGACGCCGCGATACATGTCGACGACGTACATCGTGCCGTCGGGAGCCGACGCCAGGCTCACCGGACGGAATCGCTCGTCGGACGACGCGAGGAACTCGCCGCGCGCGTAGCCGTTCACGGCGGTCAGCCGTCCGGAGCCGTCGTCGACGATGCGCAGTCGATGCACGAGATTGGTCGGCGAATCGGTGATGAACGCGTTGCCCCAGAGATCCTTCGGATAGCGGTCGCCACGATAGATGGTCGGCGTCCCGGCCCCCTGGATGACGATCGACGATCCGTCGGCGCGGAAGAACGGCCCCGGGTGCCGATAGCCGCGATTGACGCCGACGGTCGGACGTACGGGATAGACGATCGCGGCGGACTGCTCGATCAGCAGCTCGAACAACCCTCGCGTGCGGACGAGATTCGGGTTCCGCAGGAAATAGCGCGACGGCGTGTAATCCACGTACAGCGGCGAGTCGTTGACGTTGCGGTACACGCGCCCGGCGTCGTCCTGCGAAATCAGCCACTGGCCGCGGCTGAGCGCAGGCACCGGCTCGAACTTGCCGCCGGCGTAGCGAAGGTCGAAGGTGTGCTCGGACGAGTAGAGGACGTTGTCCATCGCCCAGAGCACGCTGTTCGCGTTGTGCTCGATGTTGCCGCTGGCGTTGCCGTACGTGCTGGTGACGAGCGTCTTCGCGTCGGCTTTCAGATCGCCGTCGACGTCCGTGAACAGCCACAGGTTCGGCGGCTCGCCGACGAGCACGCCTCGCTCGAGCACCTTCAGGGCGCGCGGCATCACCAGCTCGTCGGCAAACACCGTCCGCTTGTCCATCCGGCCGTCGTCATCGGTGTCCTCGAGCACGACGACGCGGTTGATCGGCTCACGCGAGTCGCGGCCGGACAGGTCGGGCAGGAACGCCGGCATCTCGATCGCCCAGAGGCGGCCGTCGGCGTCGAAGTCGATGATGATCGGAGACTCGATCAAGGGCTCCGCTGCGACCAGCTCGACGCGAAACCCCGGCGGTACGGAGAACGTCTGCCGCTCTTCTTCTGGTGAGAGCGCCGGCGAATGTGCGCGCTGTGCCGGTCGCGGCGGCGGCCACATGTTGCCTGGCACGGCCGCGGACTGCTGCGCGGTCGGCGCTTCGTTCCCAGCGGCAACCAGCAACATCGCGCAAACGAAGGACACGGCGAACGCGAGACCAGGACGTGAACGGGGGCCGGCCTTCATCGCTGAGGAACGAGCCGTATGACGAGACCAGGCGTGGAAGCCGACAGAGGGAGACCCGTGCCGGCACCCGTGGGCTGTTGGAGCGCGATGTAGAAATACCCGTCAGGTCCCTGAACGACATCCCGAACACGGCCGAACTGGTTGAAGATCACTTCCTGGCTGACGACCGTTCGGTTCTTAATCTCGAGCCGGCGAAGCTGTTGGCCGGCGAGAGCGGCCACGAACAGGCTGGTGTTCGTCCAGGACGGATAGGTGGCACCGGTGTAGAACGAGATACCCGCGGGGCCGATCGTCGGCGTGTAGTACGCGATCGGATCCTCCATGCCGGGCTCCGAGCTCTTCGTGATTCCCGGTTGAGTGCCCTTCGTCGCCACGCCCCATCCGTAGTTGCGTCCCGGCTCGATGACGTTGATCTCGTCGCCGCCAGTCGGCCCATGCTCGGAAGACCAGAGCAAGCCCGACACCGGATCCCACGCGAGACCCTCCGGATTTCGGTGCCCGTAGCTCCAGATACTCGGCAACGCACCAGCACGAGCGACAAACGGGTTGTCCGCCGGAATGCCACCGACATCGGTCACGCGATGGATCTTTCCCGTGGGCTTCGACAAGTCCTGGGCGTCGGCGAGCACGCCGCGCTCACCGAGCGAGAAGAACAGGCGGCCTTGCTGGTCGAACAGCATCCGGCACCCGAAGTGCGACCCGCTCGGCGTGTACAGTTCGAGCGGCGCGCGATAGATGACCTCCTGATCCATCCAGCGCAGCTCCGGCGAGATGCGGCCACGCACGATCACCGTCATCGACGGAATCACGGGACCACGACCACCCCGCCCCGGCGCCGGCGTCTCTGGCGCTGCACCTGGTGGCGGCGGCACGAAGCCGGGACGGACTTCCGAGTACGCCAGATAGATCCATCCGTTCGCACGGTAGAGCGGGTGAACCTCGACGTCGAACAACCCGCCATCCTGCTGTACGTGCACCGAAGGTGTGCCGGCGACCGGCGCCGAGAGGGTGCCGTTGGAGAGGATGCGCAACCGGCCCGGGCGCTCCGTGACGAGCAGCCGGCCATCGGGCAGGAACGCGAGCGCCCATGGCGTTTCGAGATCGCGCGCGACGACCTCGACTTTCAATTGCTCGCGGCCGGCCCTCACGAGCTGCCCGCTCGGGTCGGCCATGAACGCCGGCTTCGGCGCGAGCGCACCAGCTTGCGTCCGGATGTACTGGACGATCTGCCAGCGCTCGGCCTCGTTCAAGTTCTGCGCGAACGACGCCATCTCGGTGCCCGGCTTCCCGTTCTCGAGCGCGGCGAGCATCTGCTCGTCTGTGACGGCGGCGAGCCATTTCTCGGTGAACAGACTGGGAGCGCGTCCTCCCGCGAGATCGACGCCGTGGCAGCCCGCGCAATACGTGGCGTAGAGCGACGCGCCTGGAACGCCTCGCCCACCCTGCGCGGCAGCGGCTGCCACCTGCGCGCCCGGTGGTGGCGCTCCCGCATCGGGAGCAGCCGCTCCGATCGCGAGCACACTCCCCAACACCGATATCGCGCCCGCCATCAGCAGGACGGGTCTCATGTGTGCCGGAGATGCTAACTCAGTTCACCGCAGGCCGCGACAACGACGGCACCCGGAGGATCTGTTCGAGGAGCCGGGCTGCTTCGTGGAGGGATCCGACGACGTGTGCGGCGAGCGCGCTGGTTTCGGGCGCCGGCTCCGCGCTGTCCGGGACCAGCACGGGCACCATTCCGGCCGCAGCAGCCGCCGCGATCCCCGGACCGGAGTCCTCCAGCACGACGCAGTGTCCGGGCTCCACGCCGAGCCGCACGGCAGCGTGCAGGAAGATGTCTGGTGCCGGCTTGCCGCAGGCGATCTCGTCGCCGCAGACGACCACGTCGAAGGCACCACGGATTCCGGCGCGGGCCAGCTTGTACTCGGCCAGTGCCCTGGCGGTGGATGTCGCGACCGCCCGCGGCACGTCGTGCAGACGAAGCCAGGCGAGAAGATCGTCGAGACCGGCCTTCTTCGGGACGCCTTCGGTCTCGAGCGCCTGCCGGTATCGCGACTGGGCGTGGGCAAGGAGCGCAGCCACGCCGTCGTTGAAGTGCTCTTCGAGCAGAACCCGCGTGGCGGCTTCCGGCCGTCCGACGAGGCGGGCGGCAATCTCGTCCGTCCAGACGAGTCCGAGATCCTGCGCGGCCTCGCGCCACACCCGGCGCGAGATGGCCTCGGTATCGAGCATGAGGCCGTCCATGTCCAGAATGACTGCTTCGGGCATCGAGAGTCTGGTTGATTATAGGGGTCGCCACCGACTGTGAGGAGGACTCGATGAACCCGATCGTCACCACCGTGCTGGCCGCCGCGCTCGTCTTCGGCGGCAGCCTCCAGGCGCAGCGCCGCGAGGCGCCGCTCGAGATCTACGTCGCCGATACGGAAGGCGGCAAGTCGGCGCTGTTCGTCACGCCCTCCGGCGAGACGGTGCTCATCGACAGCGGCAATCCCGGCCCGCGCGACGGCAGCCGCATCCTCGCCATGCTGCAGGAGGCTGGCGTCCGCCAAATCGATCACCTGATCTCGACCCACTACCACGTCGACCATGTGGGCGGCCTGGCGGATCTCGCGGCCAAGATCCCCGTGAAGCACTACGTCGACCACGGTCCGAACGTCGAGCCGCGGGAACAGGTCGCGAACTTCTCGCAGACCTACGCGGCGCTCTCCGGCGCCGCCAGGCGCACGGTCGTGAAGCCAGGCGACCGGCTGCCGGTCGCGGATCTCGACTGGCGGATCGTGACGGCCGCCGGGCGCGCCATCACGGCGCCGCTCGCCGGCGGCGGCCAGGCCAACCCGGCGTGCGCGGACTTCGTGAAGAAGAACGCCACGCCCGACGAGAACGATCAGTCCGTGGGCAGCGTCGTGGCGTTCGGCCAGTTCAGAGCGTTGGATCTCGGCGACCTCGTGTGGGATCGCGAGCACGACCTCGTTTGTCCGCGCAACCTCATCGGCCCGGTGGACCTCTACATGGTCACGCACCACGGCCTCGACATCTCCGGTGCGCCGGCCCTCGTCCACGCCGTGCGGCCGCGCGTGGCCGTCATGCAGAATGGCACGCGCAAGGGCGGCGCCGTCGCGACCTTCCAGACGCTGCGGTCCAGCCCGGGCTTCGAGGACATCTGGCAGCTCCACTGGTCGTACCACGCGCTCATCGAGCACAACGCCCCCGGCGTGTTCATCGCGAACGTGGACGACGCGCGGGTGATCGGCGGCGTGATCGCGCCGCCGGCCGACGCGCCGGCCTCCGGCGCGGGCCGCGCGACGGCGGCCGCCTCGGCACACGTGCCCGCGCACGCCATCAGGATCTCCGCATACCGTGACGGCACGTTCACGGTGACGAACACGAGGAACGGCTTCAGCAAGACGTACGGCCGCCGCTGAGCGCCCGGCCGGCGGCGCGCGAAAAGACAACGGGCCGGGTGACACACCCGGCCCGTTTCGGTATCGACGATCTCCTCCCGCGCCGCCATCGAAGCGGCGGCGCAGTCCAGAGAGGGCTTGCGCGCTTACTTCGCGACCGTCTCCGTCTCCGGCTCCGACTTCTTCCCGAGGCCCTGGATCTGGATCCCGGTCGCGATTTGCGGTTTCGGCTCCTTCAACACCACCTGGCGGTAGAGCTCGGCCATCTTCTCGTGTTCGTGCTGCGCCTTGCGGGCGCGCAGCTTCTCCTCACGAGCGTTCTTGGCGATGCCCTTCTCGTCGAGATCCGTCTGGCGGCCCTTGGCGACCGCTTCGGCGTCGAGCTGGAGCGAGTGCGCGGTCGAGTCGAGCGCCACCTTCTTGCCTCCAGCCACGATCTCGTGCCGGCCGTGCTCCTCGTACCACTTCGTGAGCGTCGCCGTCATGTGCATCTTCTCGACGATGTTCCGCCAGCCGATGCCGGTGTTGTAGGCGCAGAAGCTGATCTCCCCTTCCTGCGTCGCGTACGGGATGATGCAGCGCTCGGTGCGGCGGAAGTCGTAGTTGAAGAGGTCCTGGAACCACATGCCCGCGATGAACAGGAAGTTCCAGCGATCGGCGCGGCGGATCTCGATGTCCTTGTCGGTGCGATCGCCCTCGACCCTGCCGTACTTGCCCTGACGCGCGCCCTTCGTGGCGCCGAACGTCTTGTCGAACTTCTTCAGCAGGTCGGCGAGCTTGAAGTGCGTGGGCGATTGGAACGGGTCGTAGTTCTTCATGAGCGCGAGCGCCATGCCGAGGACCGACATCCCGCGTCCCCGCGCGGCGTCGTTGACCTTCGCGATGTCCTTGGCGAGCTGTTCGCCCTTGAGGAAGGCGGTCACGGGCACGGCTTCCTTGGTCTCCTTGTCGACCATGATCGCCATGCCGACGCCGCAGTTCGGGTGGCAACCGCACGAGAGCTGCCCGAACTCCGCCTGCGGCCCGTGCACGAGGTCGGCCCAGTCGCCGAACGTGCCCATGAACGAGATCGGGAACCAGTCGCGCACCGGCTCGCCGAGGCCGGTCTGCTTCTTCACGTCGTGCGCGAGGTGCGAGAGCGTATAGCGCTGCGCGTGCCGGCGCTCGTCCGTGATCTCCTCGTCGCGGCCGGTGAACGACACCGGCTGGAACGACAGGAAGGAGATGCGCTTCGGGTTGTCGAGCGCGAACTGGATGATGCGGCCGACCTGCTCGTTGTTCACGCCGTTGACGATCGTCGTCACGGGCACGATGTCGACGCCGGCGCGCCACAGGTTCTCGATCGCCCGCAGCTTGACGTCGAACAGGTTGCCGACCAGCCGGTGCGAGTTCGCGGCATTGCCGATCCCGTCGAACTGGAGGTAGGCGTAGCGCAGGCCGGCTTCCGCGGCGGCTTTCGCGAACTCCGGGCTCTTCGCGAACTCGATGCCGTTCGTCGCGGCCTGGACCGAGTTGTAGCCGACCTTGCGCGAGTACCGCACGGCGTCGAGGAAGTACGGCGACAGCGTGGGCTCGCCGCCCGAGAACTGCACCGACATCTGCCGCCGCGGCTTGATCGTGATCGCGTTGTCGAGCATGGTCTTGATCTCTTCCCAGCTCAACTCGTGCACGAACCCGACCTGGTTCGCGTCCATGAAGCACGGATCGCACATCATGTTGCAGCGGTTCGTCAGGTCGATCGTCAGCACCGCGCCGCGCCCGTACTTGATGGTCGACGAGCCGTGGTTGTGCAGCTTCTCGTCGTTGTGCGCCCGGATGTCGGAGCCGGGGAACGACTCCTCCAGGTGCTTGAAGAACGCCGGATCGATGGCCATCACGTCCTCGAAGTGGCCGTGGATCGGGCAGTCCTTCACCATCATGATCTTGCCGTCGCGCTCGACGATGGTCGCCTTGATCTCGCCGATCTTCTCGGTGAGCAGCACCTTGTAGTCGCGCTTCCCGTCGAGGATCTCCTGCCGCGCCTCGCGCACGCAGACCGGGCAGAGCGAGTCGGTCTCGCGCGGCCAGCCCAGCGGCGGCTTGACCTTCTGCCACGACTTCAGCAGCGGCTTCTCGGACCACGTCGGCGTGAACGACGCATTCGGTCGAATGCTGTTCAGCGCGTCGTAGACGACCCAGGCGCCCTTGGCCGCGACAGTCAGACCCTTCTCGAGGTACTTGACGGGCTTGTGCATACACCTCCGCGACGGAAAGGGATCGAAGCCCAAGACGGCCTCCAGCCCCTGTCGTCGATGCGAGGATAGTCGCGGACCCGTGGGGCGGCTACACAATTGTCTTCAACGGGCCGTAGCCGGGGGTGAGCTGGCAGGACGGACCGCTGAACGGCCCGCTGGCTACTTTGGCTTCAACACCAAACCGTTCAACGACTTACGGCCGGCTGGAGCCCGGGCCGGCGGCGCCGGAGAGCGTAGGCGACCCGAACTGCGAGCAGCACGGCCAGCACGGCGCCCCAAAGCAGCGGCTCCCGGATGTCCGCTTTCTGTCCCCACGCGAAGTGGACCACCCCCGTGAATGCGGCGACGTAGGCGAGCCGGTGCAACTGCTGCCACCGCCGGCCGAGCCGCCGCATCATCGCCGCCGTGGACGTCAGCGCGAGCGCGACCAGCAGCACGAACGTGAACATGCCGGCGGTGATGAACGGCCGCTCGGCGACGTCCTCCCAGATGGCACCCACGTCGCCCAGGTGGTTGAAGACGACGTAGATCAGCAGGTGCACGGCGGCATACGTGAACGACCAGAGCCCGGTCATCCGGCGGACGAGCTGAATCCGGTTCCACCCGGTCATCCGTCGCACCGGGGTGACCGCCAGCGTGATGAGCAGGATCGCCAGCGCATCACGCCCCGTCTCGTGGAGCATCGTCTCGACCGGATTCGGGCCCAGCCCGCCATCCCAGTCGAGCACGAGATCGGGCGCGAGCAGCGGGACGAGGAGCGGGGCGACCTGCCACACGAGGTACGCGAGCGGCGTCGCGCAGGCGACGAAGACGAGCCAGTAGAAGGCCCGGACCAGCCACGGCAGCGACGCGCGTCGAACCACGGGACTAGAAGTTCTTCACCAGATCGAGATTCGTGTACAGCCCGCCGACCTCGTCCGCGTAGCCGTTGAACAACTGTGTCGGCGTGCTGGCGAAGAGGCTCGGTAGCCGGCGCTCACGCGCCTGGCTCCAGCGCGGATGCGGCACGTTCGGGTTCACGTTGGCGTAGAAGCCGTACTCGTCCGGCGCCGACAGCGCCCAGGTCGTCCTGGGCATCTGGTCGGTGAACCGAATGCGCACGATCGACTTGCCGCTCTTGAACCCGTACTTCCATGGGATGTGGATCCGGAGCGGCGCGCCGTTCTGATTCGGCAGCACGTTGCCGTAGAGGCCGACCACCATGAAGGCCAGCGGGTGCATCGCCTCCTTCATCTCCAGCCCCTCGACGTACGGCCAGTCGAGGATGTTGCTCCGCTGGCCTGGCATCTGCTCGGGCCGCAGCAGGGTCGTGAACTCGACGAACTTGGCCGACGGCGCCGGCTGAACCTTGCTCAGCACGCTCGAGAGCGGCACGCCGATCCACGGGATGACCATCGACCAGGCTTCGACGCAGCGATGCCGATAGACCCGCTCCTCGAGCGCCTTGAAATCGACCAGGTCCTCGACGCCGTAGTTGCCGGGCTTGCCGACCATACCGTCCACTGTGACGGTCCAGGGCTTGACGACCAGTTGGCCGGCGTACGCGGCCGGATCGCTCTTCTCGAGGCCGAACTCGTAGAAGTTGTTGTAGGTCGTGATGTCTCGAAACGAGTTCAGCTTGTCGGAGGCGACGTACTTCGGGTTGCGGGTCGCGTTGAGCGCCGAGGGCGCCGCCTGCTCGGCCGTCGCGGCGCAGGCCTCGAGCGAGGTGGCCGCCACGGCCACGGCGCCGGCCGCGACGCTCTTCATGAACTCGCGGCGAGACCGGTAGACCGCCTCGGGCGTGACGTCCGAGTACGGCAGCTCCGATGGCCGTTTCACTCGCAGCAGCATGGGCCCTCCAGAATTGTGATCCGGCGGCGCAGGATCGTTCTACTTTACGCCGCGACACGGTGCGGGTGTTTCGGTGCTTTTTCGGATGGCGCGCCCGCAGCGAATGGCATAATACGAAGCCGTGTCGACACAGGCTTCTTCTCCGATTTCGCCGGCCACGACGGATCTCGCCGCGAGCTTGCGGCACAAGCTGCAGTCGCGCACGGCGCAGGTCGGGGTCGTCGGCCTCGGCTACGTCGGCTTGCCGCTGGCGGTCGAGCTGGCACGGGCCGGCTTCCGCGCGGTGGGCATCGACCTCGACCAGCGCAAGGTCGATCTGATCAATCAGGGCGAGTCCTACATCCAGGACGTCTCGACGGCCGACGTCGCGCGGTTCCGCGAAGCGGGACGGCTGAGCGCGACCACGGACCGCGCCGTCGTCCAGGAGCTGGACACGCTGAACATCTGCGTGCCGACGCCGCTGAACAAGACGAAGGACCCGGACCTTTCCTATGTGGTGTCGGCGGTCGAGATGATCGCGGAGTACCTGAGGCCCGGCCAGCTCGTCGTCCTGGAATCGACCACGTATCCAGGCACGACCGACGAGGTCGTCTCGCCCATTCTCGAACGGCGCGGGTTCAAGGCGGGCCGCGATTTCTTCCTCGCCTTCTCGCCGGAGCGCGTGGATCCCGGCAACGAGAAGTGGAACACGAGGAACGTGCCCAAAGTCGTCGGCGGCATGACGCCGACCTGCACGGAGCTCGCCAGCACGCTCTATCGCGCCTCGATCGACAGCGTCGTGCCGGTCAGCTCGCCGCGCGTCGCCGAGATGGTCAAGCTGCTCGAGAACACGTTTCGCGCGGTGAACATCGGTCTCGTCAACGAGCTGGCGTTGATGTGCGATCGGCTGGGCTTGAGCGTATGGGAAGTCGTCGACGCGGCGGCGACCAAGCCGTTCGGCTTCATGCCCTTTTATCCGGGCCCGGGCCTCGGCGGCCACTGCATTCCGATCGACCCCTTCTACCTCTCCTGGAAGGTCAAGGAGGTCGGCTTCGAGGCGCGGTTCATCGAGCTCGCCGGCCACGTGAACGGGGCGATGCCGCACCACGTCGTGGACAAGGTCGCCGAGGCGCTCAACGCCCACCGCAAGGCGATCAACGGCTCGTCGATCCTCGTGCTCGGCGTCTCCTACAAGCGGGACATCGACGACCTGCGCGAATCGCCGGCGCTCGACATCATGGCGGCCCTGGCACAGAAAGGCGGCCGGATCGTCTACCACGACCCCTACGTCGAGCGCATCGCGGCGCGTGACTGGCCGGGCGGGATCGATCTGGTCTCGGTGCCGCTGACGCCGCAGTCGCTGGCCGAGGCCGACTGCGCCGTGATCGTCACCGATCATCGGGCGTTCAACTACGACGAGATCGTGCGGCACGCACGGCTCATCGTCGACTCGAGGAACGCCATCAAGCGTGCCGCCGATCACATCTTCAAGCTCGGAGCGCCGTCAGCCGCACGGTCCTGAGCTCTCGATCCATCTCGCTCGAGGCACGCCGACGGCGGGCGCGTCATCGGTGTGGGTGCGATGGCGCTCGTGGTCGGGATGCTGGCGGCCCATCCCCCGGCGGCGCGCGCGCGAGTCGCGTTGATCCGCTCGTCACACTGCGGCACGACTAGGTCGCGAACGCCAATGTCTTACGTCGCGACCGCTTGAATTCGCTGCTCCGGCGTGCCCTGCCAAAACGAATCCGGTGGTTGCGATCTCGGGTTCGGACCTCCGCGCCGTTCACGGCAATCGAGCGAGCTCCGCCCGCGCATCCCGGAGAAGCGCCAGATCCGCGTCGGCGTTCTTCCACAACGTCAGCAGATCATTGTAGGCACTCTTCGCTTTCACGGTGTCACCCGACTGTGCGAGCGCCCGCGCCAACTGCAGCCGCGCCAGCGCCGTCATCGGATCGACGAGCGTGATGTAAGGATGATCGATGATGCGCTGAAACTCGGCGGCAGCGTCCGCGGGCTGGCGCGCGGCGAGGTAGGCCAGACCGCGGACGTAGATCGGATAAAGGCCGCCGAAGCGCCCGACGAAACCGAGGCGACCGAGGGCGAGATCGTACCGCGACGAGATCTGCAGCGCCTGGATCGCCGCTGCCGAATCGCCATTGCTCAGGGAGGACAGCGCGCGCAGCACCGGCAGATACATGAATTGCACCGATGTATCTTCGGGGAACTTGCGGGCGAGGTTCTCAGCCAGGGCGCGTGACTGCGGCACGTCACCGGAAAGGGCGAGCGCAAAGGCCGCCGCGTAGTCCACGTCTCGAAACTTGCCCAGGGCGAGCGCTCTGCCGGCACCTTGCCTCGCAGCCGTCGCATTCCCGTAGAACGCTTCCCACACAGCTCGTGCCGCCTCGAACATGCCGGCTCGTTCACGTCGACCCGACTGCTGCGCGATCTCGACCGGCACCGCAGATATTCGTCGGGCGTCTTGCAGACGGCCCGAACGAGCGAGGGCGAGCGCCTCCAAGTGCGGCATGAAGTCCTGCAAGTCAGAGTTCTTCTTCGCCTCGGTTCCCGTCCGTGTGATCGCGTCCGCATCGCCTTTCAAGAAGGCAACCAGGTAGGGAATCAGCACCAGCTCACTGTTGTCGATGTTGCGTTCTGTCGCGCGCTGCACCGTGAGCAGGGCATCGTCAGGACGATTCGCCAGGAGTTGATTCCGTGCCCGGCTGGAGTACGCGTTCGGTGAGTCGGGGTCCAGCGCGATGGTCTTGTCGGTCTGGGCAATCGCGCGCTCGTGCTGGCCGGTGCTGCTCAGCGCCAGACCCGCAGGCAAGTTGGTCGCATTGTCATCGCGAGGGTAATCCTGCGCCCACGCTTCCAGCGTCTGGAGTTCCCGTTCCATGTTACCGGTGACGTCGCGGTGGTACAGCGTGTCGATGTAGTAGCGTTCGACGTTGCTGGCTCGATGGCGAAGTTCGTACGCCCTGAGCAGGCTCTGCCGCGCCAGCGCCGATTCACCCACGGCACTGAAGCGGAATCCCAGGTGCGCGTGCGCCATGGCAAATTCCGGATCGAGTTCGATCGCGCGCTGGAGCAACGGTATGCGCCGCGATCCGTTCACCGCCATCCCCGCGCTATAGGCTTTCAGTGCGTCGAGGGAGGTGGTCGTGGCTTCCTCGAGCGGCATCGAATGCTCTTCGATGGTGGCGAGCGATTCGCCAACGCGCGTTCGGAATTGCGTGGCAATGACGCTGAGCGTGCCCAACACATCTTCTTTCTTTGCCGCCTGCGCCTGCTCGTTGGCCAGGATGTCGCCGCTCGTGCAGCTGGTCGCGCGGAGACCCAGGACGTACTGGCTGCCGAGCATCGCGATCGACCCTTCCAGCACGGCGGCGCTGGCCGTCCTCACGCACACACCGAGCGCCAGCTGAGGAGTCAATCTCGCGTCGGCCGACTGGTTCATCAGAAGCAGCGTTCTGCGGACGCGCTCGGTCGAGATCAGGCGGAGGAACGGCGACTGCTGAAGCTGCACGGCCAGTCCCTGTCGCAGCGTTTCATCGAAGACCGCGTCACCGGTCGTGTTGGTGAACTCCCCGAGGATGATCGTGTCCGTGTCGGTGAGCGTCGCCGCGCGCGGCCGATAGATCCATCCGGCGATCACCGCCACCACCACGGTCGCCGCAGCTGCGGCCGGCAGCCACCGGCGTTGCGCCGCCGGCCCCGCGACGGTCGACCGGGTCAGCCGCTCGAGATCGATGCGCAGGTCGGCCGCATGCTGATAACGAAGCTCGCGATCCTCGTCGAGACACTTCGCGATGATCGGCTCCAGCTCGGAATCGCCAAGGCTTCGCCGGCCGGCCGAAGAGGGTCGCGTGCCGCTGATCATCTCGTAGAGCACCATGCCGGCACTCCAGATGTCGGCACGGTGATCGACGACCTCGCCACCGGCCTGCTCCGGCGACATGTAAGCCGCGGTACCGACCACCACGCCCTGACGTGTGCCGACGACGGTGGTGGCGTCGACCGCGTGATGCGGCTGCGTTCGCATCTTCGCGACGCCGAAGTCGAGCACCTTCAGGTGATCGCGCGATCCGATGAACAGGTTGGCCGGTTTGATGTCACGGTGGATCACGCCGGCTCGATGCGCGGCGTCCAGCGCATCAGCGAGCTGCGTTCCGAGGCGCAGCACGGCGTCCCGCCGGAGTGGGCCCGCAGCCAAACGATCCTTCAGCGTCTGGCCTTCCAGGTACTCCATGGCGATGAACGACCGCCCGCCTTGTTCGCCGATGTCGTAGATGGTGCAGATATGTGGATGGTTCAGCGCCGACGCCGTCCGCGCTTCACGCTGGAATCGACCGAGCGCCTCCGCATCGGCCGCGAGACCTTCTGAAATGAACTTGAGCGCGACGGGACGATGCAGCCGCGTGTCTTCGGCTTTGTAGACAACCCCCATGCCGCCGACGCCGAGCTTCTCGACGATGCGGTAGTGAGAGAACGTCTGACCGATCAGCGGATCGCCGCCGCTGGACATCAAGCGGCGATTATATGCGCGGGACTCTCACTCCTGCCCAATGAGCTAATGTCCGTGGGGATAATCTGTAGAGATACTTCGGACAGATCCGGCCGGTTCACTGACTGCGCAGCACGCTCACCACGTCGGCGCGTGCGGCGCGTCGCATCGGTGCGTACGCGGCGAGCGCGGCAGCCGCGATCAACACGACAGCGGCGCCGCCGATCATCAACGGATCCATCGGCTGCACCTCGTACAACAGGCCGCGCAGGAAGCGCGCGCCGGCAACCGCGCCCGCGGCGCCGAGCAGTGCGCCGGAGCTGACAAGCCGACCCGCCTCAACCAGCACGAGTCGACGCACGTTCGCGCTGGTCGCACCCAGCACCAGCCGAACGGGGATCTCGCGATCCCGCTGCCGCACGTGCGTGGCCATCACGGAGTACAGACCCACGTCGCCGTACTCAAGCCGACGACGCGGCACGCCCGCCGGAGACTGACGCCGTGATCACGTTGGAGCAGGCCCACGGCGGCACGTTTCGCAGCGGGCCCCACCACCTTTCTTTTCCAGCACCGCTTTCAGCGCCTGAATGTCCAGCGCCTGCTCAGCGACCACGTGCTTCAATCGCCGGCTCTCGTCTTCGAGCTGCTTCACCCGCTGCCGCTCGCTCAGCTCCAGACCGCCGTGTTTCGCTTTCCACCGGTAGTACGTCTGCTCGGTGATCCCGTACGCGCGTGCCAGGTCGGGCGACGGTACAAGTCAGGATCCGGGCAGATGCCGCCGCAACGCGTCAGGCGTTGAACTTCCCCACATCGGCGCGGTACCGCCAGAGGTGGCTCTCGAAGCGGACGCCGTGCTTCCGAAGCACGTTGCGCACTTCGTCAGCCGCGCGGTTCATCTCGCCCTGGACCCGATAGGATTCCAGGTCGAAGTAGCAGCCGCCATAGCCTTCAGGGCATGGCCCGAATGCCGCCTGAACGATCGCAGAGCAATCGCCGGCCGGCCGGAGGCCGGTGTAGGCGGCCGATGCCGGATCCATGCCTGCCGCGCGCATCGCTTTCACGACTTCCGGCCAGACCCGCGCCCGCATGAGATGGTCCTTGGCGGCTGGGCTCAACTGGCCACGCACTGCCGTGATGGGCTTCGCCGGCACGCCGGCGACGATCGTGCGGGCCGGCACACGGCCCGTGATCAGGGAGTTGGCCAGGGCCTGCGAGCCGTCTTCCATCACGGTGCCGGGCGTGACGAGGCAGCCACCCGTGACCCAGACGTGGCGGCCGATCGTCACCGGTGCGAAGCTCGCCGTGTAGCCGTCCAGCACGTTCTGCCAATGGCTGTGCGTGTAGATCGAAACGCGAGGGCTGAGGCAACTGACGTCGCCGATCGTCACCGCGTGCGACGTGTTGATCAGACAATCGCTCGACACGAGACACGAATGCCCCACCGTCAGCGACGCCTCGGCGTTGAACGCGCCGCCCTGGCCGATCAGCACGCGGTTGACGAGAAACAGCATGTCGCCGAACCGGAGATGCCGGCACATGATGTCGTTGTCGTGGCCGAACAGACCGCCGACACCGACCACGAGCGACTCGGCCTGAATCACGGTGCGCGCGCCGAACCTACAGCCGCGCCCGACCTGGATGGAGGCGGCATAGATCGCCGCTCCCGGCTCGAACACCACATCGTCATCGACGAGCGCGCCGAACTGGCGATAGAGGCGGACCTTGAGATCGCTCGCCAAGTCCGCGAACCCACTGCCCGGCTTGCGGATGTCGGCGAGGAATGCCGGATCGAGTATTCCGGTGGCGGCCGGAGTCGCGGCTATCGAGGCAGCAGCGGCGACCGGCGGCCGAACGGCGGGCTCGGCGTCTCGTGGCGGCGCCTCCACTCGCGCTACCCCCTCGATTCGCGTTGACGGGTCCACGCGCGCCGGCGCCTCCACTCGTGTCGGCGCTTCCACTGGCGCCGCACCCTCGACTCGCGCCGACGCCCGCGGCAGCCCGGCGGACGGCGGACGGGCACCATCCGTCAACTGCCCGATTTCGGCGCCCACCGCCACGTCGTCACCTTCCGAGACCGCGAACCAGCAGTGCCCGTCAGCGGGAGACTCCACATCGAACGAGGCCTTCGTGGTCTCGATCACCGCGACGATGTCGCCGCGCGCGACGCGCTGACCAGGCTCGACGATGAGACGCGCCACGACGACGACGTCGTCGTTGACGCTGACGCGCGGGACGAGAATCGGCGTGACCGGATTCGACGATGGCATCGACGCGGGACTCGCGGCTCAGCGCCAGTAGCTGCGCAGCAGGGAGAATGGCTCGGCGGCGGGCATCATCATGCACTGCCCCCAGTAGTGCGCCCGCAGCCGCAAGTGCTCGAGCGACCGCGGATGGGGTGGATCGGGCGTCTGGCTGACGTAGCAGCGCATCGCCTCGATCTTCGTATCGAGGTAGTCGCTGATGTCGACGAAGTGGTTCGGTGAGAAGTTGTACGGCACGCCCCACTCGGTCTCGCTCGGCGTTTCGTACGCGAAGATCTGACGGATCGATCGAACCTTGCAGCGGGCGCCGACGAGCGCCGCATCCTGCGCGAGCCGATGATCGCGGTTGATGTCGCCGCGCCAGGGCACGTAGAGCACCGCCGGCTTCAACTCCTGCACGGCGCGCTCGATGGGCGCCGCGACGTCGACGAGCGACAGTTTGTCGAGCCCTTGGTCCGGCAACCCGACGAGCGTCCACGACGACAAGCCGAGCACTTCCGCCGAGGCGCGGCCTTCTCGCGACAGGAAATCGTCCGTCGCATCGGGATACCGCAGGCTCATCGCCTCACACAGCACGAGCGCGTGCACCTCGTCGCCCGCGGCGACATGCCGGGCGAGCGTACCGCCCAGGCCGAGCACCTCGTCATCGGGATGCGCGGCGACAACGAGCACGGGTCCAGCGGGCATGGTCATACGGTCGATGATCCTCCAGGCGCCGGCCCGATGCAAAAGCCGAACCCGGCGCAGCGCTGCTCGACGCGCCTGCAGATTTGACAGGCGGAGGCGTCGCTCTGGTGCAGTTGCCGGATTTCGGCCGCGAGAGTCGCCCTCCACGCCGACTCGCACCGGGGCCGCGCTGCGGCGATTCGCTGAGCCGGTGGTACACCGCTTGCCGATTCGGAAGACCAGGATGCCGTCACGTTTTTGTGTCGCGGCCGCGCGCGGCCTGATGGCCGCCGGAATCGTCGTGTCCTTGGCAGCGACGGCAGCGGCGACGCCGCTGACGCTCACCAATGCCGGGTTCGAGACCGACGAGCCGACGGCCGGGATGACCTTCAACGGGTTGCCGTCCACGACCGGACAGTGGGAGGGCGACGATTCCAGGCGCGTGACTGCGGAGCAGGGGATCGCGCCGTTCGAAGGCGAGGCGATGCTGCGCTTCCTCTCGAGCGCCAATCCCGCAGCCGGCTGGGGATGGGCGTCAGACGTCTGGCAACTCATCGACGCGGCGCCGGCGCAATCGGTCATTCAGGCCGGCGAGGCACTGGTCACGTTCTCCGCTCACTTCAATCGGATCGGCGGCAACACCGAGCCGCTGTTCTTCATCACGCTGCGCGCCTTCGGAGGCCTGCCAGCGGACTTCCCTCTCGCCGCCGAGTCGCCGCTCGCGACCGCGAACGCCTTCCTCACCTCGGACGACGACCCGAACACGTGGGAGCCGCTGAGCGTCACGCTGCTGCTCCCGCCGGGGACGACATTCATCGGCGTGCGTCTTGCCGCGAAGGAGACGATCGACGACACGCCCGTGCCGTTCGAGTTCCTGGGACACTACGCGGATGGGACCTCGCTCACGCTGACGCCGGTGCCGGAACCGGCGACCGCACTTCTCGTGCTCTCGGGCGCGGCAGGGCTCATCGCGCGACGCCGCCGCAGCCGTTCCGGGCAATTCTGAACGTCCGAGAATTCGGCGTCTCAGCGACATTCCTGTAATTTCGACACCCCCCTCTGACGTAACATCGTCGTCTCACACTGGGCGTTCGTCTTCCCCGCAGGGGAAACCCAATTCCTGATTTTGGCAGCTTTCTTGAGTTGCCGGTCCGGGCTGGGAAGATCCTCGGCCCGCGGTGTGTCACGACCGCGCAAGTACGAGCAAGAAAGTGGGAAGAAGAATGTCGAATTCCGATCGGAGCTGGTTCGCACACCGTTGCGCGAGAAGAGTGGGTTTCTGGGTGGCGGTGCTGTGCCTCGCGACGGCCGGGCCTGCTGCCGCCGCCAACTGGTACGTCGGCCCGCACGGGCGGGCCACCAATCCCGGAACCATGCTGGAGCCGCTGGATTTCGCCACCGCGGTCTCGGCTCAAAGCCCCGCGCGTGCTGGCGACACCGTCTGGCTGCTCGGCGGAACCTACGTCGGCACCTACATCGCGCGCGTGTCCGGCGCGCCGGCTGCGCCGATCACGTTCAGGCAGTATCCAGGACAACGCGCGACGCTCGACGGCGCGGGCTCGCCGCAGACCGTGCTGGAGATCTTCGGCAATTGGCTCGTGTTCTGGGGCTTCGAGATCACGAACTCGCACCCGGCGCGGCTGTCGAACGAGACGGGCCCGTGGCCGACCGATCTGACGCGCGGCCACGGCATCTTCGCCTGGGGCACCAATCTGAAGCTGGTCAACCTCGTCGTCCACGATCTGCAAAGCGGGCTCGGCCTGTGGACGGAGTCGGTCGGCAGCGAGGTCTACGGCAGCCTCTTCTACCACAACGGCTGGCAGGCGCCAGACGGTTCGCACGGGCACGGAATCTACACGCAGAACAAGACCGGGACGCGTCTCATCCGAGACAACATCACGTTCAATCAATTCAGCCACGGCATCCACGCGTACGGATCGAGCTCCGCCTTCTTGAACGACATCGTGCTCGAGGGCAACGTCGCGTTCAACAACGGCATCCTCGGGTCGAGCGGATTCGAACGGGATCTGCTCGTCGGCGGCGGCGTGGTCGCGCAGCGACCGGTGCTGAAGGAGAACTACACCTACGGCGGCGCCCAGAGCAATCTCGGCTATGCCGCCGGATGCGCGAGTGGCTCGGTCGTCGACAACTACCTCGTCGGCAGCACGCCCCTCATGCTCAAGTCGTGCGCGCCCGCGATGACGGGCAACCTGCTCTACAACCTGCAGGCCGCGCAGTGGGGATGGAGCGCGAGCGGATTCCAGCCGCAGAGCTACCCGCAGAACACGTTCCTGGCGCAGCGCCCCACGACCAACTTCGTCCGCGTGCGGCCGAACGCCTACGAGCCGGGCCGAGGACACGTCATCGTCTACAACTGGCAGCGGCTGGCGGAAGTCGCGGTCGATCTCGCGTCGCTGGGCCTCGAGCCCGGTGAGACGTTCGAAGTGCGCGACGCGCAGGACTTCTTCGGCCCGCCGGTCGCGGTGGGCACGTACGACGGGTCGCCCGTCCGGATCCCCATGGTGGGATTGCTGTTCGCCGCCCCGGTGGGCAACGTGCCGGTGACGCCGAGCCACACGAGCAGCGACTTCGGCGCGTTCGTGGTCGTCGGCACGACCGCCGGGAGCGTTGGCGCGCCATTGCCGGCGGCGTCGGCCCCGGCGATCTCGCCAGCGGGCGGGACGTTCACCGGCCCGGTCTCGGTCACGATGAGCGCGAGCGCGGGCGCGTCGATTCGCTACACCACCGATGGATCCGCGCCGACCTCGACGTCTTCTCTCTACGCGGGACCGTTCACGATCGCCGCGACCACGACCGTGCGCGCCCGCGCGTTCGCCGCGGGCATGACGGAGAGCCCGGTGACCGCTGCCGAGTTCTCGATCTCGACGCCAACGGTGGCGGCGCCGGTCATCACGCCGCCCGGTGGAACATTCAGCGCGCCGGTCAGCGTTGCGATCAGCTCCGCGACGTCCGGAGCCGCCATCCGGTACACGACGAACGGCGGCACTCCGACCGCCGACTCACCTCTCTACACCGCACCGTTCTCGGTGGCCAGCACCGCGACGATCCGCGCACAGGCGTTCGCGGCTGGCTCGACGCCGAGCTCGGTCACGAGCGTCACGATCACGATCTCCGTTCCGCAGGCGTCGCAGGCCGACAAGACGCGGCCGACGTTGACCACCCCGACCGTCGACGTGACCTCGACGAGCGCCACCGTGTCGTGGACGACCGACGAGGCGGCCGATTCGATGGTCAGGTTCATCGGGCTCTGCCCGAACGCCACCGGCGGATACGCGATCTGTGACACGCCCGTCGACGCCACGATGAGCACGCAGCACGCGGTGACGATTCAGGGCCTGCTGCCCAGCCGAACCTACACGTACCAGGCGTTCTCGAAGGACGCGGCCGGCAATGCCAACTGGACGCCGTACCTGTCGTTCCGGACGTCCGCGGCGGAGGCTCCGCCGGCCACGCCCACCGCGGCGACGCCGTCGATCACTCCGGGCGGCGGGACGTTCTCGGCGCCCGTCACGGTGAGCATCACGACCGCCACACCGGGAGCCGCCGTGCGGTACACGACCGATGGATCGGTGCCGACGACGAGCTCCGCGCTCTACGGCGGGCCGTTCGCGGTCTCCACGAGCACGACCATCAAGGCACGGACCTTCGCGGGCGGCTACCTGGACAGCGGAACCACCACGGCGCCGTTCGTGATCGCCAGCGCGCCGCCGCCGGCCGGCGGCTCGTCGGGATCGGGCGGCGCACCCGACAAGAGCAGCCCCGCCATCTCCAACGTGCAAATCGCCGACGTGACGACGCAGTCCGTGATCGTCACCTGGACGACGAATGAACCGTCGAATTCGATGATCCGGTTCATCGGGCTCTGTCCCGGCGCGACCGGCGGCTGGGCCGTGTGCGACTTGCCCGCCATTCCGGCGCTCGTGACGACGCACGTGGTCAGCGTCGCGAGCCTGATGCCGGATCGCGTGTACACCTATCAGTTGTATTCGAAGGATGCTGCCGGGAACGGGACCTGGTCGCAGTATCAGACGTTCAGGACGCCGCGGTAGGAAGGCGCCGCACGACGAAGACGCCGAAGACGGGCCCGGTGTGCCGGGGCCGGCGAGAAGCGACGCCCGCCGGCATCGCCGGCTCACGGCCGCTCATCGGCAGCATGACGGCCTGGCCCGTCCAGCGCGCGGCGAGCACGGGGGGCGCGAAGTAGTTCTGGACGTCGACGATCTCGAACGCATCCTGGTCGCGGAGAAACGCGCCGAGATCGACGGCGACGGTCGGACGCGCGTCCCAGTTGAAGACGACGAGCGACGCCCGATCGGGATCGAATCGATTGAGGCGCAGCCTCGTCACGAGGCCTTCACTCGGCGCCGTCTGGCGGTAGACGTTGTGGGGGCGGAGGAGCTCCCATTCGCCCATCGCGCCGATGAACGTGTTGCCCGTCATCTCCGGCTCACACTTGACGAGCATCAGCGGCGTCGGCGCGACGAAGTAGTTGTCGCGCACCACGCCGTCCTCGCACCCGGCCGCGTAGCCGAGGTTGTTCTGCGCGCCGAACGTCACGTTCTCCTCGAGCAGGGGCGCCACGGCGCGCCGGCCGCCGCCGAGCAGGATGTCCCGCTCGCCCCCGCTGGCCGCGATGGCGCCGTTGCCGAACACCACGTTGCCTCTGAGCTCGATGTGATCCAGCGAGGCCGCCGACGAGCCGTACGCGTGGATGCCGTGGCTGAACTGCCAGAACACGATGTTGTCGGCAATCTCTCGCACGCCCACGCGATTCTGCGTGTAGATGCCGTGCCCGTGCGCGCGGTCCGGCCCTTCCCACCCGTTGAAGAAGATCACGTTGCCGTACACGATGGTGTCGGACGCTTCCTCCCAGACGCCGAATCCGTCGCCCATGTCGTGCACGACCAGGTTGACGAACGCGTTGTTGGGTCCTTTGGCGAACACGCCGGCGCCGCGCCGGAGGTCTTCGGGCCACGGGCCCGCCTCGGCGACGTGACGGCGCCGATCCGAGTTCGTGATCTCGAAGTCCCGGAACGTCGTCCATCGGCCCAGCACCGTCAGCGCGGGCTTCGGCGACGGCTCGCTGTCGATGATCGCGCGCTCGCCCGGAAGCTGGCGGATGACGATCGGCGCCTCCGCCGTGCCCTGCAGCGTGCTCTCGAACGTGCCGCGGTACACGCCGCCGCGAAGCCAGACGGTGTCGCCTGGCCGCACCGGCCCTTCGTCGGACAGCGCGTCGCTCAGACGCAGCGGATCGTCAGAGGTGCCCGCAGCGTGCGGCCGGCCCGCTGGTGCAGCATAGAGCTGCCGATGACCGGCCGGCGTCCGCGCGGATCGCGGCGGCGCCGGGATCTCGAGGAGCGCGAACGCGCACACGAGCAGTCCGATGAGGGGTAATCGCGACGACAAACCCATCGCTTGACCGACGTCAGTTCGCGGTACGACCGGGCTGGGCAGATGAAGCAGGCAGGACGACGAGCGGCAAGAATTCCGGAGCCGTGGACTGCGGCACGGTCGGCACGGCCCCGATCGGCGCGGCTGGTGGTCGCGCCGTGGCCGGCACGCTGACCGGACGGCCCGCCGCATAGGTCCCCTTCAAGAGCGGCGCCCCGAAGAAGTCCTGCGCGTCGCGCAGCTCGAACGGTTCCCCGTCCCGCAGACCGCTGGCCGAGAGATCCACGTCGACCGAGGGTTGGCGATCCCAGTTCAGAACCGCCACGTGCGCCCGGCCCCGCACGTACTGGTTCGGCCGGACGCGCACGACCACGCCACGGGGCCGGCCGCGCTCGAACGTGTTCTGCGGGTGCGCGGTTGCGAACATCGGTTCCGAAACGAGAAACGTGTTGCCTCGAAGCTCCGGATCGCACTTGGCGAGCTGAAACGGCGTGGCGAAGTAGTTGTTTGTGATCGAGCCGCTCGTGCAGCCCGCGCCCATCCCGACGAGGCTGGGCGCGCGGCCATACATGACGTTGTCGGTCAGGATCGGGTTCTCGACGATCGACCCGCCGCCAATCAGCAGGTCGCGCTCCGCACCGCCGCGGCTGAGGGCGCCGTTGTTGAAGAAGATGTTGCCCTCGAGCGTCATGTTGTTGGTGGGATCGGTCGTGGAGGAGTACGCGATCACCCCGTGACTGAACTGATTGAAGATGAGGTTGTCCGCCAGCCGCCGGCGTCCCACGCGATTGTGGGTGTCGATCCCGTGCCCGTTGGCCGCCCCGTTCGGTCCTTCCCACCCGTTGGCATAGATGAGCGACCCGTACACCTCGGTGTCGATCGACTCCGACCCCACCTCGAACCCGCGGGTCATGTCGTGGACGATGAGGTCGATGAATCGAAGGTGGGATCCCTTCGTCGTGACGCCGGCGCCCCTGCTGAGGTCGCCCGGCCAGGCCACGGCCTCCTTGCTGCTCCGCCGCGGATCCGAGTTCGTGATCTCGAGGTCCCAGAACCAGATCCAGTCGCCGATCACGTGCAGCGCCGACTTGCCCGACGGTGCGCTGTCGATCGTGGCGCGCTCGCCCGGCGTGGCTCGGACCATGATGGGCGCGCCTTCCTGGCCTCGGATCGAGCTGACGAACTGCCCGCGGTACGTCCCGCCGCGCAACCAGATCGTGTCGCAGGGCCGCACGGGACTGCCGGCAGAGAGCGCGGTCGCCAGATCCATCGGCCGCTCGACGGCCCCGTCGTTGCCGGCGACGCCGTCGGGCGCCACGTGCCAGGCGCGGCCGGCCGCGCACGGTCCGTCGGTGGCCGACGGCTCGGCCGTCGCCGCACCGGGCGCCGAATCCGCCGACTGTCGGGACCCCATGCCGATCCACAGCGCCGCCAGGACACCCGCACCCGCCAACGCATACAACACGACGCGGCCGGCGCCGGTCGACTGACGACTCGACCGCCGTCCGGTGTGTGAATGCCTACCGGTGCCGTCCGACATGAGCATGTCCCCCGTCAACGAACAGACTGGATTGCGTTGAGATCGGCCCGGCGGGATGTTCCTTCACGAAACAACACCCGTGTGCACGACGGACCGCTCGCGCACGTGGGTCTGACAGGCGGATGCCCACCGAGGCGACAGATTAGCACAGCCAGGACGGGCGCCGAACTGCGCCCGGCCTCTGCGGAAGGATCGAGCCGCCGGCCTCAGGCCGGCATCGATTTCGGGGGAATGCCGCGCACGCGCGCGGCGAACATGGTCAACGGCGAGACGCCCTCGGACTTCCGAATCGGCCACGTGAGCTTCAGCTCGCCGTCGTTGACGACGAACTCGTCGTTCGTCAGCATGATCAGCGGCACGGCCGCGGCCGCCGGATCCGCGATCAGCCGGGCCTGCACCCGTCGCGCCCGGCGCAGCGAGTGCAACACGTCGAAGATGACCAGCACCGGCCGCTGGGCCGCGATCACTCGAATCGCCGCCTCGTCGGCGAAGGCCATCTCGCAGGTGAACCCGAGGCCGGTCAGCGCGTCGATCCGACGCAGCACGCTGATGAGCTGGTCGGACGCATGTCGCGATGGCGATCCCGTGTCCTGCGCCCGCCTGACGGCGTCGAGCACATGTTGATCGTCGAGCAGATAGAACAACCGGCAAGTCGGCTGGTCGGCCAGGTTCGCTTCCATGATGGCAGCCCTCGTACTGCGTCATGGGAACGTGTCTCAAGTCCGATGCCAATGCTGACGAACATGTCACGTCGATCAACTAGCCTGCGGCGCGGTCACGCCGCGATGACGGCGATGCCGGACCTCGGCGGCGCTTACAAAGTTGGGTGCCGGCAGACAGATCTGCGCCGCGGTTGCGCGGCGATCCGGCCGCTGCACTGGGGCGGTTCTGGACTACACTAACCTCGACGTTCTGCAGCCGATCGTCAGCACCCACACTTCACGGTCCCGGATGCCGCCCACCGACGCGCAGCAGATCTTCCAGAGTCCCGGTCGCTGCGCAGTCATCGGCGAGGTGGCGCAGACGCACGATGGCAGCCTCGGGCTCGCCCACGCGTTCATCGACGCGATCGCTGCGGCGGGCGCCGACGCGGTCAAGTTCCAGACGCACATCGCGTCGGCCGAGAGCACGATCGACGAGCCGTGGCGCGTGCGATTCAGCCTGCAGGACGAGACGCGCTACGCCTACTGGCGCCGCATGGAGTTCTCCGAGACGGCATGGGCCGGTCTCGCAGCCCACGCGCGGGAGCGCGGCCTCGCCTTCATCAGCTCGCCCTTCTCGATTGCCGCGGTGGACCTGCTCGCGCGGATCGGGGTCGATGCCTGGAAGATCGCGTCCGGAGAGGTCACGCATCACGCGCTGCTCGATCGACTGGCGCGTACGCCGGCCCCGGTCCTGCTCTCGTCCGGGCTGTCGACCGTCGACGAACTGGGGGCGGCGGTGCACCGGCTGCGCGGCCACGGGTTGCCCGTCACGGTGCTGCAGACGACGTCCGAGTACCCCTGTCCGCCTGAGCGCGTCGGGTTGAATCTGCTCGCGGAGTACCGCGAGCGCTTCGGCTGTCCGGTCGGTCTCTCCGATCATTCCGGCGCCATCTACGCCGGGCTGGCGGCCGTCACGCTCGGCGCCGCCGTGCTCGAAGTCCACGTGACGCTCAGCCGCGAGATGTTCGGCCCCGACGTGCCCGCATCCATCACGACCGCCGAACTGCGATCGCTCGTCGACGGCACGCGGCAGATCGAACGGATGCTCGCGCACCCCGTCGACAAGGACGCCGCCGCCGCGCGCCTCGCCGGCATGCGCGCGCTCTTCACGCGCAGCATCGCGCTCGTGGAGGATCTGCCGGCCGGCGCGATCCTCGCCTCCGAGCATCTGACGCTGAAGAAGCCCGGGACCGGCCTGCCGGCCGACGGGCTCTCTGCGCTCGTGGGACGCCGGCTCCGGCACGCGGTGCCGGCGCATCGCCTCCTGCAGGAATCCGATCTCGAACCGGGAGCTGCCCTCGTATGAAGCGACGTGTGTGTGTGGTCGTGACGGCGCGTCCGAGCTACAGCCGCATCAAGACAGCCTTGCGGGCGATTGCCGCCCACCCCGATCTCGAGCTCCAGCTCGTCGTCGCCGCCTCCGCGCTGCTCGACCGCTATGGCGACGTGTCGAAGCTGATCGAAGCCGACGGCTTCCGCGTCGACGCGCGCGTCTTCATCGTGCTCGAAGGCGAGACGCCGACCGCGATGGCCAAGAGCACGGGGCTGGGCCTGCTCGAGCTGGCCACCGTGTTCGACAACCTCCGGCCGCACGTCGTGGTCTCCGTGGCGGATCGCTATGAGACGCTCGCCACGGCCGTGGCCGCCGCCTACATGAACATCCCCGTCGCCCACGTTCAGGGCGGCGAAGTCACCGGCTCGATCGACGAGAAGGTCCGCCACGCCGTCACCAAGCTCGCCGACGTTCACCTCGTCTCGTGCGAGCCGGCGGCTGCCCGCGTCGTCCGCATGGGCGAAGAGCCCGGCACCGTGCACGTGACCGGCTGTCCGTCGATCGACATCGCGATGGAGATGCTCCAGAACCCGCAGATCGACTTCGAGCCGGTCGCCCGGTACGGCGGCGTCGGCGCGCCGCTCGATCTCGCCGCCCCCTACGTCGTCGTCATGCAGCACCCGGTGACGACCGAGTACGACGACGCGCGCCATCAGGTGCTCGAAACGCTTCATGCGGTCAACGGATCCGACATGCCGGCGCTCTGGTTCTGGCCCAACGTCGATGCTGGATCCGACGGCACGTCCGGCGGCATCCGGGCGTTTCGCGAAGAGCAGCGTCCCGCGCACATCCGGTTCTTCAAGAACATGTCGCCGGTCGACTTCCTGAAGGTGCTCTACAACTGCCGGTGCCTCATCGGCAACTCGAGCGTCGGCATCCGCGAGTGCTCGTTTCTCGGCGTGCCGGTCATCAACATCGGCAGCCGTCAGAGCGGCCGCGATCGCGGCCGGAACGTGATCGACGTCGACTACGATCGCCATGCGATCAGCGACGCGCTTGCCACGCATCTCGCGAACGGCGGCCGCTATCCCTCGGATCCCCTGTACGGCACCGGCCGTGCCGGGGAACGGATCGCGGACTGCCTCGCTGCCACGCAACTGACCTCCAGCAAGCGCCTGACGTACTGACGGGCTGGATGGCCGTCGCCTGGCCAGCCCGACGTCAGGGCCGCGCGGCCGATCCTCTGAGGATGGCGGCCGCGGCACCTTCGGCTGAGTCGCTGGCGCCCATGAGCTTGACGGGGGCGTCCGGGTCGAAGAGACGGAAGACGAAGAGCGTGCCGCCTTTGCGGAACGCGCGGCTCCCCTGGCTCTCGCCGGCGTAGTACATGCCGACGGCGCCGCCCATGCCGGACGCGACGGCCAGGTACTCGACGCCGTCCAGCCGGAACATGACCGGGCCGCTTCGGATGCCGGATCCGGTCTGGAAGGCCCAGAGCTTCGCGCCGGTCCGATCGTCGTACGCGACGATGTTGCCTTCGGCGTCGCCGAGAAACACGAGCCCGCCCGCAGTCGCCAGCGCCGATCCGGACATCGGCGATCGCGTCCGGACTTCCCACTTCGCATCGCCCGTGGCCGGATCGATGGCCACGACCTTGCCGTACGCGTCGATCGACCGATAGCGATAACCGCTGCCAGCCAGGCCTGCGTTCCTCGCCGCGATGTCGTCGAGGTAGAACGTCGCGCAGTTCTCGATGACCGGCAGATAGAGCCAGCGGGTGATCGGGCTGTACGCCATCCCGTTCCATTGTTTTCCGCCAGCCACGCCCGGACAGACCAGCGCGCCTTCTGCAGAAGGTATGGCTTTCGGATCCACGAGCGGCCGCCCTTCGCCGGTCAGGCCGAGCGTCCAGGTCGTCCGAACGTACGGCTTGCCGAAGAGAAACTGCCCGGTGAGCCGATCGATGGCGTAGAAGTAGCCGTTCCGGTCGGCATGGACGATGACCTTGCGGCGCGCACCCTTGAAATCGATCTCCAGCGGTATGTTCTCGTTCGTGCCGTCGAAGTCCCAGAGGTCGTGCGGTGTGAACTGAAAGTGCCAGCGTACGGCGCCGGTTTCAGGATCCAACGCAACGACCGAATCGGAGTACAGATTGTCGCCCGGGCGCCTGTCGCCTTCGTGAATGGGGAACGGCTGGCCTACGCCCCAGTAGATGAGGTTCGTCTCGGGATCGTACGTTCCGTGCAGCCACGGCGCGGCGCCGCCGGTACGCCACGCGTCCTCGGTCCAAGTCTCATGGCCGGGCTCGCCTGGCGCGGGCACGGTGTAGAACCTCCAGAGTCTCCGTCCCGTCGCCGCGTCGTAGGCATCGATGAACCCGCGGCTCGGCAGATCGCCGCCTCCGACGCCGATGAACAGGCGGTTGCCGACGACGAGCGGCGGCTGCTTCGCATTGAGATTCGTACGGCCCGGTTCCAGCTCGACGTCCCAGCGCACCTGACCCGTGCGCGCATCGAGCGCGACGAGATGCGCGTCGAGCGTCGGCACGTAGACCAGGTCGTTCCAGATCGCGACGCCGCGATTGGTGGGGCCGCAACAGTACCGCAGGTCTTTCGGCGCGGGCAGGCGCCGCTGGTAGTGCCAGATCTCCGCGCCGGTGCGGGCGTCGATCGCGAAGACATGGTTCCACGCGGTGCTCAGGTAGATGACGCCGTCGACAATCAGCGGCATCGCCGCCAAGCCATCCTGCACGCCCGTCTGGAACGTCCAGGCGGGCACGAGCCGTCGCACGTTGGTCCGATCGATGCTCGCGAGCGAACTGAAACGCCGCTGGCCGTAGTCGCCGCCATACATCAGCCACTCGTCGGGCGCGGGCGCGGCCAGACGCTCAGGCGACACGTTGACGGGTGGCCCGGTGACCGTGGACGACGGCACGTTCTGCGTGCGACTCCATTCGCGCAGCAGCCTCACAATCCCGGCGACGTCGCCGTCGTCGAGCGTCGTCCCGAAGGCCGGCATGGCGGTGGTCGGCACGCCCTGCCGAATGATGGTGGCTATCTGCTCGTCCGTACGCTCGGCGTGCCAGCGGGGGTTCGTCAGGTCCGGACCGAAAGCCCCCTGGCCCAGCGGTCCATGGCACGTCGCGCAATGATTGGCGAAGAGGCCACGGACGCCCGTCGAGGCGTCGCGCGATCGGAACGGACGCGACAGCGTCGCGACGACGTCCAGCGCGCCGAAAGCGCCCTGCGTCGCCGCGACCATCTGGGCTTGGCCCATCGACGTCACGGCCAGCCGGGCCTCGGGAACCGCCAGCGGCAACACGACAATCGCCGCCAGGGCGAGGCCGGCGACCAGACCAATCACACGACGTGAAGACATGATCAATCCAGGGACAAGCGCCTGTTCAGATGCCGGAAGTCTCGATGACTACGCGGTCGCAGTGCTCCGGCGCGCAGCACGGTCGAGCCCGCCGAGCGTGATCCACTGCCACACGTAGAAGCTGTTGTCGCTCGCGCCGGCGAGGTACGCCGCCCACTCGCGACGCACGACCGGCGCGCTCAGCCACTGACCGCCGACGCTGTCGAGCGCCTGCTCGATACGGTCCGTGGCCCAGGGGCGAAGGGGGCCCTTCAGCCATTCGCGCTGAGGCGTTTGCACGGGCCGCTTCGGCGCCTGCACGACGCCGTCGGGCACGAGCGTCGCCGCGATCTCGCGCAGCATCCACTTGCCGACCGCGCCGCGGCGCTTGCGGTCGGTGGGCTGACGCATGGCCAGCTCGACGAGCCGATGATCGAGGAACGGTTCGCGCAGCTCCGTCGACGCCCGCATGGACACGCGGTCGTTGAACCGCAGCGCGCGCGGCAGCTTCGACCGGGAGAGATCGCGATACTGCGCATTGCGCAGTGCATCCGGAAACGGCGTGTCGGCCGCGGACGGTTCGGCCAGCGCCCGGAATTCCGGTGTCAACGCATCGGGTCTCAACGGCGCGTCCGCGCTCCCCTGAATCAGAGCGGGCGGCGCCGAGTCGAGCGCGCGCGCGTAGTAGTCGTAGCCCGCCCACTGCTCGTCCATCCCCTGACCGTCGAGCAGCACGATCACGCCCCGCGCGCGCGCCTCCTCGAACAGCCGGGCATACGCAAGCGTCGGCAGGCCGCCAGATGGCCCATCCTGCGCGCGATCGACTGACGCAGCCAGGTCGGGCACCTGCTCCGGCGTGAGCCGGCAGACGACGAGCGGATGGCGAGTTCGCGCGAGCATCGCCTTCACCCACGGGAGCTCGTCGTATCGTTCGTCACCGGTGACGAACGTGAACGCCGCGACGTCGCTCTCGACGGGCTGCACGCGGTGAATCGCGCCGATCAGCACCGAGGAGTCGAGCCCGCCGCTCAGCGCGACGCCCACCGGCACGTCGGCGCGGAAGCGAAGCCTGACGCTCTCTTCGAGCAGCGCCTCGTACTCCTCGCGCACCTCGCTCTCGCTGCGCGCGTCGAACTCCGTTCCGATCCGCTGCGGCAAGTCGTACCAGCGCCACGTGCGAAGCGTGCCGTCGGTCCATTCGCCGGCCCATCCGCCTGGCAGCGCGCGAACGTCCTTCCAGAACGTCCGCGAGGTCCCGTCGAGCGTGCCGTACGCGAGATAGCTGGCCCACGCCGCCGGATCCGGATCTTCCGGTACACCGGCAGCGTGAAGCGCCTTGATCTCGCTCGCGACGATGAGCGACCCGTCGGCGCCGGTGTGCAGGTGCAGCGGTTTGACGCCGAAGCGATCGCGCGCGAGGAACAGGCGGCGGCGCCGAGCATCCCAGATGGCGAACGCGAACATCCCGAGCAGCCGATCGAGGCAGGCATCGCCCCAGCGTTCGTATGCGGCCAGCAAGACCTCCGTATCCGTGCCGGTGCGGAACGGATACTCGTCCAACTCGGTCCTGAGCTCGAGGTAGTTGTAGATCTCGCCGTTGAAGACGACCGCCGTCTGGCCGCTGGCGCTCGACATCGGCTGGCGGCCGGCGTCCGACAGATCGAGGATGGACAGCCGGTCGTGGCCCAGCACGACCCCCGGCGCGATGAGACGCGCTGCCTGCGCGTCCGGCCCCCGGTGCCCTTGCGCGGCGATCATGCGTTCGACCAGCGGCAGCGACGCGCCGGGGCCGCACATGGCGGCAATGCCACACATCTCAGCGCTCCCGCCTCGCCCGCAGCACGCGTGCGGCATCGACGAGGTCGGCCTCGGAATCGATGTTCACCGCCGAGTCGGCATCGACCTCAAGGCCCAACAACCGGCGGCCATAGAGCGTGCCGGCACGTAGGCAGTCGACCCGCGTCACGTACACGGACCCGGCGCGGTGATACGCCGGCGGCAACGCCTGGCGGCGCGCGATGGGTGCCGCCTCGCCGGTCGACAACCGCAACGAGCCGTCGTCGCCGCGGAAGTACACCCAGTGCGGGTTGTACTCGACGGGCACCGGCCTGACGGTCACGACGGCGTCCGCGGCCTCGGCATCGAGCAAGCGAACGCATGCGTCGATTTGCGCGGCCGTCACGCAAGGGCTCGTCGGCTGCAGCAGGCAGACCGCGTCGAACCGGTCGCCGCCTGCCTCGAGCACGTCGAGCGCGTGCTGGATGACCGGCAGCGTCGGCGTGTCGTCACGGCCCAGATCGGCTGGCCGGCGAAACGGCACTTCGATCCCGCACCCGCTCGCCACCGCCGCGATCTCCTCGTCGTCGGTGCTGACGATGATGCGCGCGAGGGTGGCCGCCGCAGACGCTGCTGCCGCGACGTAGGACAAGAGCGGGCGGCCCTCGAGCGATCGCACGTTCTTCCTCGGGACGCCCTTGGACCCGCCGCGTGCCGGAATCAGGCCGAGCACGCGCACGTCAGCCGGCCACCGCAGCGTCGGTCTGTCCGATCCGCGCCGACCATCCGAAGAACATCCGATCCTGCTCGTCTCGCAGCTCGTCGATGAGCCGGCCCGCCGGCAGCTCGACGTCCTCGTACGTGAGGACCTCGTCCTTGGCCACGTCACGGGTGAGGCGCCCGCCTTCGGCCACGCCGATGGGCAACAGCCGCCGCGCGTGCGTCACGTCGGCGTTCTCGCACAACCCGTAGGTCGCGTACCCTCCGAGACCGTCGAGTTCCTCCCCGGTCCTGAGGTCCCGCTTCGCCGCAGTCACGACATCCACGCGCGGCCCATGGTCGGGGGCGATGATGACGTCGCGATACAGCGCGACCCGCGCGACCGAGATCGGCACTTCCAGGGCCGTCAGGTGATAGGGCACGTAGAAGCTGTAGAGCGGGCCCTGGCCGAGCTTGCCGTAATCCAGATACACGCGCTGGATGTCGTCCTGGCGTTCGGCGAACACGAAGACCCCCGGGCTCGGTGCCGCACCGACCACGTAGTCGACGATGCCGCCGAGCGCACGCAGCTCGTCGACGTCGAACTTGCCGGTGAGCTCGTCGACGTGCCCGGTGTGCTCGAGACCGAGCATGCCGCGGCGCGCCACGCACATGCCCGTCGCATTGGCCACGATGGCCTGCTCGAACGAGATCTTGGTGCCGTCCGCGAAGCTCGTGACCATGTGGGGGGTCTGCCCCCACCGCGCGGCGAATCCTGCCTGCGTCGTGGGCGTCCGATACCGGTCCTGCAGCCCCTTGATGTTGCCGCACACCAACGGCCGCAGGCCGAGACCGCGGACGAACCGGACGAGGTTGAGCTGGACGCCCGGCTGATCGCCATCACATCCCGTGACGATCACGTCGGCCCGATCCGCGTGGACTTTGAGCAGCGGACCGACGGTGCCGTCGACTTCGGCGTTCATCAGGATCAGGTCCTTGCCACGCCGAATGGACTCGAGCGCGAACGACGCGCCGAACGGCACGGCGCCGGTGGCGTCGACGAGGATGTCGAGGGACTCGGCCGCTGTCAGGAGCCGCGCGTCCGACGTGATCCCGCAGGCGCCGCTCGCGATCGCGTCGTCGAGATCGGCCGTTGTCTCGGCGACGCGGACGTCGGTCAGCCCCGCCTCGCGACACGCGCGCGCGGCTCGATCGATCTCGCGGCTGAACACGGCCGAAATCCGGAGGCCGGGCGAGTAGTTGGCGAGCTGGTTGACGATCCCGCGCCCCATGAATCCCGCGCCGGCCAATCCCACCCGTACCGGTTTGCCGGCCACCGCCCGCGCCTTCAGTGCCGTGTCCACGATCATCATGTCCGGGGATCTCCTTCGACCTCGACGGGCCGCTCGAGCAACGGCCAGACCCGATCCTTGTCGCTCATCTCGGTCAACGGCAGCGGCCAGCGGATCTTGATCGCCGGGTCGTCGTAGCGCACGCCGCCTTCCGCCGCCGCATCGTAGACGGCGTCCACCCAATACGACAGCTCGGTCTCGTCCTCGAGCGTCTGATACCCGTGCGCGCAGCCGCGCGGAATCAGCAGGGATCGGTGATTCGCCGCCGTCAGCTCGACGGCCACGTGCCGCCGCCAGGTCGGAGAGCCAGGGCGGAGATCGACGACCACGTCGAGCACGGCTCCACGCGTGCAACGCACCAGCTTCGTCTCCGCCGACGGCGCGCGCTGATAGTGGAGCCCACGGATCGTCCCCGCCCGGCGGTTGAACGCGATGTTCGCCTGGACGACGTCGAGGTGCAGCCCGTGCTGCGCCAGCTCGTTCCGGCAGAACGCCCTGGCGAAGAACCCTCTCGCATCGTGCCGCGGCTCGACATCGAGCGTGTACGAGCCTGGAATGAGCGTCGGCGTCACGATCACGGTTCACCAGATCTTCCAGGGCGCCCGCTGGCTCGCCCACAGGCTCTCGAGCAGGTGTTTGTCGCGCAGCGTGTCCATCGGCTGCCAGAAGCCCTGGTGCCGATAGGCCGACAGCTCGCCGGCTCGCGCGAGCTGCTGCATCGGCTCCTGTTCCCACACCGTCTCGTCGCCGGCGATGTAGTCGAAGATCGCCGGTTCGAGCACGAAGAAACCGCCGTTGATCCAGGCGCCGTCGCCGTCCGGTTTCTCGTGAAACGTCTGGATGCGGTGGGCATCGCGGCCGAGCGTGAACGCGCCGAACCGGCCCGGCGGCTGCACGGCCGTGAGCGTCGCCTTGGTCCCCTGCTGCCGGTGGAACGCGACGAGCGCGGCGATGTCGACGTCGGCCACGCCGTCGCCGTAGGTCATGCAGAACGTCCGGTCGCCCAGGTGGTGGCGGACGCGACCGAGCCGTCCGCCCGTCATCGAGCCCTCGCCGGTGTCCACGACCGTGACGCGCCAGGGCTCGGCGCACGTCTGGTGGATCTGCATCTCGTTCGATCGGAGATCGAACGTCACGTCGGACCGGTTCAGGAAGTAGTTCGCGAAGTACTCCTTGATCACCTCGCCGCGGTACCCGGTGCAAATCACGAAATCGGTGAGGCCGTGCGCGCCGAAGATCTTCATGATGTGCCAGAGAATCGGGCGATGCCCGATCTCGATCATCGGTTTCGGCTTGACGATGCTCTCCTCGCTGATGCGGGAGCCCACACCACCAGCAAGAATGACGACTTTCATGCCCGTCTGCATGCGTTGTTCACCGTTGTTCCCCCTGGATGGCCCGTCGTGTCGTGCCTGCTTGGCATTTCGACGCCGTGTCTTCTGACCGATCCTCCGCCGAAATGCCAGCGAGTCCTGTCGCCGCAATCGTCGTGCGGCATCGCCGCTAGCGTGCCGACGCCGTCTCGCGCGGACGGACGACGCCCATCGCCTTGAGAGCGACGACGACGGGTCGGAACACGATGGCGGCCGGCGCGACCACGAGCAGCGCCAGCTCGCGCGCCAGATGCGAGCCGTAGCGGCCGAGGAATGCTCCCGTAAACGCCCGCGTCACCCTCGCCCTCGTCACGGCATCGACGCCGCGCGCCGAGCCGAGGTACCACACGCCGCGCGCGAACACGAGCAGGCACTTGAACCGGACGGTCGGCCATGCCGCGAGCTCCCTGAGCGACAGCCGTCGCGGCGAACCGAGCGGATCGTCCAGCGGCCCGGCCGTATGCCGATAGCGGACCAACGGGTCGGACAGGCGGCGAATCGGCCCGAGCTGCGCCATCTGGTAGAGCACGAGCGTGTCCTGTCCGCGGTGCTGCCGGAATACGGCCCGCCGCAGCGCGTCGAGCCCGTACAGGCCGTAGAGCATCGCGTTGTGCTGCAGTTGCGCGACGACCGTCGCCACGCGCTCGGCCGCATCGGCGCTGATGGCTTCGACGCGGTTCGCCACGGACACCGGCTCGCCGTTGGGGATCACGAGGTCGACGGGCCCGTGGACCAGCACCGTATCGGGATACTTTTCGAAAACGGCCACCGCGCGCGCGATCGCATCGGCCGGCCGCCAGTCGTCGGCGGCCTGCCAGAGGAAGTACGTGCCGCGCGACAGATCGCGCGCCCGGCAAAAGTTGGCGACGAGCGGAATCGTGTGCTCGAAGCGGTGGTAGCGGATTCGCGGATCCTTCGCGGCGAATTCGCGGCAGATGGTGCCGGTCTCGTCGCGTGATCCGTTGTCGACGATCACGAGCTCGTAATCCTGGAACGTCTGGGCCGCGATCATCTCCAGCGTCCGGCGAACGTACCGGCCGGCGTTGTACAACGGCATGCCGATGCTGACGAGCGGCGTCGCCGCCGTCGTGGAGGACGTGGCGGCCATCGACGGCACGGTCGGCCGGGCGCGGCTCACGATCCGCCGACGCGCCGATCCATCGGCGCCTCCGTCTGTGCCGTGCCCGCCAGTTGCCGGAATCCGATGACGCGGGCCGGCGTACCGGCCGCAATGGCGTACGGCGGCACGTCGCGCATCACCACCGAGCCGGCCGCCACGACGGCCCCCGTCCCGATGGTCACGCCGGACAAGACCGTCACGTTCGTGCCGAGCCATGCCTCCTCACCGATCGTGATGTCCCCTTTCGTCACGAGAGGCTGCCGGCGGATCGGGACCTCGGGCGCGATGCCGTGGTCATAGGGATACAACGCACAGCCGTAGGCCAGGCTCGCGCCGCGTCCGATGTGAATGGAGCCCTTGTACGCCATGAGCTGACACCGGGCGTGCACGGACACGTCGTCGGCGATCCCGATTGTCCCGTTCTCGCCCGTCTCGATGAACGACTCGCGATAGAGCTGCACGCGGTCTCCGATCGTGATTTCGCCCGAACCGTCCCGCGAGAAGATCACGACGCCCTCGGCGATGAAGGTGTGCCGTCCGCGATGACACCTCGGGTGATGGATCGTGGCACGCGGCGAGATGAAGCCGCCGGAACTGAGCCGCGCCAACTCGTTCTGCGCGCGATGCGGCGGCGCTGCCCAGCTCGCCACACGCATCGCGATCCGGCCGAGGCCGCGATCACCCGCCAGTCGCATCCACACCCGCATCCACAGCCGGCGCGGTTCACGCAGCGATCGCGCGGTCATCCCCACGATCTCGTCCGCCCTAGGGTTCACCCACGGCCTCGGGAATCGGCGCGGAAGCGTCGACCATCTCCAGTTCCTCGGTCGTCCACTCCAGCAGCGGCCGTATCGCGCCCGGAATGCCGGCCGGGTAGTCGCCGCGGGCGGTGTCGGCGTTCGGCGCGTCGAGGACCTGAAACGCCACGGCGTCGCGCTCCCAGAACTGCAGCACGTCGGGCTCGAGCGTCCGGACGGCCGGCCCAATCAGCATCATGCCTTCCGAGAGGAAGTTGCCCGGAATCCGTCCCGTCGTGACATACCGTCCGACCGGCCGCGGGCGCGATCGCCACGCGGGATCCTGGTCGTTCGCGACGAACGCGAACAGCCCTTGCCCGGTGTGCACGCTGAACTGCGGAAACAGGATCGCGCCCTCACGAATCACGTCGTATTCGAGCTCGATCGCGACCGGCTCGCGGATATCGATCGTGTCGACGATCTCGCCGTGCCGGTTCCGCACGCGCACGGCGCGCAGGCGCACGGCGTCGTGACCCGGCGCCCGGGCCGGATCCGGCCACTCGCGCGCCGCCGTCGTCCCCAGCCCCGAGTGCAGGTAGTGCGCCACGACGTCGGCCGCCGGCCCGTCGCGCCCGACCCGCCCATCGGCCAGCAGAATCGCCCGCGGGCACAGCCGCGTGATCGCCGGCATGCTGTGTGATACGAACAGCACCGTGCGCCCCTCGGCCCCCACCGCCTGCATCTTGTCCAGGCACTTGCGTTGAAACCGCGCATCGCCCACGGCCAGCACTTCGTCGACGAGCAAGATCTCCGGCTCGAGATGCGCCGCCACCGCGAAGGCGAGCCGCAGGTACATCCCCGACGAGTAGTGCTTGACCGGCGTGTCGACGAACTTCTCGACCTCGGCGAACGCCACCATCTCGTCGAACCGCCGGATCATGTCGCGCCGCGTCATCCCGAGAATCGCGCCGCTCAGGAAGATGTTCTCGCGGCCCGTCAACTCCGGATGGAACCCGGTGCCGACTTCGAGCAACGATCCGACCCGGCCCCAGAGGTCTACCGTTCCCTCGGTCGGATCGGTGATCCGCGAGAGGACCTTCAGCACCGTGCTCTTCCCTGCGCCGTTGCGGCCGATGATGCCGACGACTTCCCCGCGTTTGATCTCGAACGACACGTCGCGGAGCGCCCAGACGTGCTCCCGAGGAGGCCGGCGCGCCCGAAAGCCAGATCTCAGGCGCCCAGCGAGCCCACGCGTCGACGACACGAGCGAGTCTCGGAGGCTCTTGTACCGCTCCTTGTTCGCGCCAAGGCGATAGCGCTTTCCCAATCCGGCGACGACGATCGATGGCTGTGACATGGCGCGAGTCAGCGACCAGCCGTCGACGACGGCAGAACGACGACGGCCGCTGCGAGCGCTGCCGTGCGCGTCAGGCTGACGGCGTGCGGCAAGCGGCACGGCTGCGGCGGCGTCACGTGGTCCAGCCACGGACGCCCGCTTTCGTCGAGGCTGACCTGCAGGGCGCGAGGGTCCTCCCCCAGGAAGCGGGGATCGCACTTCTTCAGCGCCTCCTTCGCGCACCACCGCGCCGCGAAATGCCCACGCGGCTCTTCCTGCCTCGCGCAATAGCCGATCTCGGCCGCCGTGAAATGCGCCTGGTAGAACTCGTGCGTCCAGAAGTCGTCCGCCGACGGCATCGCCTCCACCAGCTCGATGTCGAGCCCAACCAGCAGGTCGTGCGTGCTCGTCGGATCGACTGGTGCGACGCGCATCGGCGCGGCGTCCGATAGCGGCCCAGGCTCCGCCGCGGAGGACGTGGACGGCGGTTCGCCGAACAGCGCCGCTTCGAGCTCACCGAACGTGGCCGCAGCCACGGCAGCCGACGAGTACACCCCGAGACGGCGTCGAATGGCGGCGAGCAGCAGGCCGCGGCCCGCCGAGCCGCGCAGCCGCGGGTGGCGCAGCGAGAAGTCCCGGCCGATCTGCTCGGCCGGCACTCCGTACATCTGCGCGACGATGCTTCGCAGCGTCACGGTGTCCGTGCGGCTCATGCGTACCAGTCCTGCAGGCAGACGGTGCACACGAGCTGTTCGGCACGGCCCGCGGCCGCGACCGCTCGCACCAGGAAGTGCCGCGTTTCCTCGAGCTCGTCGATGCTTCGCAGGCACAGCGCACATTCCGGCTCTGCCTTGGGCGGATCGGCGGTGATTCTTTTCGGAAGGCTCTGCTCGTGGCCGGCCAGCCGGTCTCGAAGTTCCTCGAGAAACGCCGTCGCCGACCGCCCGTCGGCCACCTGATGATCGAACCGCAGCACGAGATTGAAGATCTGGCTCCCCGGCGCGGGCGCGCACACACCGAGCACGGCCGACTGCCGCTCGCTCAGTACCGGCTGAACGTGCACGGCGCCCGTTGCCGAAAGATCCGTAATCGTGAACGTCGCTTCCGACAGGGCTCCCGGCGCCAGCGACTCGTCGAGGTAATCCATGATCAACTGCTGTTTCTCATCGAGGATCTGACGAACCGACTTCCGATCCGCCTCCTTGATGACGACGACCTTGAGGCCAAGGCCAAGGTCGACGGCGTAGCCGATATTGACGGCGCCGTACTGGTAGCAGGTGCCAGCGCTGTAGTAGGCATTGAGCCCCGGGTACCTCGACAGCAGCCGGGCACTTTCGAAGATCAGCGTGGCCGCGAACACTCCCGGAGCGCCGTCTTCCTCTGCGCTGAAGAGACGACCGTCGGTCGGCACCGGCACGGTCACCGAACTGGGAATCGTGTGCGAGTACGCGGCACGGATCTGATCGCCTTCGACGCGCTTGGCCCGGGGCAGGGGGACGGGAGTCACGCCGGCATGACCTCCGGCGCCGTTCGAGAGCGCCCCACCCGGTGAAGGCTCGATCACCTGCGCGGCCGGCCGCCGATCATCGTGCGCGGCAGCGTGCAGAAGCACGTCGCGCTCCCGAACGAGGAGCCGCCCTTCGAAGGCCCGAACGTCCACCGACAGCCGCTGCGCCACATCGGCTGCCCGCTCGCTGAACCGCGGTGCTCGACCGGGCGTTGCGCCGATCCGCAACGCCGGCTCGTCCCGGCCGCGCTCGCACGCCCTGCCGTCGTCGGCCGCCATCGACGCCGGTTCCGATGCTGTCGACGTACGAGCGGGCGGCTCGCTGCACACACGGTCGGGTCGCGACAGCGCCGCGGCTTGCGTCGACTCCGCATCAGGCCCGATGTGGCACAGCACCGCATCCACCGGGACGTCGTCGCCCTGCGCGGCGACACGCCAAACGACGCCGGACGCGGGCGCCGGCACATCGAAGGACGTCTTGGTCGTCTCGAGCACGACGAGCGGCGCACCGGCTTCGATGAAGTCGCCATCGTTGACGAGCCACTCGACGACGGCAACCGACGAGTCGTTCACTGATTCCACGGGAGGCCGCACCGGGACGATGTCAGACATGACCACCTCCGGCTGTCGTTCTTCTGTGAGGCCGGGTGGGACGTCTCACCCTGACACCGTCACGGGCAATGGCACGCAGCGATCGTCCTCGTGCCCCACCGTCCGCTCCTCGGTCGTCCACTCGAGCAGCGGCCGCACCGCGCCGGGCAGGCCTCCGGGGTAATCGCCGCGCGCCGTCTCGGCGTTCGGACAATCGATCACCTGAAAGGCCACCGCATCCCGTTCCCAGAACTGCAGAATGTCCGGTTCCAGTGTACGCATCGCCGCGCCGATGAACATCATGCCTTCCGACAGCAGGTTCCCCGGTATTCGCCCGACGCTCCGATAGCGTCCGGCCGGCCGCGGCCTGGATCGCCAGCGGGGATCCTGGTCGTTGCCGACGAACGCGAACAGGCCCTGTGCCGTGTGGACGCTGAAGTGCGGCAGCAGCGTCAATCCCGGGCGCAGCACGTCGTATTCGAGCTCGATCGACACCGGCTCGCGGATGTCGATCGCGTCGACGATGTCGCCCAGCCGGTTGCGTACGCGAACGGCGCGCAGACGCACGGCATCGTGTCCGGGCGCCCTGCCCGGATCCAGCCACTCGCGCGCCGCCGTCGTCCCCAGCCCCGAGTGCAGGTAGTGCGCCACCACGTCGGCCGATGACCCGTCTCGCGTCAGCCGGCCGCCGTCGAGCAGAATCGCCCGCGGACACAAGCGCGTAATCGCCGGCATGCTGTGCGACACGAACAGCACCGTGCGCCCCTCGGCCCCCACCGCCTGCATCTTGTCGAGGCACTTCCGCTGGAACCGCGCGTCGCCGACGGCCAGCACTTCGTCGACGAGCAGGATCTCCGGCTCGAGATGCGCCGCCACCGCGAAGGCGAGCCGCAGGTACATCCCCGACGAGTAGTGCTTGACCGGCGTGTCGACGAACTTCTCCACCTCGGAGAACGCGACCATCTCGTCGAACCGGCGGATCATGTCGCGCCGCGTCATCCCGAGAATCGCGCCACTCAAGAAGATGTTCTCGCGACCCGTCAATTCCGGATGGAACCCGGTGCCGACTTCGAGCAACGATCCGACCCGGCCCCACAGGTCCACCGTCCCTTCACTCGGATCGGTGATCCGCGAGAGGACCTTCAGCAGCGTGCTCTTCCCTGCGCCGTTGCGGCCGATGATGCCGACGACTTCCCCGCGTTTGATCTCGAACGACACGTCGCGGAGCGCCCAGATCTCTTCGCCGCGGCGCCCCGAGCGCAAACCTCGCCGCATCCGCTGAACGAAGGTGCGTGCGGAGGTGGCGAGGGAATCGCGCAGGCTCTTGTACCGTTCCTTGTTGGCGCCGAGCCGATATCGCTTGCCCACGCCCGACGCGACGATTGAAGGCTGTGACATGAGGTGACGAACGGAGTACGCGGCGTTCAGGCGCACCAGTCCCGAAGGCAGATCGTGCACACGAGCTGCTCTCCGCGGCCGACGCCGACGAGCGTGCGCACCAGCATGTGGCGGGCGCCCTCGAGCTCGCTCATCGGCCGCAGGCACAAGGCGCACTCGGGCTCGACGGTGCCGGCGGTATCGACCGCCGGGCGGGCCTGCTCGTGCGCGACCAGCCGATCCCGAAGCTCCTCGAGGAATGCGGCCGCAGCGCGGCCGGACACGATTCGGGCGTCGAACGCGAGCACCAGATGGAAGAACCCGCTTCCGGGCCATGCCGGCGTCATGGCCGACACCGCGAGCGCCGCGCTCTGTGCGCGGCCGACGACGGGCTGCGCGTCGACGACGCCGGCCGTCGACAGGTCGGCGATCGTGAACGTCGGCGCGGCCGCATCCGACGGCCCTTCGCCGCGCAGATACGCCCGCACGGCCTTCACGTACTCGTCGCCGATCGTCTCGAGATCTTTGCGGTCGGCGCCGCGGATCACCGACACCGGCGGCGAGGCCGCGAAATCCATGAGGTAGCCGATGTCGATGGACGCGTGCCGGTGCACACCGGCTTGCCAGGACGCGTTGAGATCGGGATACCGCACGAGCAGCCGCGCGCACTCGAACACCAGCACGGCACCGAGCGACGTGCTGGCCGATCGGTCGTCCGCGATCAAAAGCCGGCCGTCGCTCGGCACCGCGACGGTCACGCTGCCGGTCGTCGCGGTTGCCGGCGCCTCGTGGACTCCGAGTCCGCTGCCCAGCTCCGTCCGAGGCGCAGCGGATGTCCGCGACTCGTCCAACACCGTCGACGATCCGGCCACGCGTTCGCGGACATCACGCTCACGGACGAGCAGTCGGCCCGCAAAGGCCGCTGGGGCCACCGCCAGGGCCTCTGCGAGTGCTCGTGCGGCCGCGCTCAGGCGTGGGGCCCGCGGCGATCCGTCCGGCTCGCCCGCCCCGATCGACACGGCGGCCGACACGGCCCGTTCGCGAACGCCATCGGAAGCGGCGCGCTCAGAGCTCGGCACCACGGGCGGCACGACGCCCACGGGCGCGGGCTCGGCCGCAGCACGCACCGCGGCGTCGAGGCTGGGCCCGATGTGACACAGCACGGCGCCCACCGGCAACTCCGCGCCGGCTGGCGCCACACGACAGACGACCCCTGCGACCGGGGCGGGCACGTCCACCACCGTCTTCGTCGTCTCCAGCAGCACGAGGGGTCGCTCGGCCTCCACGCGCTCGCCGTCATCGACCAGCCACTCGAGCACCGTCACGCTCGCGTCGTTCACGGTCTCGAACGGCAACCGCACGGCCACCGTGTCATGCACCACGGACGATCTCCACGATGGCGGAATGGATCGAGGCCGGTCCGGCCAACAGTGCGGCCTCGAGCGGGCCGCAACTCGGCAAAGGATGCGGCGGCGCGCTGAGGCGCTTCAGGTGCCGGATCGCCCCGGGCCGCGCCTCGACGATCTGCGCGACGACCTCGGCGCCGAACGCCGAGAACCCCATGCCCTCTTCGACGATCAGCAGCCGCCCGCTCGCCCGCACCGACTCGACGACGGGCCGGCAGTCGAACGGATACAACTGCACGGGACAGATCACCTCCGCCACGATCTCTTCCTGATCGAACACGGTTTCGATGGCCTGTTCGACCTCGACGAGCATGCCGCCATAACAGAGGACCGTCACGTCCGGCGGCAGGTCGCTCCGGATCCGTGTCACCGGAAACCGCTCGGCGGTGTGCTCGACGACGAAACCGTCGGGATCATGCTCTGCCAGCCGCTGCGCATACAGCAGCTTGTTCTCGATGACGAGCGCGAATCGATCGAGCGTGTCGAACAGCTCGTCGTAGACGCGCCCGGGGTCGTACCGATGGTGAATCGCCAGCACCTGCGTCTGCGGCAGCCCGAGGAAGTGCTTCTCGAGGGACTGGCTGTGCGTCGGTCCGTATCCGCGCTTGCCGCCCATTGGCGTCCGCACGATGAGCGGCACCTGCACCTGGCCGTTGTACATGTACGGGAACTTCGACGCGTGGTTGATGATCTGGTCGGCCGCGAGCGTCAGGAAGTCGCCGAACATGATCTCGCAGACCGGACGCAGGCCGTTCATGGCCAACCCGATCCCCAGGCCGACGATCGCCGCCTCGCTGATCGGCGTGTTCAGCACGCGCGCGGGATGGCGATCGCTGAGACCGCGCGTCACCTTGAACGCCCCGCCGTACGGCGATCGAATGTCTTCGCCGAGCAGCACGATGCGCGCGTCGCGTGCCATGTTGCGATCGAAGCTCGCGCGGAGCGTTTCGACGACGCGCGCACGCTCGCGGGGGCGACTCGCGGACACCCAGACGGGATCCGCGATCCGCTCCGGCACGTCGCCGCCGCCGGCCGTCGAGAACGGGGCCTGACGCGCGGTCGCCACCGCCCGATCGAGCCGGTCGCGGATGTCCGCATCGAGCGCCTGCGCCTGCGCATGCTGCGAGAGAAAGAGGGCCACCGGATCCTTGGCCCAGTACGCCTCGACCTCCGCGCGATCGCGGTCGTCGTCCCCCTTCGAGTGCGCCATGAGACGGTAGGTGTCGATCTTGACGAACGCCGGCCCGCGTCCGCTGCGCACGTGGTCCAGCGAGGCACCGACGACGTCGGCCAGCTCCTCGGGCTGCCACGTCGAGCCCGCTCGCGCGTGCAGGCCGAACGCCATCGCACGTTCGAGCACGCCGCCGGCGAGCGTCTCGGCCTGCGGCGTGCTCTGCGCGTACAGGTTGTTCTCGAGGACGATGCACAGCGGCAGGCGCCACTTCGACGCGATGTTCATCGTCTCGTAGACGACGCCTTCGCCGAGCGTGCCGTCGCCGATGAACACCACCACGACGTGCGCAAGGCCGCGCTGCTGGTGCGCCAGCGCAAGGCCGGCCGCAATGGGGACGATGCCCCCTTGCACCCCGTTGCTGAAGAACCCATCGCGGCAGATGTGCTGGCTGCCGCCGCGCCCGCCGCACACGCCCGTCACGCGTCCCATGATCTCGGCGAGCAGCCCCTCGACGTCGCCCGTCCGCGCGAGGTAGTGCCCATGGCACCGGTGATTGCTGAACACCTGGTCGCCGGGGGCGAGATGCCGGGCGACGGCCAGGCCCGAGAGCTCCTGGCCGATGCAGGTGTGCACGGTGCCGAACAACTGCCCTTCGGAGAACAGTTGAAGCAAACGCTCTTCGAACCGGCGAATGAGCAGGGCCTCCGCGTACATCACCCCGCCCGCCGCCGCGGACAGCTCCTGCGAGGCCTCCACGTGGCGCGGGGTCAACTCTGGAATGCGCGACATCGGCTCCTCTCTCGCTCTCGACGCGTAGGCGTCAGTTGACACGGACCGAGGTGGTCGATTGCGGTACGAACACCCGCCGCACGACCTCCGCATGGGCGTACGCCCGCCTGACGAAGACGTGGAGCGTGTCGGTCGTTCCGGTCGGCACGCTGCCGACATGCTCGTAGTCCTCGCCGAAGCCCGGCGTCCGTGCGACGATCAGGGTCACGCCGCCGCCGCTGCGCGAACGGCCGGGATCAGCCAGAATCCTCGGCCCGTACGAGTCGACGTCGAGCACCCATTGCTCGCCAGCGATCTCGAACGGCTCGCCCGCGAGCCGTCGATCGGGAGAGGGCCGCTGGAGATTCATATCCGGCAGCACCAGCAGATCCGGCTGTCGGCGGGCCACGTACTCGGCCGTCACTCCCTCACGCGCGATCACTCGGTCGTTCAACCCGATGAGATCGAGGACCGGCAGCCGAGAGAAATACGCGAGCGCTCCCACGTCCGCCGTCGCCACGAGCGGCGGCGGCTGGAGCCGCGAGAGCGGTTCGAGCCGGCGTCCCAGCGCGACGAGATCGTGCTGCGCCGCGAAGTACGGCACCCAGCCGGGATAGATCGTTTCGCGCAGGCGGGCATTGCTGAGCGCCGTCGTCGCGAGCACGGCGGCGACGAACGCTCCGCTCGCGATGGTTCCGCCGAGGCGCGACGACCGCGCCGGCTGCATCAGCACGGCGATGCGGGCGGCTCCCACGAGGAGGATCGGCAGGGTCACGATCAGAAAACGGTAGCCCTGCCCCATGATGGGATCGATTCGCGTGAAGACGAGGCAGAACACGGCGGCCGGCACCAGCAAGAGCATCGCAATGGCATCACGCGCCACCCGCCACGGTCCGATGATCAGCGTTCCGAGCGCAATGAAGAGGATTAACGGCCACACGAGCCCGAGGTACGTCCTGACATACTGAGCCCCCGGGAACCCATCGGCCACGACCTTGACGTGCATCGTGTTCGGCACGACGTCGCCGAAATAGGCCCATCGCGCCGCGGTGATCGCGGCGAGCAGCGCGCCGGCGACCAGCGCGCCGGCGACCAGCGCGCGTCGAGGCGGTCGGGTCCAGACGGCCATGACCAGCCAGAGCGGCCCGAGCAGCGCCACGGCATCCGGCCGCACGGCAATCGTCACGACCGACCCCACCGCCAGCACCAACGCCCGTCGGGTCGTCAGCGGCCGGAGGACCACCGCGACCACGGCGAGCAGGACCGCGACGAAGACCATCGTCTCCAGTCCGTGAAAGACATGGAAGGCGAAGAGACCGTTGACGGCCAGCGCGCCCGCGATCACCAGGCTGCCGAACAGCACCTGCGGGCGATCCTCGCCGGCCTCGCTGGCTGCCGACCGAACCAGCACGGGCATCACCCACACCAGGAGCAGCACCCACGCGACCTGCGAACTCGCAGGCAACGTCACGTCCGGCGCGAGCCCGGCGAGCCGACGCATCGCGGCACCCAGCGCCACCGAGGCCGCACTCGTGAACCCCTCCACTGGCGCCTCGCCTGCATTCCACCGAAGGCCGGCGCCGCTGCCCCAATGCTCGGCGTACCGATACGTGATGTACGTGTCGTCGAACACGAACGTGCCGAAGAGCCGCGCCCAGCCGACGTAGGCGCCGACGCTGACGAGCGCGAGCAGGGCCGTGAGCCCGATGCGCTTTGGCGCCATGGTCATACGCGATCGGCGAACGAGCTCTCCATGCGCTTGAAGTAGTAGGCCCCACCGACGAGAACCACCGCGGCGACGGCCGCTGAGACGGCGACCATCGGACCTGGCGTCCCGCTCTGACCGAGCAGCGCCCACCTGAAGCCCTCGACGACGCCGCTCATCGGGTTGACGCCGTACCACGTGCGCCACGGGTCGGGAATCTCACGGCTGGAGTACGCGATCGGCGTCGCCAGCATCCAGAACTGCACGATGAACGGCACGACGTACTTCACGTCGCGGTACTCCACGTTCAGCGCCGACAGCCACAGGCCGACGCCGAGCGCCGTCGCCAGCGCCAGCAGCAGGAACGCCGGGAGCCAGATGACGTTGACCGTCGGATAGACGCCGTAATAGGCCATGAGCAGGAGCAGCACCGCAAAGGCGATCACGAAATCGACCACACCGGACAGCACCGTGGCGATCGGGATGGCCAGACGCGGGAAGTACACCTTTCGCAGAAGGTTGGCGCTGCCAGCCAGGCTGTCGGCCGACTGCGTCAGCCCGTTCGCGAAGAACGTCCAGGGCACGAGCGCGGCGTAGGCGAACAACGGATAGGGCAAGCCGTTCGACGGGATCTTCGCGAGCCAGCCGAAGAACAGCGTGAAGACGACCATCGTGAAGAGCGGCTGGATGATCGCCCACCCGGCGCCGAGCGCCGTCTGCTTGTAGCGGACTTTCACGTCGCGCCAGATGAGGAAATACAGCAGCTCGTGGTAGTCCCACAGATCGCGAAGGTGGAGGCGGACCCAGCCGCGCGGCGGCGCGAGCCGGACGTGAGCAATCGGACGAGCGTGCATCTGATCGACGGACATCGAGGTCTACCTTGCCGTGTCGGGCAGGTCATCGGCGTCCTGCCACGCACCCGAACGGCCGCCGACGGCCGCCGCCACCATCCGGCGCCGCGACGCGATGTGCGCCTCGGCCTCGGCGTTGCGCCGCAACAGCGCCGGATCCGGCGTGAACGACGGCACGACCCGGCTCAGCGCGGCGACGACCGCGCTCGCCTCGCCGAGCTTGGCGAGGCGAATCAACTGATCGAGCTCAACGCTCAAGTGGTCGGCGCCCCTCGGACGGCTCGCCACGCGCAGCACCTTCTCCACCGGCGACGGCGTCAGCTCCTCTTCGTCGGCGTGCAGGCGCTCCGACAGCTTCTCACCGGGCCGCAGGCCGACGAACTCGATCTTGATGTCGTCGGGCCCGAACCCGGACAACCGGATGAGGTTGTCGGCCAGCGTCACGAGCTTGATCTGCTCGCCCATGTCGAGCACGTAGATGTGATCGCCTTCGCCGAGCGCGGCGGCGTGCAGCACGAGCTGGACGGCCTCCGAGATCAGCATGAAGTAGCGCTCGATCTCCGGGTGCGTGACGGTCACGGGGCCGCCCGCGTGAATCTGCTTGAGGAACCTGGGCACGACGCTGCCGTTGCTGCCGAGCACGTTGCCGAAGCGCACGGTCGTGAACCGCGTGCCGCCGAACGGCGCCAGCGCCTGCACGGTCAGCTCCGCGACGCGCTTCGTCGCGCCCATCACGCTCGTCGGCTCGACGGCCTTGTCGGTGGAGATCAGCACGAACCGTTCGATGCCGTGCCGCTGGGCGGCGGCGGCCACCATGCGCGTCCCCATGACGTTGTTCTTCACGGCCTCGCAGCAGTTGAACTCCATCAGCGGCACGTGCTTGTGCGCGGCCGCGTGCAGGATGATCCGGGGCTGCCAGCGTGACAGCACGGCGTCGAGCCGGGCCTCGTCCGTCACGTCGCCGATGACCAGCTCGGTGCGCACATCGGGGAACGTGTCCTCGAGGTCGTGCGCGATCGTGTACAGGCTGTTCTCGTAACGCTCGAAGAGAATCAAGCGGCTGGGCCGGAACGCGGCGATCTGACGGCACAGCTCGGAGCCGATCGATCCGCCGGCGCCCGTCACCATAATCGACCGTCCTTCGATCAGCTCGCGGACCGGCCGATCGTCGAGCCCCACCGGCGGCCGCGCCAGCAGGTCTTCGATCGACAACTGCCGGATCTGGCTCACCGCGATCTTCCCGTCGATGAGATGGCGCAGCGGCGGGACCGTCGTGATCGGGACGCGGAACGGGCGAAGGACCCGCACAAGTTCCTGCGCCAGCGCCGTCTCGCGCTGCGCGACCGCCATGAGCACTTCGTCGGGCCGCGTCCGGGCGATCGCGCGCGGCAGATCCGCCAACGTCCCGAGCACCGGCACCCCGTGGATCCGAAGCCCGCGCTTGGTGCGGTCGTTGTCGAGGAAGCCGACGGGACGGTAGTCGCGGTAGTTCGACATGTCCCGCACGATCATCTCGCCCATGTCGCCCGCGCCCACGATCAGCACGCGCTTCCCGTTGCCGCTGCGGACGATGTCCCGGTAGATCCGCGGCACCAGGCGCAGCCCTCCGAGCACGAACACGAGTAGCAGCGCGTCGATGATGAACACGGATCGCGGGTAGTCCACGTACCCGAAGTACCGGTGCACGAGCGCGTACGCCGCCACCGATCCGCCGGCGACGCCGGCCATCAGGTTCCGCAGATCCCACATGCTGGAGTAGCGCCAGAGCCCTTCGTACAGCCGGAACGGCACGAAGAGGACGGCGCGGATCGCGAGCACCCAGGGCAGCATCGACCACCAGAGCCACAGCTCCCTGGCGGGGATGACGCCATCGAACCTGAGCCAGAACGCCGCGTAGCTCGTCGCGACCGGTGCCGCCAGGTGCACGGCGACGACGAGCGGCCGGCGATACCGGAGCAGACCGGCCCGCGTCCATCGAGCGAGCGTCAAGACGACGGCACGCAGTGCGTCGGAGGAGGATTGAAAGCGAGTCATGGTTGAACCACTGCAGGCGCGGCAGTCGCCGCGGCGCGGCTACAGATTCAGAGGGCCGTCCCCGTCGCCCCGCGTCAAGTGGCAGTCCTGCACCTGGGTGCCCGGCATCCCGAGCTCACGACGGAGCGCCGGCGAGACGGCGAACAGGTAGTTGGACGTGTGCTCGGAGAAGCCCGCGCGTCCAAGCGCCGTCGTCCAGATGCCGGACGCCTGGTTGCTGACGATCAGATCCACACCGCGCCCCGCCAGCATCTTCGTCGCCGCCGCGATCATCGGATCCGCATCGTCCGGGTCGCCGAAGCAGTCCACGATCGTGCCGACGCGGAGGTTGCCGAAGTACGAATGGCCGCGCATCCCGGTGTCGAGGGCGATGACCCAGCCGGTCAGGCGCGGACCGCGGCGGTACGCCCAACGCAGAAACCGTGATCCCGCGGGATACAACTGCGCGATCGTGTCCGCATCCCGGCGGGCCGCGAACCGATAGACGCCGCGGTGACGCTCCCAGAGGGCCGTGCACTGCGGATCGCCGTCGCCGAGCTCGTGAAGCGGCCCGAGCTCACCGCCTGCGCGCTCGCCGCCCGCTCGTTCGGCGACGGCACGAACGGCAGCGCGCGCTCGACGGGCCGCGACGACTGACGCCGCGGCGGCAAGGCCCGAGAACGCCGCCACGTCGAGCGCGAGCCGCCGCCACGGCGTCCGGCGGACGGCGTCGAGCCCGCGCGCCACGCGAAACGGGCGGACGAGCTTGAAGAGAAACGGCACCGGCGCGATCTCCCACCCCAGCGCCAGCACCAGCTTCGCGATCGTCTGGTCGCGGCCGCCGATCCCCAATCCGAAGAGCAGCGGCTGGCGCCGTGAGGCATGCGCGAGCAGTTGTGCCCCGACCATGCTGTACTGCCGGCTGATCAGCCCTTCGGACAACGGCAACTGCAGGAATCCCGCCGTGCGCTCGCGTCCGTTGATCCAGAACGTTTGCTCCTGCACCAGGTAGCCGCCGCGCACGTGCGCCTCGCGGTCCACAGCGACGAAGGCGTGCTTGCGGACCGGCGCGGGCTCCTCCGGCGGCAGCGCATCAGGGAAGCGGTAGGTGATCCCGCTCTCGGACAGGCGCCGGTTGAACGCGTTCAAGGCACCCGCGTGATCGGAACTGTAGGGGGCGATCGCGATTCCCATCTCAGACGTGAGACGCGCCTTCGACGAGCTCGATCAACCCGGCCGCTCGGCTGAAGAGCCACGCGATGCGTCGTCCATCGAACGCCGGCGCGGGGACGGGCCGGGCGAGCTGTACCAGACCGGCACGACGCGCTTGTGAGAGCGCACGGTCCAGATCCGGCACGCGGAAGCAGAGGTGCACGAGCACTTGCCCCTTCGTGAGGCTGTTGTCGATGGGCGACGCGCTGCCGAGCGGCTCGATCAGCTCGATGCGCACGCCGCCCCAATCGACGAACGCGACGCTGACGCGCTGCACCGGGTCCTCGATGACCGCCGTGTTCTCGTCTGCGAGATCCCGAATCGAGCGCACGGCCATCCCGACGTGATCGAAGACCGCGGCGCTGTCCAGCCAGGCGGGATGCGTCACGAGGCCACCTCGATTGCCTCATGGATCTCCACGTGGTCCGGCTTGGGGTACGGCGTCGCCAGATCCCACACGAACCGGTGCTCCGCCACGTGCGACAGACCCGAGCGTTCGAGAAACCTGAGACACGGGCGGTTCTTGGCGGTCGGCACGAACGTCGCGCCGAGCGTCGTCGCGCCCCGCTGTCGCGCGGCGTCGGCGACGATGTGCAGCATCACGTCCTCGATGTGGCGGCCGAACACCCGGCAGCTCAGGACGAAATCGACGATCTCGGCGCGGGGACCATCGATCTCGACGCTGGCCAGCCCGGTCAGCCCCGCATCACCGAACCGGTCCATGGCGCGGAACGTCCAGAACGCGCGCGCCGGATCTGCCGCCCACGTTTCGAGCGCGGCCGCGTCGAGCCGCCGCGTGCTGAGGTTCATCTGGTTGGTCTTGTTGAGCAACTGCGCGGCGCGCGGCAGCGTCCTCGGGCTGAGCCGCTCGACATGGACCGACAGGTCCAGCCTGGCGAGCCAGTCCTCGACCGAACCGGCGGCATCGCGCTCCCGCTCGCGGTCCCGCTCCGCAACGTACGCGCGCGTCCGTTCGCGATCCTCGTCGGTCACCGCGACCGAGTTGAAGCAGGTCAACCCGAGCAACGCGTCGACGTAGAGGAGCGGGCTGGCCGGCCACTCGGGCACGAGCACGTCCGGCAGGGCCTCCCGCACGCGTCCACGCTCGGCCGGGTTGTCGTCGATGAAGACCATCGCGTCGAGCCCGACGTTGAGCTGTCGGGCGAGCACGGCCACGTTCGCGGCCTTGTCGTCCCAGTTGATGCGCCAGCCGGCAAGGTCGCGCTGCCGGAGGATCATCTCCGGATGCCGATCGATGGCCTCGAGCGCGGTGGCCTCCTCGTTCTTGCTCACGACCGCCAGCATCACACCCCGCGCGGCGAACGCCAACAGCGCGCGCTGGAAGTCGCAGTAGGCCTCGCCGACGGCATCGTGCCCGCCGAGCCGCAATCCCGCCCATCCCACGTCGCCGACGATGCCGCCCCACAGCGTGTCGTCGAGATCCAGGACGATGACCTTTCGCACCTGTCCAACCGACGCCTGGAGCGCGCCCTTCACGTCCAGAACCGCGCGACGGAAGACGTCCGTACCGAACGGAATCTTCGCCGCGTACCAGAGCTTGGCTTCGTCGGGCCGGCGCTCCGCCGGCATCCAGCGGCTCGAGTCGAGCAACACGACGCCAGGCAGGGCCGCGACGAGCTCGGACAGCCGCAGGTTCATGTGCAGGAGCGCGTGCGCGGCGCCTCCTCGCGGCGACAGCGCCAGCGCGCCGAAGGCGCGGCCGAGCGGCGGCAGCGACCAGCTCATGACGATGAGGCGGCCACTTCGATCGCGAAGCCGTTTCAGTTCTCCGCCGAACGCGTCGACATCATGGAGGATGTCCGTCAGGCGGCCGTCGCCACGGGTCAGCAGCGCATCGTACGCCGGGCTCACGCGTTCGGGCCGGGTCCACACGACCGCCACGTCTGCGTGCGCCTCGTCCTGCGCCTCCGTCCACGCCGCCGCGCTGGGGCCGGCGCTGCGCGCATCGATCACCGGCGACCCAGCGTCGCGCGTCAGCAGCGATGCGAGATTCGCGGCATTGAAGTCGGCCAGCACGACGAGCGGCGTCCGTTCACGCGACATCCCGGTCCCCGGCGCCGAGGCGCAACAGATGCTCGACGAGCGACGCGACCGTCCGAAAGGCGCCGGCGCCCGGGTCGAAGCGTTCGTCGGCGAGCAGGCTCACCGGCGAGCGCAGCACCGCTTCGACGCGCGGCTCGAGCGCCACGATCAAGTTCACGACCCCCAGCGAGTCGAGCCGGCCAGCCTCCCCGACGAGCTCCGTTTCGAGCGTCTTCGGCAACTGATCGGTGGCGGGTCTGAGCGCGTTGACCTCGTCGATCGCGTCGAAGACCGCCGTCGTCAGCGCCTCACGAATCTCTGACATCCCGTTCATCCTCACCGTCTCGCCCGGCGCAGGTGGTCGGTCACGCGAAAGGGCGCGAGCGAGCCCGACACCTTCGCCCGAACGACCGCGGGCGTGTCCGTTGTGTAGACCTCGACGCGCGGCAGTTCCAACGGCCGGCTGGCCGCCGTGGCGAGCCCGAGGTCGGTCGTCATGGACGTGACGAAGCCCGCGTCCGCGACGGCGGCCACATACGCAGGGGTGACATGCCCGAGGCGCGAGCTCCCGTACGGATACGCGTACGACGCGATGCGCTCACGCCCGAGGCGGGCGGTCAGCACGTCCCGGCACTGCCCCGCCTCGTCAGCCATTTCCGTCGCCGTCAGCTCCAGACCGCTGCGGTGCCGGTGCGAGTGCCCGCCGACCTCGACCAGACCAGACCGCAAGCAGCGTTCGATCGACGGCCAGTCGATGGCGCGCCAGGCCGAGGCCGGCGCATCGGCCGCGTGCCGCCCTCCCCACCGGTCGAACGGCATCGGCGCCGGCTGGCCGATGTAGGCGGTCACGACGAAGAGCGTGGCCTTCGCACCGTAGCGCTCCAGGATCGGCAGCGCTTCGTCATGGAAGTTCTGGAAACCATCGTCGAACGTCAGGCACGCGAGCGGGCGACGGCGCGCCTCATGCCCGGCCAAGAGCGCGGGCAGCTCGTGAGCCCACACGAGGTCCGCGTGCTCGACGAGCGCGGCGATCTGTTTGTCCAACATTTCGGGATGCACGTTCCAGTCGTCGAGGCGCGGCTCGCTCACGCGCGCACGCGAGACGCGGTGATAGACCAGGATGCACACGGACGGATCGGGACGCGGCCCCGTCGTGCCGCGCAGCAGCACGCTCGCGATTCCCGCGGTTCGCTTGACCGCACGCTTGGCGACCAGCACGGACATGTCAGCTCGATCTAGATCGTGCCTGCGGCGGCCGGGACGACGGTTCGCACGCCACCGGCCGCGCGCCGAACGGCGTCGATGACGTCCTGGACGTCTCCGTCGGTCATCGCGGGATAGATCGGCAGCGACATGATGCGCTCGTAGATGGCCATGGCCGTGGGGAACGCCTCCGCGACGTAGCCGAACCGGTCGCGGTAGTACGGGTGCAGGTGCAGGGGGATGAAGTGCACCGACGTCCCGATGTTCGCGTGCCGGAGCGCGTCGATGACGCCATTGCGCCCGCCCGGCACCGCCGCCGGATCGATCTCGATCACGTACAGGTGCCAGGCGTGCTCGCGATCGGCACGCAGGCGCGGAACGGCCACGCCGGGCAGGTCGGCAAACGCCGCATCGTACTGCTGCGCGATCGCCCGCCGGCGCGCGAGGAACTCCTGCTGCCGCCCGAGCTGCGCGAGGCCGAGCGCCGCGGCCACGTCCGTCATGTTGTACTTGAAGCCCGCCTCGAGGACTTCGTAGTACCACGACCCTTCCGCGGTGTAGCGCTTCCAGGCGTCCTTGCTGATGCCGTGGAGCGACATCATCCGCATGCGGGCCGCCAGCGCCGCATCCTGGGTCGTCACCATGCCGCCTTCGCCCGTGGTGAGCGTCTTCGTCGCGTAGAACGAGAAGCACGTGACGTCGCCGAGCCGCCCGACCGGCGTGCCCCGGTACGACGCCGGCATCGCGTGCGCCGCGTCCTCGATCACGCGCAGGCCGTGCCGGCGCGCCAGCTCCAGGATCTCGGTCATGTCGCACGCCTGCCCGGCGTAGTGCACCGGCAGGATCGCGCGGGTGCGCGGCGTGATGGCGCGGGCCACCGCGTCAGGGTCGAGGTTGTAGGTGTCGCGCTGCACGTCCACGAGCACGGGCTTGGCGCCAAGGTAGATCGCCACCTCGGCCGTCGCCGTGAAGGTCAGCGTCGGCACGATGACCTCGTCGCCGGCCCGTACGCCGGCCGCTTCGAGACCGAGGTGCATCGCGGCCGTGCACGAGTTGACCGCGACCGCGTGCTCGGCGCCCACGGCCGTGGCGAATTGCGCCTCGAACTCGCGCACACGCGGGCCCGTCGTCAACCACCCGGACTTCATGGTCTCGACGACCGCCGCGATCTCGCCGTCGTCGATCGAAGGCAGGTGGTACGGAAGAAACGTTGATCGCATATCCCTCTCGATCCGGCTACTGCCGGGACGCCTCCAGCGGCACGCGGAAGTTCGGATCCGCTCGGCGGTTGCGGCCGGCGATGAGCAGGAGCACGTCGGCCATGAGTGTCAGGTCGGTCATGAACGTCCGGGTACGTTCGTACTGCAGATCCACGGCGATCTTCAGCGGCATGACGAACCGCGCGTAGGCGTCGTCGGGGTTCGGATGCCCGGCCAGGGCGCGCGCCTCGTCCGCGTAGACGAGCTGCGACAGGCTGGCCAGCCCTGGCGTGGCGTCGAGGATCGCGCGCTCGGCGTCGCTGTAGCGGGCGACGAATCGAGGGACCTCGGGCCGCGGCCCGATGATGCCCATGTCGCCGCGCAGGACGTTCCAGAGCTGCGGCACCTCGTCGATCTTCAACGTGCGGAGCACACGGCCGACCGGCGTGATCCGCGCGTCGTTGATCGACGTGACCTGAGCGCCGCTGGCCGGACGCATGGTGCGCAGCTTGTACAGCTCGAACGGGCGTCCGCCTCGGCCGATCCGCACCTGGCGGAACACGACGCTCCCGGGCTGGCTCAGCCGGATCGCCAGCGCGCCGAGCGCGAGCGGCACGCTCCCGACGACGAGCCCGCCGAGGGCGAACGCGCAATCGCAGGCGCGCCGCAGGCGCGCGCCGCGACGCATCGGCACACCGGCGGCCGTCTCGTGTCCGCGGCTCACCGGCTCGACCGCACCGCGAAGTCGGGCTGCCGGCCGGCCCCTTCGTTCGAAGCGCTTCCCCATCGATTCCGGAACGCGGCCAGGCCGACCAGAAATCCCCAGCCGTACGACAGGTGCAGGATCGCGAAGGCCGCCGACAGCGCCGACAGCGCGCGCCAGCGCGCCAGGCGCCGCGCCGACAGCGCCGTCGCGGCGAGGTTCGCCCCGACGTAGGCGACGATCGTCGCCGTGAGCGGAATCCGCGTCCACGGCGTCAGCGCGCTGCCGGCCAACAGCGAGACCACGAAGGCGAACGGCACGAACTGCCGCCAGCGCATCTGGCGGGGGTGTTTCTGCAGCACGCGCACCTTCCAGTAGCCGTACTGGAAGTACTGCCGCCACAGCGAGCGCAGTGAGCTGCGGCTGAAGTACCGCGAGCGGACGTCAGCGGCGAGCAGCAGCCGGCCGCCCATCTTCCGCAGCCGGTAGTTGTACTCGTCGTCCTGGTTGCGCACGAGCTCCATGTCGAACGGCCCCACCTTCTGCAGGACCTCGCGCGTGTACGCCGGGAACGCCACCGTATCGACGATCATCGTCCGGTCCGAGACCGTCCGGAACGCCGAGTTGCCGACGCCGAACGGCGAGCTCATCGCGACGGCGATGGCGGCTGCGGCGTCGGTCTGCCCGACCGTCTCGAGCGGGCCGCCCACGCCGTCGGCCTCGCCGCGCACGAGGTGCTCGACACAGCGGCGGACGTAGTCGGGCGCGACCTCACAGTGGCCGTCGACGCGGATGATGATGTCTCCCGTCGCTTCGGCGATCGCCAGGTTCAGGCCCGTCGCCACGATGCGCTTCGGATTGGGGATCACGCGCACCCGGCGGCCGGCGCCCGTCAGGCGCGAGACGATCTCGAGCGTGCCGTCGGTCGACGTGCCGTCGGCCACGAGCACCTCGATCCGATCGGCGGGATAGTCCTGCGCCAGGACCGCGCCGAGGCTGCGGGCGATGAAGTCGGCCTCGTTGCGAATCGGCATCACGATCGAGACGGAGGGAAGCGGCAGCATGCGTCCGTTACGCCTTTCGAATGATGCCCAGGTAGTGCGTGCGCAGCAACGGGACGGCGCGGAGCATCTCGTGGAGCGCGCGCGACCGCGGCGCGACGAGACGCGCCAGCGGCGCGGCCAGCGTCACGCGCCGGAGATCGATCGTGCAGCCGGGAAACACGCTCGCGATCTCGCGGCGCGACACGCCCCGCACGTCGGGATTCCTCGGGTTGTTCACGAAGTAGTCGTACCAGAGCACGACGCCTCCACCTGCCGCCGCGTCCAACATGGCCGCCGCGAGGGCCCGGCGCAGCTCGGGCGCCAGCACCGAGGTCATGACCATCGACTGCAGCACGATGTCGAACCGGCCGGCCCACGGCCGGTCGGCCGCGTTGCCGGCGATGAGCGTCACGCCGGGCGGGCACAACTGCCGCGCCTGCACGATGCGATCGGGCAGCAGATCGACGCCGGTCAGGCGTTCGGGCGCCGCGCCCCATTTCACGAAGTCGCGCAGCCAGGTACCCATGCCGCAGCCGACGTCGAGCACGCGCGCGTCGGCCAGCGACACGATGCCGTGCCGCCGGAACAGGTCCATGAGCACCCGTTCCCGCTCCTGCACCGCGAGCAGGTGCGCGGCGTTGAACCACGAGTAGCGCGACTCGCCCGTGCGCCGGGCGTACGCCTCGCGGATCCGCTCGGTCTCGGCGTCGACGACCACGGTGCTCATACCGTCGGCAATCCTCAGCTCGCCGCGGGCTGCCGGTTGGTGCGCGATAGATGGCTCACCACCGCCCGGAACTTGCCGTGCGCGGTGCGCGGCACCTGGTCCACACGCTCGCACACGACGTCCACCGATCCCAGGTAGTCGCGAAGCCGGTGGCGCAGCTCTTCCTCCAGCCCGAGGCCCGCCGCGCGCGCCGGCACGTACTTCACGCGGAACCGCGTGAAGGTCTCCTGCACGATCTGCGCTTCGGCGACCGCCAAGCCATGCTTGAACACCGGGTCGAGCCGGCCGACGCGCCGGCCGTCCTGCATCACGACCAGGTCGTCACAGCGCCCTTCGAGCGCGTCGACGCCGGGCAGATGGCGCCGGCATCGGCACTCGTGGCTCGAGAGCCGCACGGCGTCACCGGTTCGGTACCGAATCAACGGCATGTCCGCGTTCAGCAGGCTCGTGCTGATCATGTCGCCCACGGCGCCCGGCGGCACGGTCCGATCGCCGTCCAGCGCCTCGACGAGGCCGACTTCCGGCCAGAGGTGAAGGCGCCCATGCTCGCACTCGCTCGCCCCAGCCACGATCTCCGCGAGGCCGTAGGTCTCGCGCACGGGGCAGCGGAACGCGGCCTCGATCGTGTGCCGCTGGTGATCCAGCAGCGGCTCGGCGTTCGTGATCGCGACGGCGAGCCGGACGTCCTTCCGGCCGAGCCGCAGCGCCGTGTCCGCGAGCGCGTGCAGCGACGAGCTGTACCCGAACACGTACGTCACGTCGTAGCGGCGCAGCGCGTCGAGGTACGCGGGCACCAGGTCCGGCGCCAGATGATAGGACGACATGTAGAGCTGCCGCAGCGCCGAGTTCCAGATCCAGAACGGCGGCGTGCGCCGGCTCGCCGGCGTCACGACGCGGCCGCCGATGATCGCCCATCGGTCCTTGCGGGAGATGCCGTACCAGCGGCGCGACCGCGCCTCGTTGAGCGCATACCATTCACGCACGGTCTTGCGGCTCCACCACAGCTTCAGGGGCTTGCCGGTCGTGCCGCTCGTGTGCTCCGGGTACATCCGCCGGATGTCCACATCGTCGGCGAGGAACGCTTTCGGGTTCTCGCGCACGCTCTCCTTCTCGAGGATCGGCCAGTGCTCGAGGTACTCCCACGACCGCGTGTCGCCGGCCTGACGGCGCCGCGACCAGTGCTCGCGATAGAACGGCACCTGCGTGGCCGCGCGGTGCAGCACGAACGCCAAGCGCTCCTGCTGGTACTGGCGCCACTGTTCAGGCGTCCAATGGTCGCGCTCCAGCGTCGCGGCCACCAGCGCCTCGGTCTCCTTGCCGTAGCGCCAGCGGCGAAGATAAACGCCCATGGCGGTGGCGGCGGCCCACTGCGCAGGAGTCGGCAACCGATGGTAGACGTGCAGCAGCTTATCGCTCATGGCTTGCTCCTCACTTCGACGTGCAGGGACGCGCCTCGGCAGCGGACAGGGCGGCACCCGCGGGGCCGCCGCGGCGGCTCTGTGCGAGCCGGCGCGCGAGCGCCGGACCGTTCTGGCGCTGATCGAACAGCATCTCGGCGCGGCGCCGCGCCGTGACGGCAAGGCGCTGCCGGCGCGGCTCATCGTTCAACAGGGCCACGATGGCCCGGCCCAACGCGACCGGATCGGCGGGCGGCGTCAACACACCGGCGTCTCCGTCGCCGAGCAATTCGGGAATACCGGCGATGCTCGAGGCGATCACCGGCGTGCCGACCGCCATGGCCTCCTTGATGACCGTCGGCACGGCATCGCCGAGGCCGTTCGACGGGTGCACCAGCACCGTCGCCTGGCGCATCTCCTTCACGACCTCGTCCGGGCTGAGCCAGCCGCGGAAGTGCACGCGATCGCGAAGGCCCAGCGAGACAGCCAACGCCTCGAGACGCGGCCGCTCGGGGCCATCGCCGGCGAAGACGACCTCAACCGGCCGTTCGGGTGCCACCAACGCCGCGGCTGCGAGGAGATCGTCGAATCCCTTTGCCGGATGAAGGCCGCCGGCAGCCAGCAGCCGGTGAGGCGCACGCCCGCCGGGATCGAACGAGAGCTGCTCGAGATCCAGCGCGAGGTGATGGAGGTAGAGCTTCGGCGCCCACGCGGCGACCCGATCGGGATACGTCGCCGCGAGGAACTTGCGATTGAAGTCGCACACGACAATGACGTTGTCCGCGTAGTCGAGCTTCTGCCGCAGATACACGCGGGCGCGATACAGGTCGGTGCCGGCGTGCAGGCAGATCGAGAACGGCATCGTGCCGCCGATGGCGCGGTGAAACAGATACGCGCACGTGCCCGCGTAGTTGCCCCAATAGGCGAGCACATGGTCGAAGCGGCCACGGTGATCGCGCGCCCACGCGAGCGCTTTTGGCAGCACGTACATCGTCTTCAGCGCTTCCTCGGCTCCATGCCGCACGCCCGCGCCGGTGAGGGCGAGCATCGTGCCGACGTGGCGCAGCGCGCCGGGCGAGGCGGCGTGCGCCAGGCTCCGCTTCAGCGACGCGTGATGCACGCGGTCGCGCGGCAGGACCGACGGCGACAGGTCGGCCGGCACGTGCGCCCAATACGCCGGATCGAGCGGCAGGATCGCGAAGATCTCGACGTCCCATCCAGCGTCGATCAAGCCGCGCATGTCGCGCGCGAAGAACGTGTTGATCAGCCCGGGGAAGTGGCTGGTGAATACCGCAAGGCGCATGGCGTTACGCGATCCGGCGCGCGGCGTCGGCTGACGACTCCAGGGCTCTCCCGCCGTGGTCGAGCCCCCGTGCGTGCTCGTACACACGGAACAGACGATCCGCGAGGCCGCGGTCCTGGTACTCGGCCTCGACGCGCCGGCGGCCGGCTTCACCGAACTGCCGCCGCAGGCCGGGATCCCGCACGAGCCGGCGGATCGCATCGACGAGCGCGTCGATGTCGTCGGGACCGACGACAATCCCCGTCTCGCCTGCAACCACGACGGCGGCCGCATCGCCGGCCGGCGTCGTCACCACCGGCAGCCCGGCGGCCATTCCTTCGAGAAGCACGTTCGGAAACCCCTCGTGCGACGAGGTGGAGACGAGCACGTCCACTTGTCGGAGGATCGCCGGCACGTCGCTGCGCCGCCCGACGAACCGCACCGCCTCGGCGAGGCCGAGCGACACGGCCTGCTCTTCGAGCGCCGGCCGCTCCGGACCATCCCCGACGATGACGCCGCGCACCTCGGGTACGACGGCGCGCACGCGCGCGAGCGCCGCGAGAAACCGATCGACGCGCTTGGCCCAAACGAGCCGCCCGACCAGCGCCACGACCGGGCCCACTCCGGCATCGCGCAACTGGAGCGTCGTGGTGGCCGCGTCCTGCGCAGCGAGGTCGATGACGTTCGGCACGATCACGACCTCGTCGTGGCCTCGCCCCGACGCGCGGGCGAATGCCGCGCCGGCGGCCGAGTTGGCGACGAGCACCGTGGGCGTGCGCAGCAGCCACGGGCCCCATCCCGGGTTCTCCCGCAGCTCGAAGGCACCGTCGTTCCGGATGGCGCCGATCGAGACGGCGCGGCAGAGCTTGGCCGCGATACCGGCGTAGAGATTCACGAAGAAGTGGCCTGCCTGCACGACGTCCGGCCGGAACGCGCGCAACGATCGCGCGAGCGTCCACAGCCGCGCCGGCGGAGCGCTTCGCTGGCCGATCCAGATCGGGTCAAGGCCGGCGGCCCGGAATGCGGCTTCGTAGTGATCGCCTCGCGTCAGCGAGTAGCACCGCACCACCGCGCCGGCCGCCACGAGCGCGCGCCCCATGTACAGCAACTGCTTCTCGGCGCCGCCCTGCGACAGCCCGCCGGCGACGAGCGCGATGCGCCAATCGGCCGGACGACGCGGGACGGTCGCGGTCTTCGACGATGACGTCATCCGGTGACCGAGCTCGTGACACGCCGCGAGTGCCGCGTGACCAGGCGGCGCTGAACGATGCCGAAGCGCCTCGCTTCTGCGCCGAGCGCGCGCGCCATCTCCGCGCTCGACAGACGTGCGGTGCCGGCGGCGGCGAGCAGCCAGATCGTCTTGCCCTGGAACTCCGTCGTCGTCAGCGAGACCGCGAGACCCGCGGTGACGAGCAGCCCGAGCGACACGCTCCCGGGGCTCCGGCGCGTGAGGCCGCGCAGCGCAAACGATCCGACGTAGCCGACGAGGAGAATCATCCCCGGCCAGCCGTTCTCCGCGAGGATCTTGATCCACCCCGCGTGCGCCGGGAACTCTTCGCCGCGCTTGAAGGTCGAGAGCCCGGGCAGGAAGCCGACCTGCGCCCACGTCGCCGCGAAGCCGCCGGTGCCCACGCCGAGCGGGTGCTCGCTGAACATGTGCAAGCCGGCAATCACGAGGTCCGACCGTCCGCTCGTCCGGCCGGACGCCGTCTGTTCCTCGTCGAGCAGCTTGCTGAACCGGCGCAGCGTGTAGTCACCGAGCGTGGCGAACGCGATGAGGGCGATGCAGGTGATGCCGACGGCGGCGCCGGCCACGACGGCGCGATCCGTCTGACGCCGCATCGAGAACAGCACGAAGAGCAAACCGGTCGCGGCGATGAGCGCGCCGCCGCGGCTGCCGCTGAGGAACGCCCACACGACGTTCGTCGTGACGAGCAGGCCGAGGATCAGTTGTCCGTAACGCCGGTCCGCCGCGTGGTGGAAGCCGAGGCACGCGCCGAACACCGCGGCCTCGGGAAACAACGCGTACGCGTTGTGATTCATGAACGGCAGGCCGTCCTGCAGCGAGAAGTACATGAGCCCGCCGAGCGCGCCGGCCGTGCCGCAGACGAGGCCGACCGTGTACCAGATGTCGGGGTCGTCGCCGGCCTGCGCGAAGTACACGACCAGGCCGAACATCGCGATGATGCCGAGCAGGTGCTGAACGCCACCCGCGACGTCCGGGCTGAACACGAGATCGGCCGCGAGCAGCACGATGAGGAGCTTCAGCAGGCGCGAGTGCACGTCCGAGAGCCGCCAGACGAAGGCGCCGGCGAGCACGCTGATGCCGATCAGCATGAAGTTCAGGGTGTTCCAGCGAAGCACCGCGTTCGACAGGAAATGCCGCGTGAGCGGATCGAGCGTGCAGACGAGCGCCGCGCCGGCGACGCCGAATGCGGGCCGCCGAAACCCGGCGAGCAGCACCAAAAACCCGACGGCCGTGAGGAACGTGAGCGCGTTGAGAAAGCCGATGACCGGTGCGGACAGCCATCCGGCGGCCACGACGATCAGCAGCAAACGCCCCCACTCGCTCGCCGCGGACCTGCCGCCGAGAACCCGCGGGGCCGGTTGAGCCGGCGCAGGTTGTCCAACGATGCGCCTCACAGCCGAAGCCGTCCTTCCGTGAGCTGGCCGCCCCACTGCGCGGCGCAGAAGCGGCCGATGTCGCTGGCCCAGCGCTCGAGCGTGTAGGACTCGACGAAGGTCCGGCAACGCCGACGCAGGTCCGGCCAAGCCGCCGCGTGGTCCAGCGCCGCCACGATGCCGTTGGCCAGCGCCCGATCGTCACCCGGGGGCACGAGCCAGCCACGCTCCCCGGCGCGTCCCATGACCATCGGCGCCACGCCGACGTTGGTCGACAACACCGGCACGCCGTGCGCCATGGCGTCGAGCCACGCCTTGCTGAGCGACTCGGTCAGGGCCGGGTGCACGCAGAGGTCCGCATCCTGCAGTGCCGCAGACAGCTCGGGGCGGTTGAGGTATCCCTTGAAGCTGATTCGATCGTCCAGCCCGAGCGCCCGGCATTCCTGCTCGAGCGCCGATCGAGCCGGCCCGTCGCCGAGGATCTCCAGCCGCGCGTCGCCGGCCGGCGTCCCCTTCAGCCGCGCGATGGCGCGCAGGAGCACGTGCACGCCTTTCTCGGACGAGAGACGGCCGATGGCGACGAGCTTCGGCGGCCGTCCGAGCCCTCGATCGACGTCCGGACGAATCGCGTCGAGCTCGGCCTGCGTGAGCGCGGTGGAGAACACCCACCCCATCCCGGGCGCAGGCGGTTCCGCGCCTGAGCCCACGGCCAGCATCACGTTGCGGCCGCCGGCGAACCGCCGCATGACGGCCTTCACGAACCGTTGCGGCCGGGTCGTCTGCGCCGTGTCGGCCCAGGAGCTGCCGTATCGCGCGATCAGCCGCTTGCGAGACGCCAACGCGATCAGCAAGCCGAGCGCCGAGACGTCGCCAGGCAGCGGCACGTGCACGACGTCCGCGGCCCGCACGTGCGGCACGATCTGCCTCACGTAGCGAGGCAGGCGCCCGAGCATCGACACCTTGCGCCTGGCGTCGGCCCCGACGGGCGAGTCGAGCCCCACGATGCGCGCACGCGAAGGCAGCGGGAGGCCGCCCGCACGCGGCGCCGTCCGGACGACGACGAGCGTCGCATCATCGAACATCGCGGTGATGGCTGCCATCTGCAACGGGAACCCGCCGTCGGTCACCCACGTCCCGTCCGGCCGCTGCCAGCACGGTTTGAACGACACCACGCAGACGTGCACGTCACGCCACCACGATCTGCCGATCGGGCACGCCCTCGCGGGCGGCGATGATCTCGCGCGGCAACACGACGTCCAGCCGGCCGGCGCGCCGGTGCGCGCGCACGCGCTCCAGGAACGGCACGAGATGGCGCTCGTCCTGCGAGTTGCCCGCGTGCAACGAGTGCGGATGGCCGTACGCGACGATCAGCCCGCCCTCGGCCGCGCACGCATCGACCATGTCGAGAGCCGCCGCGTCGAAACCGCCAGGGGTGTTGAGCCGCACGCACGTGACGCCGCCGATCCGCTCGACGGTCGCGGGCCGATCGAGGCGGCGGCCGCGCCACCATTCCGCCGCCCGCTGCCACCACGGCCGATACGCGACCCGGCAGAACCGGTAGCCGCTCTCCACGAGCGCGCCGCAGAGCGTGCTCAGATCGATCCGGCCTGCACCCGCCTCGCGCCGCTCCGCCAGGCTGATCGACCCAGCGCGCCAGTAGTCGAACGGCTGGTTGAACGGTGGCACGAAGGCGCGCACCTCCGCGCCGATGCAATCCTCGAGCGCCGCCCGGCTCGCGCGCAGGGTCTCGAGGAGCTGATCGCGTGACAAGCCCGGCAGCCACTCGTGTCGATGCGAGTGGCTCGCAATCTCGTGGCCCGCCGCGTGTACCCGCCGCACCTGCTCCGGGGCGTGATACGGCGACGGCCCGGCGAGTGCCACCGATCCGACGACGGCGAAGCACGCCGGCACGCCAGCGTCGGCGTGGAGCTCCAGAAGCCGATCGGTGCACGAGGCCTCGAGCGATCCCCACGACTTCGGCCCGCCGGGCAGGCGCGATCGATCGGCGCCCCATTGAGCGTCGTAGTCCCAGAACATCAGCAGTTGCGCGCGCGCCATGTCAGACTCGGGCCTGTCGTCGCGCCAGGATGGCGGCCCCGCCGCGCACGCGGCCGGCGATTCGGCGCAGCCCGTCGGCCGCGCGGCCGGGCCGCATCGCGTCGCGCGCGAGCAACAGCGTGTCGAGCGTCCACGCGTACGCGAAGGCGAGGCGGTCGCGCCAGGCCAGGTTGCGGTACGTCCGACGCCAGATCAGATGGCGGTTCTCGATCTCCATCCGGCCCAGCCGAAACGCGTCGGGACGCCCCGCCGGCTCGTGCAGGTGGTCGCACGCGGCGGCCCCGACGAGCGCCACGGCGCCGCGCGCACGCAGCCGGAGCGAGAACTCCAGGTCTTCTCCCTGACCGTAGCCGGCGAGCACTTCTTCGAATCGCACGACCCGTGCGGCCGCTGTCTTCAGCATCATGGCGCAGCCCGGCAGCCAGTCCCCTTCCACGACCGCCGTCGTCGGCGCATGGAATCGCCAGGGAATCGATAGCCCGGTGCGCGTGTAGGTGCCGGGTTGAAGGTTCGGGACGATGCCGAGGGCCCGGCGAAGCCGCCACAGCGCCGTCGGCTGCATCCAGGATTCGGCGAAGCAACCGGCGCCGGCGAGCGCCGGCCGTTCGCGGTGTGCACGCTCGAGCTCGGCGAGGCACTCCGCCCCAAGCACGACGTCATCGTCGAAGAACGCGACGAGGTCTCGCGTGACGCGATCGAGACCGAAGTTGCGCTGCCGCGTCAGACCGCGGAGCGGCGGCTCGACCCGCCAGTACCGCACCACGGTGGGTGCCGGCCACGCGCGGACGATCGTCTCGGTCGCCTCGTCCGGGCTGGCATCGACGATGAGCGTCTCGTCCGGCAGACGAGCCTGGCGTCCAAGGCTCTGCAGAAAGCGCTGAACGCTCGCCGCGCGCCGATACGTGCAGAGCACGACCGAGACGCCCGGCGCGTCTCGCTCGGCGCTCGCGAGCTCACCCGCCCCGCGTGTCCAGTCCGCCACCACACCCGGAACGGCCGCGGTGGAGTGCGGCACGAAGGCGGCCACCGCGGTCATGCGTGCAGGCTCTCCGGTACCTCGACGTGCGCCGGCCCTTCGATCGCCGCGTCCATCTCCCTCGGCTCTGCGACCGCGTACAACATCGGCCCTGCCCCGGTGATCCGGCTGTAGAGGTTGCCGGTCTCCTGATGCGCGCGCCAGATCGCACCCTTGAGGTCCCCCGACATCAGCCTGGCGGTCCAGGTGCGCCACGGATAGAAGTCCTCCTGGAACGATCCGACCGTCGTGACCTCGAATCCGGCCGCGTGCAGCAGCCGCGTGAGCGACGCCGCCGTGAACAGGAAGATGTGGGCGTGTGGCGCGAGCTCAGGGGTCCAGCGGTGGCCGAGCCACCGGAAGATGCCGGACTCCATGTTCGGCGTGATGACCACGAGGCGACCAGACGTGCGCACGTACGGCCGGATGTCGGCCACGACGGCCCGTGGATCTGGCAGGTGCTCGATGACGTTGTCCATCACGCACAGATCCGCGACGCCCCTGGCGAGGTCCGTCTGGCCGATCGGACGGTCGTAGAACCGCACACGTGGGTACCGGCGCCGCGCCCTGGCGACGCGCGTCCTCGACACGTCGATGCCGACCACGTCGTCCCAGCCCGAACTGGTCAGCTCGTGACAGAGCACGCCGTCGCCACAGCCGAAGTCGATGGCGAGGCTGCCGACGCGTTCGAGATCGGGAACCTGCCGTGTGACGCGCCAGAAGCGGGAACGCCGTTCATGACCGTTGGCGGGACCGGAGTCCGGCCGCACCGCGTAGTACGCGGTGTAGAAGTCGCTGCCCTGTTCTTCGCCGGCAATCGGCGGCGGATCGATGCGAAACACGCCGCACGCCTCGCACCGGAGCAGCGAGAACCGCGGCGTGCGGATCCGCGTGCTGCCGAGCCGGCCGCCGCACCAGCACCGATCGCCGGCGCTCACGCGCAGTCCTCCGCGCGCGCCACCAGCACCCAGAGCAGGCTCCGGCGTGGCCGCGTGTTGACCGCCGCGTCGAGCACGCCGAGGCCGCGCGCCATCGCGCTCGCCGCCTGTCCGGCCGGCGATACCCATGCCGCCCGCGTCCAGTCCAACTGCTTCGCCAACGTGCCGACGCGACCGACGTGCGGCTCGATGACGTCGGGCACGAGCGACCCGGCCCGGCACAGCGCGACGAGATCCTCGCGCCGGAACACCTGATGCCAGCGCGGGCGCGCCAGGCCGCTCACGAACGGCGCCTCCGCGGCGCAGCGCGGCACGAGCGCCACCAGCCGTCCACCCGGTGCGAGCCACCGGCGCATGTTCACGAACAGCGGCTCGGTGCCCGCGAGCGTCGCTCCGTAATGGGCGGAGCAGATGGACAGCACCACGTCGAATCGATCCTTCGGCGCGAACTCGTCGAACGCGCACGCCTCGAACGAGACGTTCGGCCGGCCGCGCATCGCGAGCCGCTCGCGGGCCCGTGCGAGGGCGCTCTCGTCACGATCGATGCCGACGACCGTCCATGCCGGCCGGCGCGTCGCGATCTCCTCCGCCCAAACGCCGTCGCCGCAGCCCGCGTCGAGCAGACGCAAGCGACCTGGGCCGAGCGCGGCCAGGTGCGGCCACACGGCACGCCACTTCTGATAGAAGTGCAGGTCGGCGAACCGACGGCCGCGGACGTACCACTCACGCACCGGCAGCGCCATGGTCTTCACCCGCGCGGCGACGCCCCGCCCGCCGCGGTGCGCACGACGGTCCGCCGGCCGACCGACGCAGCGGCGTGCCGATCGATGCACGCCCGGTAGAAGTCGATATTTCGATCGAGCAGCCGATCCACGGTGAATTGCCCCTCGATCGTGGCCCGGCCGCGGTCGCCGTACGCCCGTGCGTCGGCCTCGCAGGTCAGCAGCCGAGTGATCGCCTCGGCGATCTCCGAGGGCCGGCCGGGGTTGACGGTCAACCCATCCACGCCGTGCGTGATCAACTCAGGGCCGCTCCCGAGCGCGCTGCCGATCGTGGGACATCCGGTGGCCATGGCTTCGAGCGGCGCAATCGCAAACGCTTCGGCGAACGACGGAAAGACGGCCGCCCGTGCGCGTCCGAGCGCGGCGGCGACTTCTTCTCTCGTGACGTGTCCGTGGAACGTGACGCTCGCCGCCGCCGCGCCGAGGCGCGCTTCGAGCACCCGCCGCATCGATTCGCCGGCCGTCGTCTCGCCATCTTTTCCGAAGACGTGGAGCCGAGCCTCGGGCACGCCCGCGAGGACGGCAGGCCACGCGGTCATCAAGGGCTCCACGCCCTTCTTCGGCGTCAACGTTCCCGAGAAGACCACCGTGTGCGGATCGCGCTCGCTCCACGCCGCAGCACCGGCCGGCGCGACCGGATTCGGCAGGATGGCATCGGCCGGACGCCCGAGATCGAACAGCGCGCGCGTGCGCTCCGCGGTGTAGCGGCTGACGGAACAGACGCCGTCGGTGCGCCGCAGCGAACGCCCTTCGAAATGCCAGGCCGACCGCCGCGGCGTCCGGCCCATCTCGACCGCGAAGTACGACGAGGATCCGTTCAGCCTCGCGACGACCGGCACCGGCAGCGCGGGCCAATACGCGGCCCAGCCCTGGTAGTCCGGCACCTCGACGAGATCCACGACGCCGTCGCGCGCGAGCGCCGCGACGTGCCGATAGAGCGCCCACCTCGCCCGCGGTCCCGACAGCGCGCCGTTCGGCTCCGCGAGCCGCGAGACCAGCACGCCGTGATCGTCTTCATCGACCCGCTCGGATCGTCCGGCGTAGATGCCGACGACGCGCACGTGATGGCCGGCGGCCGCGAGCGCGCGACCGAGCGTCTGTACCATCGAGCCAATGCCGCCGTGCCGGCCGGGCGGGTACTCCCCGCAGACGAAGCAGATGCGCATCGACTCGATCAGGACGCCGCGGCGGCCGCCATCGCCGGGACGTTCGACGCCCGCGCGGCCGTCGTACCTGCTCCCGCAATCTCGATCAGCGTGTCGACCACACGGCGGCTCGACTGGCCCGGCGGCACGCTCAATTGCAGGTCCAGCAGGCGCTTCCGGTTCTCCGCATGTAGCCCGGGATTCGCCAGGTACGTGTTCACGTGCGCGGTCAGCTCGTCCTTGGAGCGCGCGAACAGCGCAGCTTGGAGCTCGATGACGGGCCGGTAGTGCTCGAACTGGTAGTAGTAGTCCCAGAGCCGGTACGGGAACGGCGGAGGGCTCGCGACGTCGAACGCGATGTTGACCACCGGTCGATGGTGAATCGCGAAGTCGAGCGTCATCGTCGACGCGACGCTCACGTTGAGATCCGAATGATGCGCGAGGTTGGCGAGCAGCACCGGATCCTGCGGCTGCGGCAGCACGTGGCTCCAGTCGCCCTCGGTGACCGGCGTCCAGGCCGGCTGCGCGTAGAGGACCTCGGGATAGCGTTCCCGAACGCGTGCGAATCGCCGGCCGTCGACGGTCGGCGTCGGACGGAGCGCGACCTGGGGCCGGCCGTGGATGCGGCCGTCCCGGATCGACTGCAGCAGGATCTCGAGATGGTCGGCGTCTTCCGGCGTGCAGGAGGGATCGCCGGCCGAGAAGCAGATCAGCGGCCGCGCCGGATCGGCGCCGATGCGCGCGAAGAACTCGGCCTTCGAGAGCAGCGGGGCATGCGCGTGCGGGTCGAACTGCGGCGAGCCCACGATGTGGATCCGTTCCGCCGGCACCTCGGGGTAGAACGTGCGCAGCTCACGCTTCATGAGCTCGCTCCACACGAAGTAGTGATCGAACGGCGCGGCGATGCGGCCCTTGCTCGTCAGATTGTCCCAACTGAAGATGCACGTGGCGGTCGGGATGCCGAGCGACTGCGCCGCGAGCACCGCGGGCAGCACGCCGGTCGGCCGCTGGTTGGAGGAGAGCAGCACGTCTGGCCGCGTGCGCTGCAGCACCTCGCGATAGCGCGCGGTCTCCGGCAGACGGGCCGCGACGGCCGCGAACTTCCGATCGAGCCAGCGCACGGCGCCCACGCCCGCCACCAGGCGGCCCAGCACGCGGGAGGCTTCGGCCGCGACCCGCCTGGCACCGCGGCCGCCGACCGGAATCGCCCGGACGCACCGCATTCCCCAGGTCTGGATCGAGAACATGTGAGCGTAGCTCACCGTGTTGCGCAACAAGTAGAGCGCGGCCGTGTCGCGATACGCCTCGTAGGGCAGCCACTCGGTCTCGTCCCCGGCGTCGTACAGATGCCGGAACGCATCCGGCACCCGATCGAAGACCACGAGCGACAGCCGATCACCGCTCTCCTGCCGGAACGGGCCCAGCAGGAAGTTGCGGATGCCGACGCCATCCGGCAGCAGGAGAGCAACACGCACACGTGGAACGACAGCCGTCGTGACAGGACGATGCATAAGCGTGGGTGGTCTACTTGATCGCCGCGATGCGACCGAGCGCTTTGCGAAGCGGCGTGCGAGTCAGGATGCGCTGGCGCAGCGCCCCGGGCGCATGGCCCACCAGCCGTTCGACGGCGCACACGGGCCGGGCGCTCATGAGGGCCGTATGGCCGGGCCGCTGCACCGGCACCATGACGCGCCGGAACCCGACCTGTCGCAAGAGTCGCGACAGCTCGACGCTCGTGTATTCCTTCAGGTGGAACCCCGTGGCCTGCGCGTCGAAGTACTTCGACACATCGTGCGGTCCCGACAGGCGGTTCGGCGTGAACAGCACGTAGATGCCGCCGGGCCGGAGCGCCCGGTAGATTTCCCTGAGCTGCTCCAGCGCATCGTCGGGATGGAGGTGCTCCATCAATTGGTCGCTGAACGCCAGGTGCACGGAGCCCGGCGGCACGGGGATGTCGCACCCTTTCGAGATGATCAGTTGGCAGTTGTCCGGGAAGACCGCGGTGCTCGTGATCTCGGCCGAGACGTCGACGGCGAACACCTGACGGACGTGCGCCGCCATGGCGATCGACAACTGGCAATCGCCCGCCCCGATTTCGAGGAACGTCCCGTCGGGCCGGGCCAGCGGCCGCAGGAAGCCGAGCTGGCTCGCGACGACCCGCCGGCGCGCGTCCGCATCGAGCGTCAAGAGCGGGTGTTCCGGCACCTGGCGGAACAGCTCGTCGTAGAGCTCGCGGTACAGGTTCAGGCGTTCGGCGCGGGTCGACACGCGCAACCGCTCCGCCAGGCTGCGCTCCACGTCGTAGTGATGGCGCACCTCGTCATAGCGGCCGGCGGGCACCGGCCGGCGCGTGCGATGAGCGTTAGCCACGCTGCACCTTCTCGACCGGCGGCACGTCGACGTCGACCGCGGACTCGTCGTGATCGAAGACGTCGACCTCGTCGGCCTGCGCCGCCGGCATGTAGTACTTCTCGTACGCTCGCTTGTAGTACGGCGAGTAGTAGTACGCGTCGCGCCGGAGATGGACCCGGTTCAGCACCGCCCCGAGAAACGTCGCGTCCGCCGTCTCGAGCTGCTCGAGCGCGTTGAGCGCCGCCGCGCGCGTGGTCGTCTGCGCCCCGACCACGAAGAGGACGGCCGCCGCGCGGTTGGCGACGATGCTCGCATCCGTAACGGCGGCGACGGGCGGCGAATCGAGGATCACCCAGTCGAACCGCTTCAGCAGCGACCCGAGCATGCGCTCGAACCGCGGCGAGCTGAGCAGCTCGGCAGGATTGCCGACCGAGGCGCCGGACGGCATGACGTGCAGCCCTTGCACGGGGCTCTTGCGCAGCACCTCCCACCCCTTGGCCTTGCCGATGAGCAGGTCCGAGAGACCCGGCTCCTTCTCCATCCCGAACATCTCGTGGACCTGCGGCCGCCGCATGTCCACGTCGACGAACGCGACCGTCCGGCCGGTCATCGCCAGCCCGATCGCGAGGTTCGCGGCGACGAGCGTCTTGCCTTCCCCCGGCCCGGTGCTCGTCACGACGATCGACCGCGCCCGGTTCTCCGCCGTGAAGACGACGTTGGTGCGGACGCTTCGAAACGCCTCGGAGAAGAGCGGCGTGTAGGTCTCGCGATCGTGCAGGAGCGGCCGCGTGCCGTCCTTCTCGGTCACCGCCGGGATCATCCCGAGGAACGGCAGCGAGAGGTACGCCTTGATCTCGTCCGGTGTCTTGATGCGATCGTCGACGTACTCGAAGACGAAGGCGAACGCGACGCCGAGGAGCAGGCCGAAGAAGACGGAATACAGCAGGGTCCGGTTGCGCTTGGGCCAGACCGGCGACTGCGGCACCTGCGCCGGATCGATGACGCGCACGTCGCTGGCCTTCAGCTCGCCCGAGATCCCCTTCTCACGCGTCCGCGCGAGCAGGCTGTCGAAGATCTGCCGGTTGGTCGTCACCTCGCGCTCGAGCGCGCTGTAGGTGATGCCGGTCCGGTTCATGTCCATCACTTCGGTCTTCTGTGCCTCGAGCGCCTGCGTGAGGCTGTGCTCCAGCGTGCGGGCGGCGTCGACCTCGACGCCCATCGCTTCGACCTGCTTGGCCAGCTCCTGGCGGAACTTCGCCTCGGCCGCCGCGATCGACGTCCGCAGCTCGACGATGACCGGATTCCGATCGCCGAGCTCCTGCGATCGCTTGCTCAGGTCGCCCTGCAGCCGCGAGATGTCGGCCTTCAGTTGCTGGAGGTACGAGTTCGAGAGGATGGCCGGCAGCGTGTCGAGCGACGCCTCCTGCTTCTGGATCGCGAGCACCTGGTTGTAGACCGCCTCGCGGGCGATGCGATCGCCCTTGGCCTTCGTGACCATCGCGTTCAGATCCGACAGCTTCTGCGCCACGATGTTCTGCCGGTCCTCGAGCGAGACGGCGTCGTTGTTCTCGCGGTACTTCTGCAGCGCCTGCTCGCTCGTGTTGATGCGCTCGCGCTGCGCCGACAACTGCTCGGTCAGCCAGTCGGTCGTCTCCTTCGACGCGCTGATCCGGATCTCGAGGTTCTGATCGATGTAGGCCTTCGCGAGGGCGTTCGCGGCGCCGGCCGCGAACTTCGGATCTCCGGCGCGCACTTTGACGTCGACCAGGCGGCTCGTCTTCACCGGCGAAATCGTCAGGCGCGCGAGCAGCGCATCGATCGCCCGCGTCTGGGCCGGCGTCTCCTGGGTGCCCGCCGACGGCGGCGGCGCGGCAGCCGCGGGCGCGGCCTCGTTCTTCTCTCCACGCAGCCGCTGCACCAGGCGCGTGGCGGCGCGAAACACGCCGGAGAAGATGCTGGTCTGTTCGAGCGTCCCCTGAGCCAGCTCCGGATGGGTCCACGCGTTCATCGCCGCCAGCGTCCGCGATGCCAGCGAGCGGCTCTGCAGAATCGTGTACTGGGTGTTGTAGAAGTCCGTCGTTTCCCGATCCTGCGTGACCCCGGACTGCAGCGAGAAATTCTCCGTGTCGTGTTCGATCAGGAGCTGAACGGTGGCTTCGTAGATGGGCGTCGCGGTCTGGAGGTGCACGACGGCCAGCGTCACGATCACGGCCAGCGTCGCGACCGCCGCCCAGCGGCGCTTGACGAGGATCCGCACGTAGTCGAGCAGGTGCCGATCGAGCGTCGGCGGCCCGGATCGCCCCTCGGCCGACGTTGCGGCCCCGCGCGACTCGGCGAGCGATATCGGCGCCGACGAACGGGAGACGACGCGCATCAGAAGAACTTCTCCGGCACCATGATCGTGTCGTTGGCCTGTACGGTGTCGTTCAGCGTGACCTTGAGCTCGAGCTGTTTGCCGTTCATCGTCCGGACGATCTTGACGCGGCTGGTCGCGCCGCGATCGGTCGCGCCGCCGGCCATCGAGAGGTACTGCAGGACGGTCACGGTTCGGGAATAGCGATAGGGACCGGGGTTCTTCACCTGGCCGAGGATGAAGACCTGCTCGGCGCGGGTGACGAAGATCGTGTCGCCGGCCTGGATTTGCACGTTCTCGGCCAGATTACCCGTCGAGAGCGCGTCGAGGCTCACGCGCCGCACGTCGGCGGCCCCCGCTTGATCGGGACGCACCGGACCACCGGCGGCACCCGCACGCGGTCTCACGATGAGCACTTCGTCGCCCGCATCGGGCTTCGTCGATCCGGCACGCGCCAGCGCCTGGATCAGGGTCTCCTGGCCGCTGAGGTAGAAGCTGCCCGGCTGGTTCACCTCGCCGAGCACGAAGAACTGCTGGCTGCGATACGTCTCGACCGCGATGCTGACCTGCGGATTCCGCAGGTAGTCCGGCGAGAGCAGGCCGGTGAGCGTCATCTCGAGATCCCGCACGCTCAAGCCGCCGGCCTTGACGCGTCCGACCAAGGGAAACGCGAACACGCCGTCGGCTCCGACCGTGTAGCGGCCGGTGAGATCGGGCTGACCGAAGACGGTGATGAGCAGCACGTCGTTCGGCCCAACCTGGTACGCCCGCTCGCTCGCCGACGCCGCCGGCACCTGGGATGGTGCCGGCGCCGATCCTGGTGCGGGCGCCTGCGCGATCGCCGCATCGACGGAGACGGCCGTTGCCGCGATCAGCCACGCCGCACACCACATCCGCCGCAGCGAGAGACGTCGAGAGTGAAACGGCATCTCAGAATTCATAGCTTACCGAGTTCCCGATCTGCCAGGAGGTGTAACTGTGCCCCGGCTCGGCGGATTCGCGGCGAACGCCGCGCGCGTCGACGCCGATCCGCATGCCGCGCGCGAGGTGATAGCCCACGCCGACGCCGCCGCCGGAGAAGCGTTCCGGCCGCGTGCTCGCCACCGGTGTCGTTGCGAGCGTCCGGTACGTCATGCGCTGACGGCTGAGCGACGCCACGACGTCCCAACGACTGCCAATCCGCTCGGTGACGCCGACCGTCACGCCGGATTGCACGAAATACGGACGCGCGAGGTCGTACGAGTACGTCAGATCCCGAGCGAACGCCACGCTGAGCCTGGTCCGCGTCCGAATCACGCTGGCCAACCCGAGGTTGGCCACGAGGCCGCGAAACGCGGGCACGCCGGCTTGCGAGGGCGTCAACGATCGGAAGCCCACGTAGGCGGCGCCGGAGATGAGCGCGGTCCGCGCGAACTCCACGCCGGGCGCGAGCCGAAAGCCGTGCGCGTTCCGCTGCGGCGTGCGCGCGAACTCGTCGCGCAGCCATTCGCCGAGAACGACCACGGTCGTCAGCGGCGTCCGCGCGTAGCGGAGGCTGAGCGATACCGCATCGCCGCGCCGATTCAGCGCCGACGCCAGGCTCGTCCCCTCCACGCGCGCGGCCTCGTCGAACCCGACCGCGGCGCTCAGCAGATCCACTCGGAGCGTCGTCTTCGAGGCGACGCGGAGATCGGCGCCGACGACGACGTCTCGCTGCGATCGATGCACGCGCTCGTTGATCTCGAGACCGGGCCGCTCGCGTGCCTCGGTCGCCACGGCGCTTGCCCTGAGCAACACCCGATTGAACGGCCACTGGAATGCCACCGTCTGGCTGAAATTGCGCGTTCGCTGGTTGGCGTACCGGTGGTAGTAGCCGAAGCTCGGAACGGACGTCGCGGTGAGCTGCCCGCGCGAGAGCCGCATGCGAAGGTCGATGGCTGGCGTCAGCACGAAGGACGTGTCCTGCTTGGGATCGACCGGCTCGTTGAACACGTTGCTGTCGAGACCGAGGTTCGACAGCGTGATCCGCGGAATCACCTGCACGGCCCCGAGCCGTAGCGCTCTCGGCGCGCCGTCGTCCTGCCCTGCCGCCGGTGCCGCCGCGCCGGTGAGCAGGGCGATCAGCACGCCGCCCGCCATGACCGCACGCCCGGCCCGCGGCGGGCGCGACATCCTAGGCGTGCGCCGCGGCGGCGGCGACGACCGGCGGCCGGCCATAGTCGAGCCCGATGCCTTCGTAGCGGGCGAACTCATGACGCTGGAAGACGCGGCGCCCGTCGACGACGACCGGCTGCGGCTCGCGCGCATTGACGAGGCCGGGCAGGCTCGCCAGCTCCGGCCAGGACGTCATGACGACCGCCGCGGCGGCTGTCGCCACGGCCTGCTCGACGCTCGCGGCCAGCTCGATGCGTTCGCCGAAGATGGCGTGGGCCGTCTCGACCGCCGCCGGATCGTAGCCGGTCACGCGCGCGCCTCTATCGAGGAGCGCCGCGATCAGCGGAATCGCGGGCGACTCCCGCATGTCGTCGGTGCCGGGCTTGAACGCGAGCCCCAGCACGGCGATCTCGACGCCCGCGAGCGTCTCGAAGTGCTTGTCCAAGAGCGCGAGCACCCGCAGCGGCTGCTGCCGATTGACGGCGAGCACCGACTCGAGCAGCGACATCGACACGCCGGCGTCGTGCCCGTGAGCCACCAGAGCCTTGACGTCCTTGGGAAAGCAACTGCCTCCGAAGCCGCAGCCCGCCGCCAGGTACCGCAGCACCTCGGGGCCGGCGGGTGCCCCGAGCGGGGTCAACCGGCGATCGAGGTGCACGCCGCGCATCACGTCAACGGCATCGACGTTGCCGATCGCGCCGCACAGGTTCCCGATCTCGTTGCTGAACGAGATGAGCGTTGCGAGCAGGGCGTTCGCGGCGTACTTGATCATCTCGGCCGTTCGCGTGCTCGTGCGCAGCACCGGACAGGGATCGAACGGTGCGTACAACGCTGCGACCGCGGATCCGGTGCGCTCGTCGGCCGCGCCGATGACGAGCCGATCCGGATGGAGGAAGTCGCCGAGCGCCTCGCCCTGACGCAGGAACTCCGGGTTCATCGCCACGCCGAAGTCGACGCCGGCCCGTTTCCGGGACGCCCGCTCCAGGACCGGCATCACGACGTCGTCCGTCGTGCCAGGCACGACGGTGCTCTTGACGACCACGACGTGAAAGGACGGCTTGCTGGCGAGCGCGGCGCCGATCTCCTTGGCCGCCGCGGCCACTTGACGCAGGTCGATGTGCTCGCCGTCGAACGGTGTGCCGACGGCGATGAACGTGATGTCGGTCTCGGCGACGGCACGCGCGAGATCAGTGGTCGCCCTGAGGCGGTCGCCCGCGGCGGCGAGCAAGGCTTCGAGCCCCGGCTCGTAGAAGGGCGCGCGTCCCTCCCGGATGGCATCGACTTTCCGAAGGTCACGGTCGACGCAGGTCACGACGTGCCCTCGCGAGGCGAAGCACGCCCCGGTGACGAGGCCCACGTACCCCGTACCGACGATGGAGACCCGCGCGGCGCTACTTCGCATGAGCGGCATACCAGAGCAGCGACCGGCGAACGCCCTCGGCCAGCGTCACGCGCGGTTCGTAGCCGAGCTCGGCCCGCGCTTTGGCGATCGATGGACAGCGACGGGTCGGGTTGTCCACGAGATACTGCGGATCGCCGCTCACCTCGAACGCGAGGCGTCCCGCATAGCCAAACAGCTCCCGTGCCTGAGCGATGACGAGCTCGGCCAGCTCGCGCATCGTGATTTCAGGCTGCTCGGTGCCGATGTTGTACGCCTCGCCTGCACGGCCGCGCACGAGCACCTTGTAGTAGCCGATGACGGCGTCCGCGACGTAGCAGAACGTCCGCGTCGCCGTGCCGTCCGAGTAGAGCACCACGTCGCGTCCCTGCAACACGCACGACGCGAGATCGGGCAATACCCGCCGGTCGGCGATGTCCAGGCCGGGACCGTAGTTGTTGAACGGGCGCGCGGTCGTGATCGGCAGACCGTGCTGGCGGGCGAAGTTCCAGCACAGCGTCTCGCCGAAGCGCTTGGACTCGTCGTAGCACGCCCGCGGACCGGTGCAGGACACCAAGCCTCGGAAGGTCTCGTCGGTCGGAATCCGATCCGCCGGCGGATCGCCGTAGATCTCGCTGCTGGAGTAGAAGAGAAAGCCGCGGACGCGCCGGTCGGCCGGACGCGCCGCGGCATGGTCGAGCAACCGGCGCAGCCCGTGGATGTTCGCGTCCATCGTCTCGATCGGGTGCTGTCGGTAGAAGGTCGGCGATGCGATGGATGCCGCGTGCACGATGAAGTCGGCGGCGGCGGCGCCCGCCGGCAGCTCGCGCGTGATGTCGTGCTGGACGACCTCGAGCGACGGATCCTGCGCCGCAGCCTGCAGCCAGGCGGGGACGCCTCGGATGTAGTTGTCGTACACGGTCACGCGGATGCGACGTCCCGTCGTCACGTCGCGATTGCGATGGAGCACCGCCTGGACGAGATAGTGTCCGAGAAACCCGGCGCCGCCAGTGATCAGGAGGTGACTCCCGCTCATGGCGTCGAGCTCCTGCGACGCGCCGTCGCAGATGTAGGCAAGGTCGGTCTCGACGACGTCGAGCGTGGCGATCACGATGAGCGACTCCCCTGTTGCGCCCGCTGCGGCGGGAACGTGAACGGCGGCGCCGGGCCGCTGGTCTGCATCCAGCTCCGCAGCGCGCGGCGCAGTCCATCCTCCAGCTCGACGCGCGGCATCCAGCCGGTCAGCCGCCGGACCCGTGCGTTGTCCACGACGAGATCCGGACTGGCGGGCGCCGGCGCGGCGGACTCGGTCACCGTCACCCGCCCGAGCCCCGCCTCGGCCGCGACGCCGGCCAATGTCCTCGCCATCGTGCCGACCGAGGTGCCGACGCCGCTCGACACGTTGAGGATGCGCGAGGCGGTGCCGTCGCCGTCGGTGCAGGCGAGCGCAATCAACGCGGCGGCGGCATCGTCTTCGTACAGAAAGTCCTGCATCGCGCCCAGGTGGCGCAGCACGATCGCGTGGGCCGTCGTCGCCTGCGACAGCGCACGACCGACGAGCGTCGTGGCGTCGAACGATGTGCCGTACACCCAGGAGAGACGGGCGATGTCGCAGCGTACGCCGAGCCGAGACGCGGCCGCCTGCAGCGCCACTTCGGCCGCGAGCTTGCTCGCGGCGTAGACCGTCAGCGGCGCCGCCGGATGATCCTCGGTCACCGGCAGGAACTGCGGGTGGCCGTACACGAGCGCGGTCGAGACGTAGATCAGACGGGAGACCCCGCAGCGATGACACGCGTCCAGCACCTGGACGGCCCCCTGGGTATTGACTTCATAGGCGCGGACGATCTGCCGGCTGAGACATTCGGCCGGGCTGAGGCCTGCCAGGTGGAAGACGACCGAGCAGCCTCGAAAGGCCGCATCCACGGCGGACGGGTCGAGGATGTTGCCGACGAAGTGCCGGACCGACGGCCCGCACAGCGCCGGCTCGAGCACGTCGGGCGACTGGCGCCCGAGCGTCGTGACCCGCTCGACACCCGCATCGAGGAGCGCGGCGACGAGCGGTCGACCGAGCGCGCCTCGTCCTCCCGTGATGGCGACGCGCTTGCCTTCGAGGCGTGCGCGCGGCGATCCGGCCAACCCGGTGGGCATGGCCAACGACGACGGCGCCCCGGCGGATGCGGTCGACTGCTGGTGATGTGAGATGTCTTGCGGCACGATGCGAGGAAGCAACTCGAGTGCGTGTGGGTGCGTAGCTTCGCCCCGTAAGCACGGGTCGCCAAGTTCGCGGCGATCGTGCCCAAGCGTGACGTCGACTCCGTCTGTCTGCGGCTGCCAGGAGCACAGCCGCCTGAGGGGACCAGACGGGATGGTCGTTTCAGCAAGGATCAAGCCAGTGATGCCTCTCGGCGAATCGCGAAACGCCTGGTGAAACGCCATCTCGCAATCGAGATCGGAGGCGCTGCTCACCGCTGACGCGTTCGGTCAGGTCGTTCTAAGTCAGCTCTCGGGATTCCTTTTGTTTGCTTCTCCCGGCAGGGTTCGCTGAGCTCGCGAACCAGCGGTGCCATTCGGCTTTCCGAAATCGCCGGCGACGGCCGCCAATACACGGTCCACCGGCTGATACTAGCCCGCTGCCCGCGCTGGGCTGGTCCAGGCGACTTGGATGATCTCTTGCAGCTCCGCAAGGCGCATGAGTCGAGCTTCTCTGCACGAGACAGAAGTCGCCACGGGCAGCGACTCCTTCCGCCAGCCGGATATTGTCGATCGCGAGTCCAGTGGGCTCGGATCTCTGGTCTGGCACGCCGTGCTGACGCGCTACCGCCACGAGCGGAAAGTGTGCGACCAGTTGACGGGCAAACAGATCGAGGTGTTCTTCCCGACGACGTTCCGGTGGAGCGTGCACGGCCGGCACCGCAAGCGCGTCGAGTGGCCGCTCTTTCCTGGCTACTGCTTCGTCCGGATTCCCAGCCATCTGCTGATCCCGGTGCTCTCGTGCGCGGGCGTTGCGCACATTGTGTCGTTCGCCGGAAAACCCGCACCAATTCCCGATTACGAGATTGAGGCCATCCAACGGCTGATCACGACGTCGCTGGCATACGACGCGCTGCCATTCGTCAAGGAAGGCGCTCCGGTCCGCGTCATCCGCGGACCGCTCGCGGGCACGAGAGGACGGCTCGTCCGCAAGGGGCTCAACTACCGGCTCCTGCTGGCCATCGAGCTGCTCGGCCGGGTTCTCAGCGTCGAAGTGGATGCATCGGACGTCGAGCCGGCGTGACGTCGTACGTCCCCGAACGTAGCTTCGCCCCTTGGACGTGGGGAGTATTGCCCGCGTAACGCCTGTTTGGATTGTCGCTGCCGGGTGTGAACGTCACGTGCCCGAGTGGCAGCATGCTCCTGGAGAGCAAGTCTCGCGCCTCGCTGGAATCGAGACCAACAGACCAGTTCGGGCCGGCGTCGTTCTCTGACGCATGCTCGACGTTCTCAAAGTACGTCGTCCTCTACCCACAGCCTTCGGCTGTGGGTCTGGCCTGGCCGCGTCAGAGCCGCGTTCGACATCCGGGCCGGCATCGGCACGGGATGATCGCGTCGCCGTCCGTCCGGTAGTCGTACGAGAGCTCTTCACCCGCGGCGATGTTCCGCGACGCGCGGATCCAGATGACGTCGCCCACGACCTGCGAGTAGCAGTTCGGCCGGCACGAGTGGTTGATGAACCGCGCGAGATTCCCGCCGACCGACGCATCGCGCACCCAGCGCGCATCGACCGTGAAGCACCAGACCTCGCCGCGCGCGAGCTGCCGGCGCTCGCGGCGAAGGCTCTCGCGATGCGAGATCTTCTCGCCGGCGTAATCGATGATCCGGGTGTTCTTCGAAATGGCGACGTTCGTGTAGACGCCCCAACCGGCGATTCTCGATCGCCGCCGCACGAGCGCGCCAGGCGGTACAGGCATGAGGGATTCTAGCGGATGCCGTGGTCGTGTATAACTCCACCGGCACGGAGCGCACCGGGATCGGCCCGCTGACGCCTAGCGTGCGCTGGTGCTCGCGGTGCGTCCCGTCCGTCACGTGATCTATCTGCACGGCTTCGCGTCGTCTCCCGCGTCATCGAAGGCGCGCCGATTCGCGCAGGAGCTCGCAGCGCTCGGCGTCGAGTGCACGTGTCCGGACTTGAACCAGCCATCCTTCGAGACGCTGACCGTCACCCGCATGCTCGACGTCACGGCGCGCGCAATCACGTCGGTTGGCGACGGGCCGATCGCGCTCGTCGGGTCGAGCCTGGGTGGCTTCCTCGCCGTGCACGCGGCGGATCGCGACCGAACCGGCAGCGTCGATCGGCTGGTCCTGCTGGCGCCGGCGTTCGACTTCGGCGGAAACCGGCTGAGACAGCTTGGCGATCGGGGCATCGACGCATGGCGGCGGACTGGCCGCCTCGAGGTCTTCCACTACGGCGACAACGCCATCCGATCGGTGGGCTTCGCCCTGTGCGAGGATGCGGCCCAGTACGACGCCTTCGCCTTGCCGGCCGGGCCGGCCGCGCTCGTGTTCCAGGGACGCCAGGACGATACCGTGCCGGCCGAGAGCGTGGTCCGCTGGGCGTCGACTCGACCGAACGTCGACCTGCGCCTCGTGAACGACGGCCATCAGTTGGCGACGTCGATGGACGAGATCTGGCTGGCGTCGAAGGCGTTCCTGGGACTGGACGCGACGCAACTGCCCTGAGGGAAGTTGCCGTGGCCCCTGACGCGCGCCGGCGGCGACGCGGCGGCACTCAGTGGAAATCGTGCGACTGCACGGCCGGCCCGCCGTGCTCGAGAGGGTCGACACGGGCAGCCTTGATCGACACGGCGCCGTCCTGATTCTGCAGCACGCCGTCGACGAGCAGGTACGGGCTGTCCACGATGACGCGTTTGAAGGCGGCGAACACGTCGGGCGTGACGATCGCGTTGGCGATACCGGTTTCGTCCTCGAGCGAGAGGAACACGAACCCCTTCGCCGTGCCGGGCCGTTGACGCGTGATCACGGCGCCGGCCACGCGTACGCGTCGCCCTCCGCGCTGCCGATGGAGATCGATCGCGCGCGCCACACCTCGTGCGGTGAGCCAGGGCCGCACGAGCGCCATCGGATGCGGCCCGATCGTCAGCCCCGTCCGCGCGTAGTCGGCCTGCACCCGCTCGCGCATCGACATCCGCGGCAGCGGCGACGTCCGCGCCGCGGCCTGCTCGTCGTGATCGGCGAGCAGCGGGCCGGCCGGCCGGCCCGCCCGCTCGGCCTGCCAGAGCGCGCTGCGCCGATCGCCGCCGAGCGCCGCGAGCGCGCCACACTCGGCCAGCGCGCGCACCTCGTCCTGCCGCAGCCTGGCCCACGCGACCAGGTCGTCGATGGAGAGGAACCTGTCGTGTCCCCTGCGCCCAGCGGCCAGCTCGATTCGCTTCCCCGTGCTCTCCCGCACTCCCTTCACGTACCGCAGTCCCAACCGGATCGTGCCGTCCTCCGCGATCGTGCAATGCCACGCGGAGCGTTGGACGTCGATCGGCGCGAAGCGCACCCCGCGCCGCTGCGCGTCCTTGACGAGCGTCGCCGGGTGATAGAACCCCATCGGCTGGCTGTTGAGCAGCGCCTTGTAGAACGCCGACGGAAAGTGCGCCTTGAGATACGCGCTGGCGTAGACGATCAGCGCGAAACTGGCGGCGTGCGACTCGGGGAATCCGTACAGCGCGAACGACGTGATCGATCGCACGATGTCGTCGGCGGCCGCCCCGGTGATGCCCTGCCGGGCCATGCCTTCGCGCAACCGCCCCTCGATCTGCTGCATGCGCTTGACCGATCGCTTGAACCCCATCGCGCGCCTCAGCTCCTCGGCCTCTCCGCCCGAGAAGCCGGCGATCACCATCGCCATGCGCAACAACTGCTCCTGGAACAGCGGCACGCCGAGCGTGCGCGCGAGCACCGGCTCGAGCAGCGGATGCGGGTACGTCACCGGCTCGTCGCCGCGGCGGCGCGCCAGATACGGATGCACCATGTGTCCGACGATCGGCCCCGGCCGGATGATCGCCACCTCGACGACGAGATCGTAGAAGCAGGCGGGCTTCAGCCGAGGGAGCGTGGCCATCTGCGCGCGCGACTCGACCTGGAACACGCCGACGGTATCGGCCGCCTGCAGCATCCGGTAGACGGCCGGATCGTCAGGCGGCAGATGGGCGAGGTCGACGTTCCGCGCACAGGCTGAATCCACGGGGCCAGCGTGCCAGGAGGCCGAGCCTGCAGACGCCGTCCCCTGGCCTTCTCGACTTCTGGCCTCCTCGTCCCCCGGCTGTCGCGCGTTGATCGTCTCGAGCATCTCTTCGAGCGCCGCCATCATGCCGAGACCGAGCAGATCGACCTTGACGATGCCGAGATCGGCGCAGTCGTCCTTGTCCCACTGCACCACGACGCGGCCGGGCATCGACGCGTTCTCGAGCGGGACGACCTCGTCGAGCCGCCCCTGGCAGATCACCATGCCGCCGGAGTGCTGGCCGAGGTGACGCGGCAGATCCTGCAGGCTGGGCCACAGTCGCACGAACTGACGGTATCGTTCATCGCCCGGATCGAGGCCGGCGTCGCGAAGATGGCGCCCCAGCGTCTCCTCGGGATCGACGAACTCGAACTGCCCCATCAGCGTCGCGATGCGATCCAGCTCGTCGGGCGGAAGCTCCAGCACCTTGCCGAGCTCGCGCGTGGCGCTGCGGCCGCGGTACGTGATCACGTTGGCCGTCATGGCGGCACCGAGGGCGCCGTATCGCTGGTAGACGTACTGGATGACGCGCTCGCGCCGATCGCCGCTCGGCAGATCGAGATCGATGTCCGGCCACTCGCCGCGCTCGGCCGACAGGAAGCGCTCGAAGAGCAGGCCCATGCCCACCGGGTCGACGGCCGTAATCCCGAGCGCGTAGCAGACGGCGCTGTTGGCGGCCGACCCGCGTCCCTGCACCAGAATCCCGTGCTGCCGGCAGAAATGGACGATGTCCCAGACGATGAGGAAGTAGCCGGCGAGACCGAGCTGCTCGATGAGATCCAGTTCGCGCGCGATCTGCGCGCGCGCCGCCTCGTGATACGGCCGGTACCGATCGCGGGCGCCGGCCGTGGTGAGGTGACGCAGGTACGACGCTTCCGTCTCGCCGGCCGGCACCGGGTACTCGGGAAAGCGATAGCCAAGGTTCGCGAGCGTGAACTCGAGCTGCTCGGCGAGCGCCTCGGTGCCGGCGAGCGCCTGCGGCAGATCGCCGAAGAGCTTCGCCATCGCGGCGGGCGCCTTCAGATGCCGCTCGGCGTTCGGCGCCAGCCGCCGCCCCGCCCGCGCGAGCGTCGTCTTGTGCCGGATGCAGGTGAGGACGTCGTAGAGCGGCCGATCCGCTGGCCTGGCGAATCGAACGCCGTTCGAGGCCATGACCGGCACGCGATATGCCGCGCCGAGATCGAGGAGGGCCTGGATCTCCGAGGCCTCGCCGCGGCCGCGATGACGCTGCAGCTCGATCCACACGCGATCGCGGCCGAAGCATCCGACCAACTGATCGATCGGGCCGCCGAGACCATGACGATCGGCGCGCAGCACGTCGCGCCCGACGAGCGCCACGAGGCCCGCCGCCTGGCCGTCGAAATCGGCGAGCGTGAACCGCGCCTCGCCTTTTGGCGCGCGCAGCTTCACCCGCGTGATCACGCGGCACAGATGGCGATAGCCCTCCGCTGACGCGACGAGCACCGGCAGCGTCCAGGTGGACGCCAGGGGTGCGCCGGGCCGCCCCATCGTCAGCTCCGCGCCGACGATCGCCCGAAGCCCTGCCGCCTTCGCCGCGCGATAGAACTGCGGCGCGCCGTAGACGCCGTCGCGATCGACGAGCGCGATCGCGCCGTAGCCCAGCTCGGCCGCGCGCTCGATGAGCGTGCCCGGCAGCGAAGCCCCGTCGAGAAAGGAAAAAGACGACGCGCAGTGCAATTCGACGTACGACACGAAAAGTGGCCGATCCGTCCTAGTCCAGGACACCCTCAATCACCCAGTGCTTCGTGCGGCGGTCGCGCGCCAGCCGGTAGATCGTGCCGTCGGCGAGCGCGACGTCCCACTCGTCGCGATCCCAGCCGGCGTCGTCCTTCCACCACTCGCCGGATGTGCGCCATGGACCGGCACGACGCACGACGTCGCCGCCCTGCAGCGTCCTGACCGACGTGTGCACGCGCACCGGCACGCCACGGTCCTCCACGACCTTCGCGGCGATCGGCAGACGGAAGCGGCGGAGCACGGGCGTCAGCTCGTGCCTCGGCCCCGGCGTCGTCCGACGATCCCTGTCGTCCCGTGTCGCATCGATCCGAAACGGCGCCATGGCCACCCGCCGCGCATCGAAGCTGTCGAGCACGATCGGTGCGCCCACGCGCGACTCGCCGACGAGCGCGATGAGCCGGGCGAGCAGCGTCGTGAGATCCTCCGCCGACGGCAGCGACGGCGTGAACAGCGTGCCCAGCACGATGCGGCCCGGCATCACCTCGACGTGCAGGTCGACGGCATCGATGCCGGCGCTCGGCGGATGCGATTCGAGATCCAGCAGGACGAGCGTGCGCAGCACCCGCGCGTCGGCGATGGGCGCCGGCAGGCAGAGCACCCGTTCGTGCGTCTCCCGCGTGACGAGGCGCAGCCGCGTCCGCAGCACGATGGCGCCCCGATCCGCGCGGACGAGAGATGCCGCCACCTCGTCGGCGAGCCGCGCGACGACGAACGCCAGCGGTTCGAGCTCGTCGATCGGCCACTCGAGCGTCGTGCCGGCGACGAACGGCGGCACCTCGTCGATCGGCACGAACTGGAACGCGTCCTCGCCGGACGCCACCTGGTGCAGCGTCACGCCCACGGCCCCCATGCGCGCGTGCACGTCGCGCCGCGGCAACGCGGCGACTCCGCCCAACGTCATGAGCCCCCACTGCTCGAACAGGGCCAGCCGCTCGTCGTACAACGTCCGGATCGCCGGGTCGCGCGCGACGGCAGGATCCAGGTCGACGAGGGGTGCCAGCGTGGAGAGCGGCAGCGGCGCGAGCGTGCGGAGCACGGCGTCTGGCGCGACCACCGTCGCGCCCGCATGCGCTTCTGCCACGAGCCACGCTGCCGTTACGGTCGGTGCCACGCCGATGCTGACAGTGAGAGCGTGTGACGATGCGAGCGCGCGGACCTCGTGCGCGATGACGGCGGGTGGCCCGATCGTCCGCGCGCAGCCCGAGACGTCGGCGATCACGGCGGCCGCATGGCGCGCCACGCGCGGCGAGCAGGCTCTCGCCAGCGCCAACGCCGAGTCCGGCGCCCCGGAGACGAGGCAGAGAAACAGCGGCGCCACGTCCGATCACTCGTCGCGGCTGCCCGCCGGCCAGCCTCTCGTCCACGGCTGGCGCTCGTGCCCGTCGACATGAGGCCGCGGTGTCATCCCGTTGAACTGCGCGCTTTGCGCGCTCTCCCCTCCCCAATGCGGCGTCGCCGCGACCCGCACGGTCGCGCCGTGCGCGCTGCGCCCCACCGGCGCTTCGGCGACGATCAGCCCGGCAGTCGGCCGGCCGGCATTGGCGTGCGCGAGCCGAAGCCAGGTCGCGTGCGGCAACGCGCGCACGTAGCGAAGAGGGATGTCGGCCAGATCCAGCGCCGCGACCGCGAAGCCACCGGCCCGGATCACCAGATCGAAGGCACGGACGGCCTCGAGGACCGCCGCCTCGACGAGCGACGGTCGCGAGGCGTCCACGCCGATTGCCGGCCCCCGAACCCAGAGCACGCGCGACACGTCGACGCCCGCTTGCGCGGCCGAGGGAGCGTCGAACCGATCCACGGCGTCGATGAGCGCCACGATCGCGCCGCGCCTCGTCGCCGCCCTGAGCGTGGCGACGAGCGCCGTGGTCCGACCGCTCGAGCGGGCACCGATGAGCTCGGAGATTTGCCCCTGCCGCCACCCTCCGCCCAGCCAGTCGTCGAGCGCCGGCACGCCACTCGACACGACCGCCGGCGGAAGCGCCGCGAGCGACGGCATCGTCGCAGCCAGCCGTTTGATCTGAAGGAGCGATTCGAGATGCTGCAAGGCGGCGGATTTCATGGAAGGTTCGCCTAATTTTCGCTCAGCAGTATACCGCCCCCTTTCCCCTTTTCCCTTTCCCCTCTTTTGCCTTTACCTTTGCCCTTTCCCTTTGCCCTCTGCCCTTTGCCCTCTGCCCTTTGTAGACTTTCCCCGTGTCATCGCCGGCCGCCGATGCTGCCTCCGCCTCCGACGACCCCCGCCCCTGGCTGGAACGGGTGGCAGGGGCGCTGACCCATCGCAACTACCGGCTGCTCTGGTTCGCGGCGCTCGGCTCGACCATCGGCACCTGGATGCAGAAGTTCGCCCAGAGCCTGCTGATTTACGACCTGACCCAGTCGAAGTTCTACCTCGGGCTCGACGACTTCCTCAGCCAGTTGCCGATCCTGCTCTTCATGCTGATCGGGGGCGTCGTCGCCGATCGGCACGACCGCCGGAAGCTCTTGACCGGCTCGCAGTACGTGCAGGCCTGCTCCGCCTTCGCGCTGGCCATCCTCGTCTGGACGGGCTACGTGCACGTCGCGCTGATCTTCCTGCTCTCGTTCATTGCCGGATGCGGCCAGGCGTTCGGCGGGCCGGCCTATCAGTCCCTGATTCCGGCGCTCGTGCCTCGCCGCGATCTGCCGAACGCCATCGCGCTGAACTCCACGCAGTTCAACCTGTCGCGCGTGCTCGGCCCCAGCACCGGCGCCGTGATTCTCGCGACGATCGGCACGGCCTGGTGCTTCGCCGTCAACGGCCTGTCGTTCTTCTTCGTCGTCCTGGCGCTCGCCGCGCTGCACCTGCCCGCGCACACGCCGCCCGAGACGCGCCGCGCAATCTCGGCCGAGCTGAAGAGCGGCCTGCAGTACGTGCGCGAGACGCCGCTCGTCCGGACGCTCACCGTGCTCGTCGCGATCAGCACGTTTCTCGCGATGCCGATTCTCACGATGCTGCCGGCGTTCGCCGCGGAGGTGCTGACGACGGCCGGCACGCCGGAATCACGGCTGTCGATGCTGATGGCCGCCCAGGGGCTCGGCGCGATCGTCGGCGCGATCATCGTCGGCACCATCGGCACGACGCCGCACATGGGCCGGCTGCTGCTCGGCGTCCAGATCGGCCTGGGCCTGCTGATCTGCTCGTTCGCGCTCTCCTCGTCGCTTCCGCTCAGCCTCGGGCTGCTGTTCCTCGGGGGAATCTTCTTCATGGCGCTGTTCTCGATCAGCTTCTCGATCGTGCAGCTCGCAGTGCCCGACACGCTGCGTGGGCGGGTGGTGAGCATCTACATGGTCGCGCTGCGAGGCGGCGGTCCGATCGGGGGGCTGGCAGCCGGCGCGCTCGCGGATCGGCTGTCCACTTCGACCGTGATGGCGACGAACGGCATCCTCCTGGCGGTGCTCGCGACGGGCCTGCTGCTCTACCGGCGCGGGGCCGTGCTCGAAGCGATGGGGCGATCCTGATGCCCCGCGTCCTCGTCGTCGAAGACGACCCCGACATCGCGACCGTGATCCGTCACCATCTCGAGCGCGCCGGACACTCGGTCCAGCACGTCGCGTCGGGGCGGGACGCGTTGAGCGCGGCGCACGACGCCCGGCCGGATCTGGTGGTGCTGGATCTGATGCTGCCGGGCATGGACGGCACGCTCGTCTGCCAGGCGCTCCGCCAGGATGCCGCCACGGCTGGGCTGCCGATCATCATGCTGACGGCGCGCGGGGAAGAGGCCGATCGCGTCCGCGGGCTCGAGCTGGGCGCCGACGACTACGTCGTCAAGCCGTTCAGCCCGAAGGAGCTCGTCGCTCGCGTGGCGGCGCTGCTGCGCCGAGCGGATCGTGCGGACCGGCCGGCGGCACCGGCGGCCCGGCGATGGCTCGCTCACGGCCCGCTCGCGATCGATCTCGACGGCCATCAGGTGCTCGCCGACGGCCAGCCGGTCCGGCTGACGGCCAAGGAGTTCCTGCTGCTGCGGTACCTACTCGAGCATCGCGGCCGGGTGCTGTCGCGCGATCTGCTGCTGTCGGACGTGTGGGGCTATCAGTACACCGGCGGCACGCGGACCGTGGACGTGCACGTGCGGCGCCTGCGCGAGAAGATCCCGTGGCTGGCCGGCGCGCTCGTGACCGTGAAGCAGTTCGGCTACAAGCTCGAGGAGCCGGCGGCGCCGTGACGTTCCGCACGCGCACGTTCCTCAGCGCCCTGATCTCGACGGCGCTGGCGCTCGGCCTGTCGATGCTGCTCGTCGAACGCGCCGTGCCGCAGTTCATGAAGGAGGACGTGGATCGCGGGCTGCTCAACCAGGCGCAGCTCGCGGCATCGCTGCTCGGCCGGGCTGCCCTCGACGATCCCGACCGGGAGGCGGATGCCATCGGCGCGCTGCTCGGCGAGCGCGTGACGTTCATCGCGGCCGATGGCGCGGTCGTCGGCGACTCGGAGGTGGCGCGCGATGCGCTCGCGACGCTCGAGAATCACGCGTCGCGCGAGGAGATCGTCGCCGCGGGGCGGGCGGGCGAGGGCCTGGCGTCGCGCACGAGCCACACGACGGGCGTCGAGACGCGCTATGCGGCGGTGGCGGTACACGGCGGGCCGGTCGCGTTCGTGCGGATCGCCCTGCCGCTCACCGCGATCGACGCGCGCGTGGCCGCCGTCCGGCGGCTGGGGGTGCTCGGATTCGGCGCCGGGCTCGCAGCGGCGGTGGTGCTCACCGGGCTCGCGTCGGTGCTCCTGCACCGGCGGCTGCGGGCCGTCGCGGAGGCCGCCGCGCGCTACAAGGCGGGCGACTTCAGCCGCCCCGCCCGCGATCACGCCCGCGACGAGATCGGCATCGTCGCCAACGCGCTCGATACCACCGCGCGCGAGCTGGGCGCGCGGCTGACGGAGATCGAACGCGAGCGCGCGCACATGGCCGCGCTACTGGCCGGCATGGTCGAAGGGGTGATCCTCTTCAACGGCGCCGGACGGCTGGTGCTGACCAACCCGGCCGTGCGTTCGATGTTGCGGCTGCCGGATGCCGCCGAGGGCCGGCCGTACCTCGAGGTCGTCCGCCAGCCGGAGATCGCGCGAGCGGTCGCCGCAGTGCTCGACGGCGGCGACGCGGCGCCCGTCGAGGTGCAGCTCGACGGCGTGGACGCGCGACGGGTGTTCGTGGCGCACGTCGTGCCCGTGGCCCGCGAGCGGGGCGGCGGCGCCGTGCTCGTGCTGCACGACATCACGAGGCTGCGCCAGGCCGACCAGGTGCGGCGCGACTTCGTCGCCAACGTGTCGCACGAGCTTCGCACGCCGCTCACGGCGATCCGCGGCGCCGCCGAAGCGCTGATCGACGACGGCCGGATCGCGCCGGAGTCGCAGGCGTTCGTCGAGATGATCACCCGCCAGACGCAGCGGATGGAGCGGCTCGTGCGGGATCTGCTCCGGCTCGCGCGTCTCGACGCCGGCCAGGAAACCATCACCCGCGAGGCGTGCCGTCTCGACGGGCTCATCGCCGGCGTCGCGCGCGATCTGCACGCATCGGTGTCGAGCCGGGAGCAGCAGGTCCGCATCGATGTCGCGGCGGATGCCACGGTCGTGACGGCCGACGCCGCCAAGCTGGGCGACGTGCTCCGCAATCTGATCGAGAACGCCTCGAATTACGGCCCACCGGGCAGCGTCATCGACGTCCGCGCCACGCGGGATGCCGGCGCGACGGTCATCAGCGTCGCGGATCGCGGCCCGGGCATTCCGGAGGCCGATCTCTCGAGGGTGTTCGAGCGGTTCTATCGGGTCGATCGATCGCGCACACGAGACCCCGGCGGCACGGGCCTCGGCCTGTCGATCGTGCGCCATCTCGTCGGGTTGCACGGTGGTACAGTGACCGCGGCGAACCGCGACGGCGGCGGCGCCGTGTTCACGGTGACACTGGAGAGCACGGGTACGACAGGTACGACGGGTCCAAGGTAGGAGCTTCGCGGGTCATCGTTCAGATACGACGGGGACGACAGGTACGACCGGTACGACGGGTCCAAGGAACGAGCTTCGCTGGCCATCGTTCAGGTACGACGGGGACGACAGGTACGACCGGTACGACAGGTCCAAAGAACGAGCTTCGCGGGTCATCGTTCGGGTACGACGGGTGCGACAGGTACGACAGTCCGACGCCGGGGCTATCGCCAATCATCGTCCTTGAGATTCGCTGAGCATGGAGAATAAGGAAAAGATGACAAGCATCACAGTTCCTTGGACCTGTCGTACCCATCGTACCCGTCGTACCTGTCGTACCCGATGAAAGGCATTGTCCTCGCGGGCGGGAGCGGGACGCGGCTGTATCCGGTGACGCGCGGCGTCTGCAAGCAGCTCATCCCCATCTACAACAAGCCGATGATCTACTACCCGCTGGCGACGCTGATGCTCGCCGGCATGCGGGACGTGCTGTTCATCACGACGCCCGACGACGCGTCGGCGTTCAGGCGGTTGCTGGGCGACGGCTCGCAACTGGGGATGCGGTTCTGCTACACGGTGCAGCCGGCGCCCGAAGGCCTGGCGCAGGCGTTCGTGCTCGGGCGCGAGTTCGTCGGCGACGATCGCGTCGCGCTGGCGCTCGGCGACAACCTGTTCTTCGGCGAGGGGTTCACGGAGCTGGTTCGCGCGGCCGCCCGCCGCGAGGAGGGCGCGACCGTGTTCGGCTACCCGGTCCGCGACCCGCAGCGCTACGGGGTCGTGGCGTTCGACGAGCACGGCCAGCCGATCAGCATCGAAGAGAAGCCGGCGGCGCCGCGGTCGTCCTACGCCGTCACCGGCCTGTACTTCTACGACAACGCCGTGCTCGACATCGCGGCCGGCCTGCGGCCCTCCGCGCGCGGCGAGCTGGAGATCACCGACGTGAACCGCCACTATCTCGACCGCGGCCAACTGCACGTCGAGCGGCTGGGACGCGGCGTGGCCTGGCTCGACACCGGCACGCACGAGTCACTGCTCCAGGCCTCGCACTTCGTCGAGACCATCGAGGAGCGGCAGTCGCTGATGATCTGCTGCGTCGAGGAAATCGCGTACCGGCTCGGCTACATCGCGCAGGATCAACTGCTGGCGCTGGCCGAGCCGATGCGGACCAACGGCTACGGCCAGTACCTCATTCGTCTCGCGGAGAGCGAGGCCCCCGGCACACTCCTGTGAACGTGACGCCAACGGCGCTTCCCGAGGTGCTGCTCATCGAGCCGGCCGTGCACCGCGATGCGCGGGGCTTCTTCCTCGAAACCTATCAGGCCGCGCGGTACCGCGCCGCGGGGATCGACGTGACCTTCGTCCAGGCGAACCAGTCGCGCTCGGTGCGGAACACGCTGCGCGGGTTGCACTGGCAGGACGGCGCTCATCCTCAGGCCAAGCTCATCCGCGTCGTCGTCGGCGCCGTCTTCGACGTGGCGGTCGATATCCGCCCGCACTCGCCCACGTTCGGCCAGTGGGTCGGCGTCCACGTGAGCGCGGACAACTTCCTGCAGCTCTACATCCCGGTCGGATTCGCGCACGGCTTCTGCGTGCTGTCGGACGCGGCGGAGCTGGAGTACCAGTGCTCGGATGTGTACGACCCGGCGTCGGAGCGCGGCCTGCTCTGGAACGATCCCGATCTCGGCATCGCGTGGCCGGTTCGCAATCCGATCATCTCGGAGCGCGACCGGCGGCATCCGACGCTGAAGGACTTGCGCGGCCGCGCCGCCGGAGAGACCGGCCTACTTCGGCAGTGACGCCAGGGTCTTGCGCGCCTCGTCGGCGCCGTCGAACGGCGCCTTGGCGGCGAGCGACGCCTCCAGCGCCTTTCGTGCCTTGTCCGGCTCGCCCGACGCCGTGTACGCCATGCCGACGTGGTACTGATTGACGGGATTCGGATCGGCCGCCACGCTGCGCTCCAGTTGGGTGATGGCTTCCCGGTACTGGCCCTGCTTGTAGAGGATCCACCCGAGCGTGTCCGCGATGTTGGGCTCCTCGGGCAGGCGGCGGCTCGCCAGCCGCGACAGCTCGGCGGCCTCGCTGACGTTGCGGTTCCCGCTCACGTAGATCCAGGCGAGGTTGTTCGCCGCGATGGGCGCTTCGGGATCGAGCGCCAGCACGCGGCGGTACTGCGCTTCGGCGTCGGCCGTGCGCTGCTGAGCATCGAGGATCATCGCGAGCATCGTGTGCGCGGGGACCGATGACGGATTGCGCGTGGTGATTTCCCGGAAGTTGCGCTCCGCCGCATCGAGCCGGCGCTCCTGGATGTAGATCAAGCCGAGCAGGTTGTAGGCAGCCAGGCGGGTGGGATCGATCTCGATCGCCTTGCGGAGCAGCTCCTCCGCCTTGCCGGCATTGCGCACCGCCAGATACGCGCGCGCCGCCAGCACGTAGAGGGCCCCGTTCGGTGGCAGGCTCTTGATGGCGGTGTCGACGCGGGTGGTGGCGTCGGCCGTGCGCGCCGTGGCGAGATCCACGAGGATGAGGCCGCCGAGCGCATCGAGATCGTCGGGGGCGACGGCCGCCGCTTTGGCGAACGACGCGCGCGCCGCCGCGAACTGCCGCTCGGCGAACTGCTGCGTGCCGAGCAGCGTCAACACGGGCGGCGCGTTCGGAAACGCTTTCTGGAGCGCTGCCAGCTCCGTGCGGGCTTCCGCGAGCCGCCGCTGCCCGATCAGCACGCGCACGAGCTCGACGCGCGCGCCGGCGGCGCCGGGCGCGAGCTTGAGCGCGTCACGCGCGAACGACGCGGCTCGATCCAGCTCGCCACGGGATCGGTGCAGGCGCGCCAGCGCGACGAGCGCCCCCACCGGCCGCCGATCGCGCTTGAGCGCTTCGTTGAACGACTTGATGGCCTCCTCGGGGCGATCGAGCGCGGCCTGAATCGTGCCGATGAGCGCGTACGCGCCAGCGGCCGCCGGCCCTTCGGCGTCGTGCGCGACGATGGCCTGGCCCAGGGCGAGGCTCTCGTCGCGTTTGCCCTGAATGAGCAGCAGCCGGGCGAGAAAGAGCTGCACGGGCTGGTCGGTTGGCTCTTTGGCGAGCACGTCGCGCAGCTTCTGCTCGGCTGCCGCGCGCTGCCCGTCGTCGAGGTCCATCGCCGCGAGCCGGACCGTCGCGTCCCGGAAGCCGGCCGGATCGGCGGTCAGGGTCCGGAGAATCGTCCGGGCGTCCTCACGCCGCCCGGCGATGACGTAGTAGTCCGCCAAGCCCACCTGCGCGGCGGGAGTCTTCGCGGCCGCGGCGATCGCCTTGAAGTACGGCTCGGCCTCGGGCACGCGGTTCGATCCGACGTAGAACGTGCCGAGCGCCCGGTTGGCCGCCACGTTCGCCGGATCGAGGGCGAGCGCGTCCTTGAACGCGCGCTCGGCGTCGGCCGTCCTGGCCGTCGCCCAGTAGAAGCCGGCGAGTGCCAGGCGTGCCTCGAGCGATTTGGGGGCGACGTCGACGGCTTTCCGGAACGCAGCCTCGGCCTCGGTCGCACGCCCCTGGGCGATCTGAATCGCCGCCATGTTGCGGTAGGCGCGGTCGTCGGCCGGGCTCAGCACGAGCGCTTCCTGGTACTCGCGCAGCGCGCCGTCGAAGTCGCGGAGCATGCCGAGCGCGTTGCCGAGCAGGATCTGGGCGTCCACGTCTTTCGGGTCGAGCGCCAGCGCCTTCTCGGCGCGCGTCTTCGCGTCTTCGAACTGGCCGGCCGCGAGGAGCAGGATCCCGGCCTGCCGCTGGGCCGTGCGGTTGTCGGGCAGCAAGTCCGCCGCGCGCACGTACTCGCCGAGCGCTTTCGACGGCTGCTGGAGCTTCATGTAGACGTCGGCCAGCTTCAGCCGGACTTCGCCCCGGTTGGGATCGCCCTGCAGGGCCGCCCGGTACTCGATCTCCGCTTCGCTGAACCGCGACTGCGAGACGTACTCGTCGGCGCGCTTCACGTGTTCGTCCACCGACGGACCGCAGGAGGCGGCCGCCAGCATCAGCGCCAGGAAGAAACAGGCAAATCTGGAATGGCTCATGGCGTCCTCGGCTGTCCCGGACCGCTCAGTATATCGGCGCGGAGGGCGCAGGGACGAGCCTCAGGCGACGATGAGCCGCACCACCTGGTAGGTCAGCGCGCCGATCGTGGCCGAGGCCGGAATCGTCAGAACCCAGGCCCAGACGATCTGTTGCGCCACGCCCCAGCGTACGGCGCTCAGCCGCTTGGTCGCGCCGACGCCGATGATGGCGCCGGTGATGGTGTGGGTCGTGCTGATGCCGACGCCGAGGGCCGTCGCCGTGTAGATCGCGACCGCCGCGCCGGTCTCGGCGGCGAACCCGCCCACCGGCTGCAGCTTCGTGATCCGCGATCCCATCGTGCGGATGATCCGCCACCCGCCGCTCAGCGTGCCGAGGCTGATCGCGGTGTAGGAGACGACCTCGACCCAGACGGGCACGTGGAACGTCGTGATGTACCCGCCGGTGAACAGCGCGCCCGAGATGATGCCCATCGTCTTCTGCGCGTCGTTCGCGCCGTGCATCAGGCTGTAGGCCGCCGCGGAGAGCAGTTGCAGGCGCCGGAACCAGCCGTCCACGCGGCTCGGCGGCGTGTCGTGGAACAGCCACATGATGGCGAGCATCAGCACCAGCCCGACCGTCATCCCGATGAGCGGCGCGAGCACGATGAAGATGAGGACTTTCGTCCAGCCGGACGCGATGATCGCGCCGAACCCGGCCTTGGCGACCGCCGCGCCGGCATAGCCGCCGAACAGCGCATGCGACGAGCTCGTCGGCAGGCCGAAGTACCACGTGATCAGGTTCCAGATGATCGCGCCGATCAAGCCCGCGAGAATCACCGAGTAGGTGACGACCGACAACTGGACCATGCCGGTGCCGACCGTCGTCGCCACCGCCGTGCCCACGACCGCGGCAGCGGCGAAGTTGAAGAAGGCGGCCCACAACACCGCGAGCCCGGGCGAGAGGACGCGTGTCGAGACCACCGTCGCGATCGAGTTGGCGGCGTCGTGGAACCCGTTGATGTAGTCGAAGACCAGCGCGACCAGGATGATCAGGCCGATGGTCGTGAACGCGACAGACACGCGGCTAACCGTGCTTGACCACGACGCCTTCGATCACGTTGGCGACGTCTTCACAGGTGTCGGTGATGACCTCGAGCGCGTCGTACAGCTCTTTCCATTTGATGATCAGGATGGGATCGGTCTCGCTGTCGAACAGGCCCCGGACGGCTTCCCAGTAGATGCGGTCGGCCTCGTTCTCGAGACGGTTGATCTCGACCGAGTGCGGGTGCACCGGCTTCTTGGTCGCCAGCGCCTGCAGCGCCCCGGCGAGGTGCACGCCGGACGCCGACACCGTGTGCGCCAGGTCGCGCGCGCCGCGCCGCACCGTCTTGATGCGGTAGAGCTCCACGAGCGACGCCGCATGGTCGATGGCGTCCATCACCGTGTCGAGCGTCGTGGCCAGGCCGTAGAGATCCTCGCGGTCGAACGGCGTCACGAACGTGCGGTGCAGCCGCTGGATCGCGTCGTGCGTCATGGTGTCGCACCGGTGCTCGGCATCGCGGATCCGCGACACGATCGTGATGTCGGGCGGGTCGGCCGCCAGCAGCCGCTCGAGCAGCTCGGCAGCCGCCCGAATCTCGCCCGCCATCTGGTTGTACAGATCGAAGAACTGCTCGTCGCGCGGAAACAATCGCAGCCGCATGCGGGAGGCATTGTAAGTCATTACAGAATCGCGCTCTCGCGGCCCGCAAGTCTGCTGATTCGCGGACTTCCGATCGGACGGCGCGCCGGAACGATGTAAGAAGGTCGCGGCGCAAGCACCAAATCTGTGGGATTTCAGCAGGGTCGCCCTCGCCGTATGGGGAATCTGCCGAACGACGATCTGGCGGGCCAATTGCAGGTTCGCGCAAACATGGCAAGCAAGGAATGGGAAGACGCCGCATTGTCCCCGTACGGCCCGACGTCGCGGCCGGCGCTCCCGGCCTGGCGGCCGGACGTCCGAGCCTGGGCCAGCGGTTTCGGCAGCGCGACGCCGGCCGACGAGCTGTTTCACGAGCTCGACGGCGCCGAAGTCACGGTGATGGGCGCCGGCTCGTGGCGCCTGCAGGTGTTCAGCGTCCTCGACGACGGCCAGTGGCGCTGGATCCAACTCGGGTTGTCCGGCCTCGACGATGTCCTCGCGACGCTGCAGGTGCCGATCGGAGCCAGCGCAGCCTACGTGAACCTCGCCCTCAACGTCTGGTTCCAGGACCAACGCGTCCGGGAGCTGGCGTGAACGGAACGCCGCTCGAGCCCTCATGGGTCACGGGCGGCGCAGTCGAACCTGCTGCCGCCGTCGAAGCGGATCCATGTCGAGCCGACTGGCTTCCGGCTCGGATCGGCCTGCAATCGCGTGCTGCCTCGACTGTCAGACGCTCGACCCGTGATACATAGGGACGCCAAGAGGCTCCCGTTCCCCGTCTCCTGCACGTCCTTCTCAGCCTTCACCCTGGCGGCACCGAGCAGCTCGTCCTCGAGCTGGTCCAGCGGCTCCATGCGGACATGCCCGCCGCCGTCTGCTGCCTCGACGAGCCCGGCGCCTGGGCCCAACGGCTCGTCGACCGGGGGATCGTCGTCACGGCGCTCGGCCGCGCGCCGGGGTTTCACCCGTTGCTGGGCCGGAAGGTCGCGGCTGCCGCGAGGATGCACGGCGCGACCGTCGTGCACGCGCACCAGTACTCGCCGTTCGTGTACAGCGCGCTCGCTCGTCCCTGGCAGCCCGCTCTCGCCGTCGTCTTCACCGAACACGGGCGCCTGTCGGATGCCCCGCCTTCGACCAAGCGCCGGCTGGCCAATCAGGCGATCGGTGGGCTCGCCGATCGCGTCTACGCCGTGTCGGAAGACGTCAAGCGGCATCTCGTGGCCGAAGGCTTTCGCGCCGATCGCGTGGGCGTCATCTACAACGGCGTCGAGGTGGGCGCGCCGGCGGCCGCGGACGTGCGCCACGACGTGCGGGCGTCGCTCGGCGTGTCGCACGATACGCTGATCATCGGCACGATCGCGCGCCTCGATCCGGTCAAGGATCTCGCGACGCTGCTTCACGCGTCGGCCGCTGTCGCCCGCGCGCGCCCGCTCCGCCTCGTCATCGTCGGCGACGGTCCCGAGCGTTCGGCGCTCGAACGGCTCGCGGCCGAGCTGGACGTCGCGCGATGGACGGTGTTCCTCGGCAAGCGTGACGATGCGCGGCGATGGCTGGAGGGGTGTGATATCTACGTCAACTCCTCGGTGAGCGAAGGCGTGTCGCTGACGATTCTCGAGGCGATGGCGGCGGCGCTGCCGATCGTCGCGACGCGCGTGGGCGGCACACCCGAGATCATCGACGAGACGTGCGGCCGTCTCGTGCCGGCCCGCGATCCGCACGCGCTCGGCGCCGCCCTCCTGGAACTGGCGGGCGACGCGGCACACCGCGCATCGATCGGCCGCGCCGCGCGCGACCGGGTCGCGCGCCGCTTCACCATCGAGCGCATGGTGGACGAGTACCGCGCCGTGTACGAAACGGTGGGGAGCGCGTCGGCAAGTGGGAGATCGTGAGCCGTGAGTCTGCGTGGTGAGTTCTGAGTCGTGAACATGCGTGCTGAGCCCGGCGCCTGACGATGTGCGGCATCTCCGGACTGTATTCGGTTGACGGCGCGCCGTTGTCGCCCGAGCTGCGGGCGGCGCTGCGCACGATGAACGGGGCGATGGCGCACCGCGGACCCGATGGCGACGGGTTCCATGACGCGCCGGCAGCGGCGCTGGGACACCGGCGGCTGGCGATCATCGACCGCGCGGGCGGCCATCAGCCGATGGCCAACGAAGACGACTCCATCTGGGTCGTCTTCAACGGCGAAATCTACAACCACAAGGCGCTGCGCGCGCGGCTCGAGGGCCTCGGACACCGCTATCGCTCGTCGAGCGACACCGAGACCATCGTGCACGCCTACGAGCAGTTCGGTCCGTCGTGCGTGGATCACCTCGATGGCATGTTCGCGTTCGCCATCTACGACGGACGCCGCCACGAGCTGTTCGCCGCGCGCGACCGGCTCGGCAAGAAGCCGCTCTTCTACTTCGTCGACGACGGCACGTTCCACTTCGCGAGCGAGCTGCCGGCGCTGACCGCGTCGCCGCGCTGGCGCGGCGCCCTCGATCTCGCGGCGCTCGAGGGCTATCTCTCGCTCGGGTACTTCATCGCGCCGCGGACGATCTATCGGAACGTCTTCAAGCTCGAGCCCGGCCACTGGCTCCGTCTGGCCAACGGCCGTCTCGAGACGCGGCAGTACTGGGACGTGCGCGAGTTCGACACCGATCACCGGCCCGACGTCGAGCTGCTGCGCGAGATCGATTCGACCCTGCGGGCCGCCGTCCACGATCGGCTCGAGAGCGAGGTGCCGCTCGGCGCCTTTCTCAGCGGCGGCATCGACTCGGGGCTGGTCGTGTCCTACATGGCGGAGGCGCTCGGCGACCGATTGGTCACCGCGACGGTGGGCTTCGGCGACCGCGCGCACAACGAGCTCGAGGCGGCGTCGCTGACGGCCGCGCACGTCCGCAGCCGGCACTACGCCGACGAGGTCGAGCCGACGCTCGACGACGTCCTCGGTCCGGTGACGAGAGGTCTCGGCGAGCCGCTCGCCGACTCCTCGGCGATACCCACGTGGTACGTCTCGCGGTCCGCGCGGCGGCACGTCACCGTCGCGCTGAGCGGCGACGGCGGCGACGAGACGTTCGCGGGGTACGACTTCCGTTACGTGCCGCTGGCCATGGAAGCGGCCGCGCGTCGCTGGCTCCCGGCCGCCATGCTGCCGGCCGCGGGCTGGCTCGGACGCCGGTGGCCGCGCGGCCCACGCGTGCCGCGAGCGCTGCGCGCCGGCACGCTGCTCGAGAACCTCACGCGCGATCCGGCGGCGGCCTATTACGCCGACCTCGCGTTCCTGAAACCCGATCGCACGCGCGCGTTGCTCGGAGGCGCGCCCGATCCCGATCCGCGCGCGAGCCCGGTCTTCGACGCCGTCACCGAACCGTTCCGGCGCTGCCCCTCCGCCGATCTGCTGCAGCGTGCCGAGTACGCGGACCTGAAGGTGTACATGCCGAACGATCCGCTGGTGAAGGTGGACCGGATGAGCATGGCGCACAGTCTCGAAGTCCGTTCTCCCCTGCTCGACCGCCGCGTCGTCGAGCTGGCGTTCCGGATTCCGGCCTCGCGCAAGCAGGTCGGCCGCGAGGGCAAGGCTCTCCTGCGCGCGATCGCGCGTGACCGGCTGCCGGGCGGAATCTGGCGGCTGCCGAAGCGCGGGTTCACCGTCCCGATCGGCGCGTGGATCCGCGGTCCTCACGCCGAGCTGTTTCGGAGCGAGGTGCTGTCGCCGAACGCACGCGTCGCCGCGCACGTCGACACGCGCGCGCTGGCGGCCCTCTTCGACGACCACGTGGCCGGCAAAGCCGACGAGAGCTACGCGCTCTGGGCCGTGTGGGTGCTCGAGCGCTGGCTCGACGACACGGCACGGCAGTCCCGGACAGACGCCCCTCGACGAGCGGAGGTGAACAGGCCGCGACCGGCCTAGTCAGGGCGCGCGTCAGCCGCAGGCGCGTGAGGAACGCGGCGGCGGGCGGAGGCGTCCCGGCCTCCGCGAATCGGATCAGTACAGAAGCTTCGCCAACGCACGCTGGGCATCGACCGCGTTCGAGAACTTCGGATCGAGCTTGAGCGCCTGTTGGAGCGAGATGCGGGCGCGCGCGTCCTCGCCCGTCTGCGCGTACGCCAGGCCGAGGTGATAGTGATACAGCGCGACGTCGGGCGCCTGGTTCACGGCGTCCTGCAGCGTCCGCACGGCCTGCGCGATCAGCCCTTTCCGAAGGTAGGCCCAGCCGAGCGTGTCGATCACCTCGGCCTGCCGCGGCAGCTCCCCGCGGGCGATCTGGGCCAGCTCGACGGCCGCCTCGAGATTGCGGCCCTGCTCGGCGTACATCCAGGCCAGGTTGTTGGCGGCGGCCGCGGCGCGGCCGTTGATCTTGAGCGCGCGCTGGTACCACTGCTCGGCCTGCGCGGGATCGCGTTGCGCTTCGCAGATGATCCCGACCATCGTGGGCGGCGCCACGTTGGTCGGCTGCTGCTCGGTGAGGTGCACGAATTCCTGGCGGGCCTTGTCCAACCGTCCCTGCGCCAGGAACAGCGTCGCGAGCGATTGGTACGCGGTGATGTTCGAGGCGTCGAGCTCGAGCACCTTGCGCAGCAGCCGCTCGGCGGCCGAGGGATCCACCATCGCGTGGGTGTTCCCCGCGATGAGCAGCAGCTCGATCGAGTCGGGTGCCTTGCGCAGCTCGTCGTCTGCGCGTTGCCGGGCGAGCGCCGGCCGGGCCGCTTTGAGGTCGAGCTTGATGAGCTCGATGAGCGGCCGGGTGTAGTCGGGCGCGAGCTGCCGCGCGTGCTCGAAGTAGCGATACGCCGCGGCCGTGTCGCCGCGGCTGAGCGCCGCGAGGCCTGCCTCGTACTTCACCTCGGGCGATTTGGGATATCGAGTCAGCAGCAGGGCGACCTCGCGCGCCGCCTCTTCGTGGAGCGCCGACGAGTTCGCCATGACCCGAACGCGCATCAGCTTCGCCTCGACCAGGTCCGGGCTCACGCGGACGGCCTGATCCGCGTACTGCAGCGCCGTGTCGACGAGATTCTGGTCGAGATGGAGCTGCGCCAACTCGATCAGCGCCTCCGCCGACCGCGGGTTCAGCTTGACCGCCTCGAGGTACGCGTTCTTCGCATCCTCGCGCTGGCCCATGGCGCGGGCGGCCGCGGCGTGCGCGAACTGGGCGGCTTCGGACTTCGGATCCGCCTTCACGGCGGCTTCCGCCGTCTGGAGCGCTTCCACGCGGCGGCGGTTGCCGAGCAGCACGTGCGTCTTCAGCGCGAGCGCGTTCGCGTTCGTCGGCTGCTTCGCCAGCACCTCGTCGAGCAGGCGCATGGCCTGCGCCGGCCGGCGATCGATCGTCGCCAGCAGCGCCATCTTGACCGTCGCGTCCGCGTAGCTCTCCGGCCGCGCCCGCAGACCCTGCAGGATCCGGAGCGCAACCGGTCGGCGGCCGGTCGCCATGTAGTAGTCGACGAGCGCGAAGATATCCTCGCGCCGCCGGCTCTTCTCGGCGACTCGCGCGAGGTACGGCTCGGCCTCTCGCAGCCGGCCCGTCGTCAGATAGAACTCCGAGACGGCGCGGTTGGCCTCCAGATTGGCAGGGTCGAGCGCGAGCGCGTCTTTGTAGGTGCGCTCGGCGTCGGCGAGCCGGTTCTCGAGCGCGTAGTAGTCGCCGAGCGCCACGTGGGCGGTCACGGACTTCGGCTCGGCTGCGATCGCGGCCTTCAGCGTCGACTCCGCCTCTTTGCGCTGCCCCTGCTTGTACTGGAACGCCCCCAGGTTGATGTAGGTGCCGGCTCGTTTCGGATCGAGAGCGATGGCACGCCGGTTCGCCGCGAGCGCTTCGTCGAGGCTGCCGAGCCCCGCCATCGCCGCGCCGAGCATCATCAGCGCCTGGCTGTGATCGGGCTGCTTGCTCAGCACGGCCCGAAGCCGGATGCGCGCATCGTCATAGCGTCGCGCGAGCAGGAGCAGGTCGGCCGCCTTGAGCTGCGCGTCGAGCAACTCGGGATTGAGGTCGGCCGCGCGCACGTAGGCCCCGAGCGCGCCGACGACGTCGCTTTGCGCGGCGAGGGCCTCGCCAAGCTTGAAGTGCGCCTCGGACATCGTCGGCACGCGCTGAATCGCGTTGCGATACTCGATGACGGCCTCGGCGAACTTCCGTTCGGCGAAGAACCGATCGCCATTGGTCAGATAGGCTTTGGCGGCCGACTCCGGGCTGCGGCATCCGGCGAGGACGACGAGCGCGATCAGCACCACGGCGAGCTGGCGCGGGAGGGACGAGCGTCTCGACATCACCAGGCAATTTAGCAAGAATCACTCCGCGGCAGGCCTGACCGCTCAGGAAGACCTCGGCCGATTGGCCGCCAACGCGACATCCGGCGCCGGACGGCTCCAGAGGGCCTGCCGACAAATGTCGCCCTGCAGGCCGACCTTCACGACCTATCGGCCGCTCGGCCTGCGGGCCGGCCGGCTGTTTGCCCGGAAATGCTCCCAAAACCTGGCGAGGCTGGCACCCGGCCGAAGCGGGTCCCGCTGGCCCTCGAATTGCTACATAGCGGGCGGACGTATTCGTTGATGAAGCCGGGGGCTGACGTGAGGCGTTTCGCGAGCATGGTGGGAAGCAAGCTGAGGAGCAAGCTGGCGTTGGCGATGTTCGCCGCGCTGCTGGGTCTGCCGCAACTGGCAGGCGCAGCGACCTTGACGTTCGTGCCGCCCGATCCCGACTTCGACGACCTGGACCACACCTACATGTACGCGTGGCACCTCCAGGGGCTGAACACGGTCATCGGTAGCGAGACGATCACCGGCGCGCAGATCAAGATCAACGGCATCTACAACTGGGACACCGGCCCGAACAAGCTGTTCATGCACCTGCTCGATACCATCCTGTCGCCGACGGCGCTGGCCGCCAACGGCGTCGGCATACTGGAATCCGGCCAGCCGGGCGGACCGTCCCCCTATACGACGTTCGAAGCCGGCACGGTGACGCGGCAGAACGGCTCGACGACCGTCAGCGCGCTGAACAGCACGATTTACCGGTACCAGGACGAGTCGGACTCGACGCAGGGGAACATCAAAGACGATTTCGCGATGGATCCGAACGGCGCCAACGTGACGTCCGACCCTGAGTACTACTACATGAGCGACGGGCGCAGGTTCCTCGGCAGCAGCGCCTATCCGAACGACACGCCGATCGCCAACACGCCGCTCGGCGACCGGTACGCCGACTCGACCTATACCGAGACCAACGGCGTCGACAAGACCTACACGGTCAAGGAAGGGTGGGCGGACTCGCTGCCGAACGACGGGAGGACGGATTACTCCTTCTCCACCACCCCAGTCAACTACACCTACACGTTCACGTCGGGACAGCTCGAGAGCCTGAAGAACTACATCGCGGCTGGCGGCGACATCGCGTTCGGCCTGGATCCGGACTGCCACCTGTTCAACGAGGGTTTTCAGTTCATCATCACCACGCAAGCGAATGGGGCCGGCAGCCCAGTGCCCGAGCCGGCCTCGCTGCTCCTGCTCGGCAGCGGCCTGGCCGGGCTGGCTGGTCTGAACCGCCGTCGCCGGCAACGGCCGGGCGTGAAGACCGAGTAGCCTCCGCCGCGTCGCGGCCCGACACCGCTAGCTGTACCTCGCGCTCGTGCCTCCATCAGGAGGCACGGGCGCTTCGTGTTTCCAGGGAGGCCGTCGCACCCGTGCGGAGAACGGATAGCGCCAGCGTGGCCGGCCTGGACGGCCTCCGCCCGGTCGCCGCTGCCCTCGTCACCGCGCAGCACGCGCCGACGGTTTCCGGTCAAGGCAGCGTGGACCGACATCGCCAGGCTCAACATCGGACAACTGGACGGCCGTCGAGGCCGGCAGGACGAGCGGCGTCGCTTCGGTCGTCGCGGCGCTTGCCGGCGTGTCACGATCCAGCACCTGCCCGTCGCGGCGACGATCGCATCGGGCTTCACCTATGAGTACTATCTCGTGCATGGCATCGCGCTTCTCGGTGGGATTCGCATGCTGGGTCTGCCGCCGGCGCTCGGCACCGCGCTCGGTGTGGGGTCTGCCGCGGTGGCCGCCGTCGGCCTGCATCGCGCGACGGCCGGCCGCGCACGCTGAGGCCGCGGTGCCTTGGCGTGTCTTGACCCTGCTGGCGACGTCGCTCGCCATCGTGGCGTCGTTCGCGCGGCCCGCCGGCGCCCAGTCGGCCGACAACGTGCTGGTCGTCGTCAACGGCAACAGCCCGGCGTCGATCGAAGTCGGCGAGTACTACGCGAAGGCGCGGCAGGTGCCGGCCAGCCGCATGATCCGCCTCTCGACGAGCACGGACGAGACGCTGTCTCGGACGGAGTACGAGCGCGCCATCGAAGGTCCGGTCAGCCGCTTCCTCGTGAGCGGAGCGCTCCAGGACGTCGTCCTCTACATCGTCCTCACGAAGGGCGTGCCGCTGCGCATCGCGGGCACCGGCGGTCGCGACGGCACGGTCGCGAGCGTCGATTCGGAGCTGACCCTGCTCTACCGGAAGCTGCTCGGGCAGCCGCCCCCCGCGATCGGACGTGTGCCGAACCCGTACTTCCTCGATGACCGGCCAGCGTCCGAGGCACGTCCGTTCACGCGTACCGCGCAGGAGATCTACCTCGTGACACGTCTCGATGGGTTCACCGTCGACGACGTGAAGGGGCTGATCGATCGGTCGACGGCGCCCGCCGTGCGCGGCACGATCGTGCTCGACGAGAAGGCGACGTTGATCGATCGCGGCGGCGATCAGCGGCTCACCGAGGCCGCGGCGCGCCTCCGGGACGCTCCCGGCATCGCCCTGCTGCACGAGGAGACGCGCGCGCCGGCCGCGACCGACCAACCGGTGCTCGGCTATTACTCCTGGGGATCGAACGACGTCGGCAACGTGCGGCGGCGAAGCGGCTTGACGTTCGCGCCCGGCGCCATCGGCGGAACGTTCGTCAGCACGGACGGGCGGACGTTCATCGAGCCGCCGCCGGCCTGGTCTCCGTCGGGACCGGCGGGTGGCCCGCCCCACCGCGGCAGCTTCCAATCGCTCGCCGGCGATCTCATTCGCGACGGCATCACCGGCGTCGCCGCGCACGTCGACGAGCCGTTCCTCGACGGCACGGTCCGGCCCCAGGTGCTCTTCCCCGTCTACGTCGCCGGCCTGAACCTCGCCGAAGCGTTCTACGCGGCGATGCCATTCCTGAGCTGGCAGACGATCGTGATCGGCGACCCGCTCTGCGCGCCCTTCCGTCGCGACACGCTCGCCCCGGCCGCCATCGCCGAGGGCGTCGACCCGGACAGCGACATGCCGGCGATCTTCACGCGACGCCGCATCGCCGCGCTCGGCCAGCCGCTGGATCCGAAGGCCGTGAAGATGCTCCTGCGCCTGGACGTCGCGGTGGTGAAAGGCGAGGCGACGGACGTCGAGCCGGTGCTCGTCGCGGCCACCGCGATCGAGCCACGGCTCGGCGACGCGCATCTCCGGCTGGCGAGCCTGTACGGTGCGCGCGGCGACTTCGACCGGTCCATCGAGCGCTTCCGCCGCGTCGTCGAGCTCGCTCCGGGAAACGTGATCGCGTTGAACGATCTCGCCTGGACGCTGGCCGACAAGAAGCAACGGCCCGCTGAGGCGCTGCCGTTCGCCGAGCGCGCGCTGAAGCTCGCTCCGCTCCCACCCGTGCTCGACACGATCGGGTGGATTCATCATCTGCTCGGTCAGGATGACCGCGGCATCGCGTACATGGAGCGCGCGGCCGCCGCCGCGCCGCAGAGCGTCGAGATCCTCCTGCACGCCGCGACGATGCACCAGGCGCTCGGGTTTCGGGTGACGGCACGGCGTGAGCTGGCGCAGGCGTTGAAGCTGGACCCGAAGGCGGCCGAGCGTCCGGAGGTCAAGGCGCTGCAGGCGCTGCTGGCGCCGTGAACCTGACCGCACCTCACCTGCCCTTTGCCCTTCTCTGGTCGTTGCTCAAGTGGATCGATGCGCCTGGGTCGATCCCCTTTCTCGTCATCTGCCTTGCCGCGGGCCTGATCGTCCGGCTCGCCGCTCCGCGCGCGAGACGGGCGACCACGGCCTGGTTCGTCGCGGTCGCGGCGCTCTATCTCGCGCTCGCGTTGCCGGCCGTCGCCGCGCTCATCAGCGGAGCGCTGCCTCGCCCGCACGGCCGGGAACTTCGCGCGGGCGACCGCATCGACGTGCTCGTCGTCTTCGACGGCGACAATCGGCGCGGCCGCGTGCGCGAAGCGCAGCGCGTCTACCTAATGGCGCAGCCGAACGAAGTCTGGTCCCTTGGCTGGGAGCCGTGGATGCACGCCGCGCTCGCCCAGGCTGGCGTGCCGCGCGCACGTCTCTATCATGATGCCGCGACGACCACGACGCGCGAGCAGATCGCGTGGGTCGCGTCGCGCCTGCGTGCATCGCCGGTGCTGCAGCTCGCGGTCGTCGTATCGCGCCTGCAGGCGCCGCGTGTCGAGGCGCTGATGCGCGCCGAACGGCTGAGCCCGGTGCTCGTCGTGGCGCCAGCGGACGTCGAACCCGCCGGCGGGGGCCTGCGCGCGTTCGTGCCGACCTATTTCGCGCTCCGGATCAGCCGCGACGCTCTCTACGAGCACGCCGCTCTGCGGTACTACGCCTGGAGGCGATGGACGAGATAGAGAGGGCTCATGGCTTACGGCGCGTGTCAGAACTCCCGCGGCGGGGGTGGCGCCGGACGGGGCCGCCCCGCGTGGCGCGCAGGCGATACCCGTGATCACGCGCGTTGTGCCGAGCACCACGCGGGGCTGTCCGGCGACAGGACCCGCGCTCGCCGAGTTTGAAACGCACGCTTACGGCTCATGGCTCACGCGGTCGCGGAACGCCTTGCGCGTGAGGTGCCTGGCTAGCTGCAACGGAGGCATGCGGAGCCAGTGCGACCGGACGTAGAGCGCGAACGCCGCGGTGGACGACGCGTGGCCGGCCGGCCCTGGCAGCGCGCGGGTGACGAACGTGTCCATCGTGCGGCGAACGGCCGGCGGCGGTCCCCAGGCCCGTATCCGCTGCTGCACGTCGTCAGGGATCGGCGTGCCGAAGAAGCGCGCGGCGTAGCGGATCGCGTAGTACGCCGGACGACGAAGATCGAGCGCCTCGGCCTCGCGCGCCAGGTCCGGCCAGAAAGCCGGATCGGCGCCGTACGCGCGCAGCAACCCGTCCAGATCGACGAGATCGCGAATCGCCCCGGCGATCTCGCCATCGTGGAACAGGTGCGCGGCGGCATGGAGGACCATGTGCGCCGGACAGAGCACGCGCGCGCCGTTCGTCATGACCGCCCGGTCGATCAGCCGCGCCGGAGACGGCTGCAGGCGCCCCGTCCGCGGCAAGAGCGCGTGGTGGACGTCGACCACCGAGCCGCGAGCCTCGTGCGTCATCGGCGGCAGCTCGTGCATCCATTCGCGGTAGTACCGATCGTCGTAGGCGTCGACCTCGCCCGCCGACCAGCCGTGTGCGTTGAGCAGCCGCTCCGTCCGGCCGAGCTCGGCAGCCGGCACGAGGATGTCGATGTCGGCGACGCGCCGCCCGCGTCCGGCGGCGAGAGACGCCGTCAGGTACGCCGCACCCTTCAGCAGCACCCATGGCACGCCCTCAGGATCGAGCGCGCGCCGCAGGCGGTCGATTTCCCAACGGACCGCGCGATCGTATTCGGTCACGAGTGCGCGCGCGCTCGTGATTCGATCGGCCAACCACGCCGGCGCGCGCGACACGAGATCCAGCCGCTCGGCCTGGTTCACGAACCAGCCGAGCAACCGGGCGTCCTGGGCGGTGTCCATCGTCCGACTCACCTCTTCGGGCACGAGCGACGCGAGGATCTCGGGCGACCGCAGCACCCGCACGAGCAGCTCGTGGTCGGGTCCGGTGTCGAGGCGGGACATCGTCGGATCAGGGAATCAAGAAGGGATCAACTGCACGCCAGCTCGTCGAAGCGTCCCAGCGCGTCGTCGAGGTCACTGTACTCCAGCCGGTAGCACGCCGACGCCCGCACGAGGTGCTCCAACCCCCGAAAGCCGGCCGGGCCGACGACGTTGTAGTTGAAGGACTGATCGGCGAGGCGCGCCAGCGCGTGCGCCCTCGGCAGCGGCTCGAAGATCGTCGGGCTGCCCGGCACGTACCGGGGCAGCACGAGCCAGCCAGGCGTAGCAGGTTCGCTGCTGCGGCGGACGCTGTCGGCCGGTGGCCGCGCGTGCACGAAACGGGCGCCCTCGATGTCGATGCACTCCGGGCTGAGCGCGACGTCAGGATGCCGGCCGCGGATGATCTCGATTGAGGCGTTCTTCAGCGACAACGGCCGCGGCGCCGGGTGAATCGCGCCGGTCACCGGGTGCAGCAGTGCGAACTCGTCGGAGAAGAGGCGCCATCGCGAGTACGCCAGCGCGGCGCAGAGCGTGCTCTTGCCCGCACCTGGTGGCGCCGGCATCACGAGCGCCCGGCCGCCGCGCTCGAGCGTCGCCGCGTGCATGACCACCCACTGATGCGCCCGGGTGCCGATGCACCAGTTGAGGCTCCACTCCATCGATGGTCCGGCGAGATCTTCAGGGACGGGAAGATACGGCTCGATCCCGTGCAGGATCGCCCTCGCCTGCCGGCGGACCCACCGCCGCACGCCTCGTCCCGGCGCGACGACGACGTCGAAGTGGCCGGCGGCGCCTGGCCGCTGGCGGTAGTCGGGATAGAGCAGCGCCAGATGGCGCGACACGGCGGCGAGCGGCGATCGCACGCGGGCGAGGAAGGGACCGATCTCGAGCTGCGTGTCGACCACGCGTCAACCGCGTCCGCCGAACGCCGGGGCCACCAGACCCGCCTCGTCCAGGAAGGCCAGCGCGCGGGTGACGTTTTCGGTCGCGGTCGCCGCGTCGATCTCGAGGTCACGTCCGAGCGCCGCGATCAGGTCGGCGGCCGCGATGCCCTGCTCCGGCGGAATCAGCGACCAGATGCGATGGAGGATGGGCGCGACGAGGTGGATGTCAGCCGACGCCTGATTGAAGACGATCCAGTCGTCGCCGTCGTCGAATCTGACCCAGGTCGGCGTCGCGTGGCGGCGCCAGGTCGTGCGGCTGTCGGCTACTTGCAAGTCTTCGAGGGACGGATGGACGCGGCGCAGGATCCGCCGCCGTGCTGCCCGCCGGCCCACACGGCGCGGGGCCGGACGGTCGCGAGGACGACCGGCAAGCCGACGAGCGCAGCCTTGCGCAGGAAGGCACGGCGCTCGGCTTCGGCGCGCTCGGATTCTACCGCGTTGGACGTCTCTTCTGGGAGACTATTCTCTGCCACGATTCAACCTTCGCCTGTGCCGGCGCGACGGACCGGTGCCGGTAATCGGACCGCAAGCCATTCTGCCGCAACATGTACTGGCTCCGTTGCGTCGATGACGATTCGTGTCGCCGCCTGGCGGTCCATCACTGTGCAAACGCTGAGCCATCCGAACGCAGACCTGGACGATCGAGCCACCGGCCCGGTGCCAAACCTCAGATTCATGTCCACGGCTCAGCGCCGAAACAAAAGTCTGCCGCGCGCGGCATCTCTGATACCGTAACGGCGGAAACCAAGGGTCCTGGCACGTTGGAACTCCCGTCGCAGCAGCAGTTTACGCCACTCAGCGCCGGAAGTCTCGAAGAACGGCACGGGTTTTTGATTGAGAGCCAGATGTCCTCACCGCCTGGAATGGTTGAATGACGCTCAGCGCGAAGGCTCTTCTCGGACTTGCCGCCGTCCTCGGCGCGCTCGCCCTCCTCTATTGGCGCATCGGCGGCGAGCTCGTGCACGCCTGGTCGAACGACGGCAACTACTCCCACGGCTTCCTCATCCCGCCGCTCGCGCTGTACTTCGCCTGGGAGCGTCGCAGCCGGCTGACCGCGGCGGCCAGCCGGCCGTCATGGCTGGGGATGGTCCTCATCCTCGGCTCGGTCGGCGTGCTGCTCGCCGGCCTGCTCGGCTCGGAGCTCTTCCTCAGCCGCGTGTCGTTCGTCGGCATCGTCGCCGGCATCGTCTTGTTCGTGTTCGGATGGGCGCACCTGCGGATCCTCGCGTTCCCGATCGCCTTCTTGCTGTTGATGATTCCCATCCCGGCGCTGATCTTCAACCAGATCGCGTTCCCGTTGCAGTTGCTCGCCTCTCAGGCCGGTGAAGTCACGATGGCAACGGCCGGCATCCCGGTGCTCCGCGAGGGCAACGTGCTGATCCTGGCGAACACGTCGCTCGAGGTCGCGGAAGCCTGCAGCGGCATCCGGTCACTGATTTCGCTCATCACGCTTGGCCTTGTCTTCGGCTACTTCGCCGATTCGCGCGCCTGGGTCCGCGCGGCGATCGTGCTGTCGGCCATCCCGGTGGCCATCGTCTCGAACGCCGCCCGCGTCGCCGGCACGGGCGTGGCAGCGCACTACTACGGTGTGGCCGCGGCCGAGGGGTTCTTCCACGAGTTCTCCGGCTGGGTCGTGTTCGTCCTGGCGTTCCTGCTGATTCTCGCGATCCAGCAGGTCATCCTCCGGCTGGCGCCCCTGCGGTCGCCGTCGGTCGCCTGAAGGCCATGCAGCGTCGTCTCGTTCTCGTCGTCATCGTCCTGCTCGCCGCCGCTGGCGTCGCGACGCGAGCCAACCGGCCGGAAGACGCGCCGCCTCGCCTGCGATTCAGCAGCTTCCCCATGCGGCTCGGTAACTGGCAGGGCGTCGCGCAGCCGGCGATCGATCCGAAGGTCCTCGCTGTCCTTGGCGCGGACGACTACCTCTTCCGGTCGTACGTCCGGGAGGGGCGCGGCGTCGGGCTGTACGTCGGGTACTGGGGCAGCCAGCGGCAGGGCGACACGATTCACTCGCCGCTGAACTGCCTGCCCGGTGCGGGTTGGCAGCCCGTCACGCAGCAGATCGTCGATGTTCCGGATCCTCGCGGTCCGGAAGGCACGCAGATCCCGTTGAACCGGGTCGTGATCCAGAAAGGCCTGGACCGCCAGTTGGTCTACTACTGGTACCAGAGCGGCCGCCGGATCGTGGCCAGCGAGTACTGGGGCAAGTTCTACCTCGTCGCCGATGCGATGCGGTACAACCGGTCCGATGGCGCCATCGTCCGGCTGACGATCCCGTTGCCGGCCGGGACGGCAGCCGAAGACGCCGAGCGCACCGGGATGGCGTTCGCCGAGGTGCTCCTCCGCGAGCTGCCGGCCTACCTTCCCGAGTAGCGCGCCATGCTCTGGTCGCCTCCGAGCCGCGAAATACGAGACGCCGTCTTGAGTCAGCCTCACGGTGGACTTCCGGCTGAGGACGATGAGGAATCACGGGCTGGTGGTGGTGGAGAAGTGATTGATAATCAGTCACTTGGCACGACAGGGCTCGGCACGAAAGACGAGGATCTCGGACGGCATTGGAGTTGCTAGATTAGGGCGCGGACGATCGCCAGCAGTTCGGGGCGACGTCACGTGGGCCGATTCGCGACAAGCGCCTGGCCCCGTCTGGCTCAGGCCGTTCATGGTCAGGTTTGTTGAGACTCGGAGGATGCGGAGACGCTGAAATGATGACGAAAACTCTTGGCAAGTTTCTTACGACATCGGCCCTCGCGGCAGGGTTGCTGACAGTTGGCGCGCCGGCAAGCGCGGACTTCCTGGACTACACCGTTCATGAGGGCGTGGTGCCGGGTTCCGTCGTCAACAACTTCGTGGCTGACAAGCTCAACGGTGGCTACACCGAGCTCATCACCTTCGACGGTGTGGGCGGGTTCAAGGTCAGCGCCTACGCCACCTTCGGTCAGTACTTCAAGAACGAAGGCACGTCGCTCGTGACCCCGACGCAGGTCAACTCGATTGGCGGTTATGGCATCTACGCCCTCTTCACCGCAACCGGAACGTTCACGGGCGGAAACCTCGTCGGCACCAGCGCAAACGTAACGCTGTACTTGGATCCCGATCAGGACACGCTTCTGGACGGTATCCTGACCGGCCTGACGGCGGGCAACATGCCGACTGCCGGTGGTACGACGGGCGACGACCTGGCTGTGCTGACGGCATCGACCCTGATTTCCGGTGTTGGCATCCCTGGCGATCCCGGGACGTTCGACTTCAAGTTCTCGGATCCGACCCTGACGGCGTTCGGTGCGACCTACTGGACCTTCCCGTCCTCGCTGTTGATCCACACGACGGTCGACGGTGACATCGACGAATTCCAGTTGTCGGGCACGCAGACCGTCACGGGCGACCTCAGCGTCGTGTTCAACGACGCGACGGTGCCGGAGCCGGCGACCCTGAGCCTGCTCGGCCTCGGCCTCGGCTCGGCCGCCTGGGCCCGCCGCCGCAAGCAGAAGAACGCGAAGTCCTAGTTCTTCCGACTCGGGCACGACCAAACCCTGGAGCGGGCAACCGCTCCAGGGTTTCTTTTTGAAGGCCGCTCCACTACCCTTCATCGCCGTGCAGACAGCCGTCCGGTCGTCGAATCGCGACCAGGCGTCGAGCACCACAGGATCCTTCTGGCCCTGGCTCGCCGCAATCGCCTTGGTCGCGCTCGTCTTCGTCGCCTTCCAGCCCGCGCTCGACAACCCGTTCGTAGACTGGGACGACGAGGAGAACTTCGTCGAGAACCCGTACTACAAGGGATTCGGCTGGAGCCAGATCTGGTGGGCGTGGACCGGCGTGCGCGTCGCCGTCTACCAGCCGCTCGCCTGGATGCTGCTCTCGGCGCAGTACGTGGTCTGGGGATTGGACGCGCGCGGCTACCACCTCGTCAGCCTGCTGATCTACGCGGCGAACACGGTGCTGTTGTTCGCGCTCGTGCTCGCGCTCCTGCGCCGGGCGCACCCGATCCGATTCGCACGGCACTCGGGCCTCGCCGTGATGAGCGCGGCGACGGCGGTGGCGCTTTTCGCCGTGCACCCGTTGCGCGTCGAGCCCGTGGCGTGGGCGTCCTGCCAGCCCTATTTGCCCTCCGCCTTCTTCTACCTGCTGTCGCTGCACGCGTACCTGCGTGCGTTTCCAGACCAGAGTCTCCGGCGTCCTGGGTGGTTCTGGACGGCGTTCGCCTGCATGATCTTCGGCGTCCTCTCGAAGGCCGTCGCCGTCACGGTGCCGTTCGCCTTGCTCCTCCTGGACTTCTACCCGCTGCGGCGTGTCGCTCTTTCGGCCGATGCGACGGCGCGCACGCGCCTCCGCCGAGCGATCGTCGAGAAGTGGCCGTTCTTCGCCGTGAGCGTGCTGTTCATGGCGATCGCGACGATCGTCAAACCGCACGAGCCGCTCGTGGTCGTCGATTCGTCGCCGTATCTCATCCGGATCGTCCAGTCCGCCTACGCGATCTGGTTCTATCTCACGAAGAGCATCGCGCCCTCGGACATCAGCGCGTTCTACGGCAACCCGCGCGCGACGTTTCCGATCGCGGCGCCGTTCTGGCTCGCGCTGGTCGCGGCGGTCGCCGTCACGAGCGCCGCGCTCCGACTGCGCGCTCGATATCCCGCGTTCAGCGCGGCATGGCTCGGATACCTGGTCATCCTGGCACCGAACCTGGGTCTCGTGAAGATCACCACGCAGGTGGCGACCGACCGCTACGGCTATGTCGCCACCATGCCGCTCGCCGCTGGCCTCGCCGGCATCTTCTGGTTTCTGCTCACTGGATCCAACGCCCGCCGGCTGGCGGTCCCTACGTTGGCGGTCGCGATGGCGGTCGTGCCGGCATTGGTTCTGGGGAGCCGCGGACTGAGCCGCACGTGGAGCTCGTCTGAAACGCTGTGGCGACACGCGCTCGACCATGGCGGCCACGATGTTCCCGAGATCCACAGCCATCTCGGCGCGGAGTTGGTCCGTCAGGATCGGCTGGCGGAAGCCCGCATTCACTTGGAAGAGTCCGTCCGGCTTGCGCCCAATTCTTCGGGGCCGCAGAACAACTTCGGTGTCGTCCTGGCGCGGGTGGGCATGGTGGCGGAAGCGGAGAAGCATTTCGTCCAGGCGCTTCGGATCAATCCCCTTCATGACGAAGCCCGCGCGAACCTTGGCGCGGCGATGATCCGTCGCGGCGCCATCATGGAAGGGCTGGCGCAGTACGTCGTCGCGCTCGAGTCCGATGCCGAGAGCTCTGCGATCCCGAAAATGGAGACGCTGCTCGCGATGCACCGGCGCGATCTGGCCCCGTCCATCGTCGGACCGTTGGAAGCCGTCGTCGACGCCCCGCACGACGCCGGCGCGCTGGCGCGGCTCCGCGACGCGCTCGGCCCGCGCGTAGCGGAGGCCCGACGTGTTGGGTCCGCGCCTAGGTGAAGTGCCGGCTGCCTCGCATGGCGCGCAGCGTGACGTGCTCGCCCTTCATCGCGAGGCTCAGTCCTCTCCAGCGCCGGTCGATGTACGCCTGCAGCTCGGCGGCCGGCGCCACGCGACTCGGCGTCTGCACGAAATAGAAGAAGTCGAGCAGACGGCTGCGTGCGAAGGTGAACGGCCGCGGCAGCTCTGCCGCGGCGAACTCGCGAACGAGCGGGAGCGGGAACGCCGCCTGTAGTGAGAGGTCGTAATCACGAGCGGTGAGCGGCGGGGCGAGCCGCGCGACGTCCGCGACGAAGAGCCTGCGCGCCGCTTCCGATCGCAGCAGCGCGAAGTCGAAGAGGTAGAACGCGCCGCCGGGCTTGAGCACCGACCGGACCCGCCGGAACACCTGCCGCAGGGAATCCTCGTCCGGCAGATGGTGCAGCGCGGACGTCGAGATCACGACGTCCACGGACGCGTTCGGCAGCGACGGCAGCCGGCGGATGTCCTCCTCGAGCGTCGAGACGTTCGACAGCCCGTGCCCTTCCGCCTGCCTCGACAGCTCGCGGAGCATCGAGCTCGACAGGTCGGCGCCGATGAACGTCACGTCGCGATAGAACGGCGCCAGCTCGAGCAGCAGCGGTCCCGGCCCGCACGCGAGGTCGACGACGACGTCGCCGGGCCGGATGATGGAGGACAGCTCGCGCAGGTGGTGGAGTTGGAGCGCCGACGTCGGCCCGCCCCACGCGTACGCCTGGACGTAGGACCGCACCTGCTCGGCGTCGTCCATCGCCTCGGCCGGCTCCGGGCGCCGGATGGGCGAGGTGCGCGCCCGCGCTTCGTGCCAGAGAACCACCGGCAACGGCACCATGGGTTACGCCGGCTTGCGCGCGGTGACGTCCATGCAGTTGCCGTGAATGCGCTCCGAGATGGTCTCGAGGCCGGCGGCGGAGAGCGCTCGCCGCACTTCATCGGCCGCGTACGGCCTGACGAGGATTCCCTTGCGTTGCCCCCAGGCATTCAGCCGGCGCGCGATGGCACCGAACGGCCACACGCCACGCGGGTGCAGCAGGACGTTGATGGCCAGCGTGCCGCCCGGCTTCAGCACGCGCGCGATCTCGCGAAGCGCGCCGTCCACGTCCGGCAGGCAGTGGATGGCGTTGGCGCAGTTCGCGGTGTCGAACGTCCGGTCGGCGAACGGCATCGCCGCGGCGTCGGCACGACGCAGTTCGACGTCCGGCTGCCGCGCGAAGCGCGCCGTGGCGCCCGCGAGCATGGAGTCGGCGTAGTCGACGCCAACCACGTGTGCCGCGGGCAGACGCTTCCAGCGCCGCCATCGCAGGATCAGCTCGAGCAGCGTGCCCGTCCCGCACGCGACCTCGAGGTGCTCTCGGCCGATGTTCGGACCGAAGAGCCGGAGCTGCGTGCCGAGCGTGCTGTTGTAGGCGAACGTGAGGATGAAGAACCCGCGCAGGTCGTACCACCACGGCGGCGAGCTGTAGGCCGCGGCGATCTCGTCCCGGGATTTCGTGACAGCCACGTCAGAGTCCGAACTGCCGCTTGGCGATCGCGATGGCGGCACGATTCAGCGGATGACGGTTGCCGCCCGGGCGCCACGTGCGGCGCAGGCGGTTGCGGTAGGCGTCGATCTGAACGCCGTGCGGTGCCGACCACACCTTGCCGCGCCCGAGCAGCAGCTTCAATGCCTCGGCCGCGGCCACGCCCGCGCAGAGCTGGCAGGCAATCACGGTCGACGGACCTCGCCGCTCGCGCAGGTTCACCGCCGAGGGATCGACGAGGTAGGAGCGGTGCAGCAGCCCGGGTGCGAGGCCCACCAGGAACCGGATGGCCTTCTCCTCGTCGGAGCATCCAGACAACTGGAAGTAGTCCTCGAACGTCATGCCGCCGGGGACGAACGCGAGCAGCGCCGCGCTCATGCCGAGCGGCGCGACCGTGATGGCTGGGATTCGGCGCGCCGCGCAGTACGCGAAGACCGCTTCGCGCGCCGCGAAGGCGAAGGCGTCGAGCCCGTCGACGTACAGATCGGCGGCTTCGAAGAACTGCGGCAAGGTGTCGGGGCCGACACCACCGGGGAACACGTCGATGTCGCAGTCGGGGTTGATGTCGCGCGCCATGGCGGCGAGGACGTCGGCCTTGGAGCGGCCGATCGTCGACATCAAGGCGCCGGCCTGCCGGTTGAAGTTGGCGAGCTCGAACTCGTCGGGATCGGCGATGCGAAAGCGCTCGACACCCAGGCGAGCCAGCGTCAGGAGATGGAAGCCGCCCACGCCGCCGAGCCCGGCGATGGCGACGCGCTTCTCACGCAACTGCTGCTGCTCGGCAGACGTGACCCACCCGATGTTGCGCGAGAAGGCGGTCCTGTAGTCGAACGGGATCATCGGGACGGCGGCGCCGGCACGCGGCGCCGTAACGGGTCAGGCGGCGACGGACGCGCCGGCCGGGATCGCCGCGCTGGCGGCGGCAGGGGTGCACACGTCGACCTCCCCCAACACGTCCGCGAGCGCCCGCACGAGCCGCTCGTACCGGCTGTGGGGCCTGAGCGAGTCGAAGCGCAGGAGCTCCATCTGGCAGCCGTATTGAGGATCGAAGTACGGCGGCAGCACGACGCCGGCGTGCTCGAGGCGGGCGCCGCCGAGCCGCCGGAGCATCGCGGCGGACCCGTGACGGGTCGTCGCCGCGGCGACGGCCAGGGCACCGCCGAAATGCCGGAGCAGGCTGAAGGCGGACAAGGCGAGGACGACGCCGTCGGCTCGACAGCGGCGAGCCGCCGCGCAGGCCCAGCCGCCGACCTCGCCGTAGGGAGCCTCTCGGGCGGCGGCAGCCGCCAACTCCGCCTCGAGCGCGGCGCGCACGTGGCCGCCCCACGCGTCCTCGTCGAACACCGGAGCGGTGCTGACGCGAAGATCGTCGACCGGGCCCCGCGCATCATGCTCGAGATATCGGATACAGGCCGCGGGCTCGCCATCCTCGTCTAGACGGACGACGTGCCAGCACCGTTCGTCTTCGTCGGTCTCGTGCCGGCCGTCGGCCGAGAGCTGTCGCACGGCCCCGTCTTGCACGTACACGGCCCCGCGCAGTCGTTGCACGGCGTCGAGCATCGTCCGCCAGCGGCCGGGATCCGTGCGTACTGAGGTAAACGTCTCGGGTATCGCGCGACCTGGCGGGGCGAGGAGCAGCAGTTGGGAACCGGCGGACAGAATCTCACGCTCGAGCAGGGTGCGCATACGGCGTTCTCCCACCGCCCACACCCGACTTCCGGACGCGAGCGCGACGGGCGATTACAAGTTTCGTGCCGTAACTGTGAAGCGCTGTGCGCACTTTCGGTTCGACGATTCCCAACCTCTGGCCGCGCGGCGCAGCGTAGTTATGCCCTACCCGTGTAAGTATTTCAATCGAGAACTGCGCAGAAACGGGAAGATCCGGTCCTTATTGGGCGGCCGGCGCGTTGAGACGTTCGATGACGGCGTTCGTGAGGTCCAGCGAGGGACCCACCCAGACGACGGCGGTCTCGAGGTTGAGCACGACGTCGACGCCGCGTGCCTTCGCGAGCTCCTCCAGCACCGTCCTGACGACCCGGCCCAGATCGGCGTTGAGCTGACGTTGGAGCGCCTGGACGTCCACTTGGGCCTGGGCGGCCGAGCGTTCGAACTCCGCGCGCTGCTGCTGCTCTTCGCGAAGCAACGGAGCCAGCGCGCCGGCGTCGGGTGCCTGGGCAATCCGCTGCCGCAAGGCCTCGATGGCCTGCTGCCGCGTGCGCAGGTCGGCGTTCCGCTGCTGCTGCAGCGCCTGGACCTTCGCGACGGCCGCCTTGCCGGGCGCCGACTCGGCCGAGATCCGCTGGCTGCTGACCACGGCGATGCGCAACGGCGCCGGCGCCTGTGCGGCGTTGGCGGTGGACACAACGGGCAGGAGCCCGAGAAGGAGAACGAGCGTCCGCATGAAGCCTCCGTCGCCGCCGATCATACGTCGGAGGTCACGCGCCGCGCCGGCCGTGTCGAGAGGACTCAGACCGCGATTGTGGACTCACGCCACCGACGTCTCGGCCCAGGCCGGCGACGGCGACACGACCGGCACCTCGGCCAGTTGGGCCCGGAGGGCGTCGATGATCCGGTCGTATTTCGGGTTCACGGTGCGCGAGTCGAATCGCAGCAGCTCCATCTCGCAGTCGTACTTCGGATCGAAGTACCGCGGCACGGTCACTGCGCCCATCTGCAGCCGCGAGCCGCCGAGGCGGCGGAGGATCGTCGAGGAGCCGTGCCGGACCGTGGCGGTCGTCAGCCCCAACGCGCCGCCGAAGAAGCGCCCGAGGCTATAAGCGCCGAGCGCGAGCATGAGACCCTCGGCGGTGCATCGGCTTTCCTTCGACACGGCCCAGCCGCCGATCTCCGCGTACCGAAGCCGTTCCCACCGGGCGCGGTAGAGCTCGAGGGTGACGGCCTGGCGGAGCACGGTCTGCCACGCCGGATCGCCCGCCAATGGGCAGGACTTCACCCGGAGCTCGTCCATCGACTCCGCGTTCTCGTGCTCGAGGTACCAGACGCACGAGCTGATCTGCTCGTCGCGGTTCATCATCAGCAGGTGCCAGCTCCGTTCGTCCTCAGGCGTCTGGTGCAGCCCTCCCGCCGCCAGCTCGTCCGGCCGCACGGCCCCGTCGTCGATGTACACGCGCGCCCGAAGGCGCTGGATCTCGGTGATGAGCGCGCGCCAGCGTTGGCTGTCGCTCGTGACGTCCCGGAAGGCCGGCGGGACGGCTTGCCGCGGCGGTGCGACGAGCACCAGCCGGTGAGGGAGCGAGGCGATCTTTCGTTCCAGCAGGCTCAACATCCGCGTCTCCTGCCGGCGCGTCGACGCGCGCGCGGCGGCGCCACGCGACAGTCCAAACGCCGTGCCCGGTCGTCCGCGTGGGTGGCGCGCCGATGGATCGACGTGGTGCTGGCAGGCAAGACCCTTGTTCCTTCAACGACTTACGGGCTTCAGCACCGCGCCGTCACAGACGACGTGTCGGCCGGCATGTCGACGATCCGGACGAACGAACCGCACGGTTTCGACCGTCGCGGCACAGAGCTGTAAGCGGCACCGCCGAAGAGTCCTGACGACAAGGAGACAATCGATCGTCTTGCTGGAACCATTAGTCGCCTCGGAAGCAGACTCCGGCTTCAGGTCCAGGCATAACGTCCGCCAGGCCAAGTCGGAACACGCTGAGGCACAATGGCTTAGCGGCGCTGGCCGCGGGTAGTGGTCCGGGGCGAGCCCTTTGCTACCTTCACTTGCCGCTCACGTTCGGCCGGGCCTGGCCGAACACCACACCGAGGAGGCCGTGGAGTGAACGTTCGAACCCGATTGTCTGCCACCGGACTGTGCGTCGTGCTCGCCCTTGCCGGCTGGGCGTGCTCCAAGGATCCGGAGGTCGCCAAGCGCGAGTTCGTTCAGAGCGGCGACAGGTTCTTCGCGGAAGGCAAGTACAACGAAGCGATCATCCAGTACCGCAACGCCATCACCCAGGATCCGCGCTTCGGCGAAGCCCGCTTGAAGCTCGGCGATACGTACGTGCAGACGCGAGACGCCGCGGGCATGTTGCGGGAGTACGCGCGCGCGGCGGACCTCTTGCCCGACAACGTCGATGCGCAGATGAAAGCGGCGGAAGTGCTGTTGCTGGCGCGCCGCTACGAGGACGCGATTGCCCGCGCGCAGCAGGCGCTCGTCAAGCAGCCCGGAATGGTCGAGGCGCAGATTCTGCGCGCCAATGCGCTCGCCCGCATGAACAAGCTCGAAGACGCGCTGGCCGAGGTCGAGAGCGCGATCAAGAGCGATCCCGATCGCGCCGAGTCCTATGCGAGCCTCGGCGCCGTCCAGATGCTCCGCGACGATCAGACCAGGGCGGAAGCCGCATTCCGGCAGGCGCTCACCACGAACCCCAAGGATGAGCGTGTCCATCTGGCGTTCGCGAACTTCCTCTGGGCCACCGGCCGCCGTCCCGAAGCGGAGACGGAGCTGAACGTCGCCCGGCAACTGAACCCGAAGAGCCTCACCGCCAACCGGCTGCTCGCCTTCCTCAAGATTGCGTCCCGCAAGCCCGCCGAGGCGGAGCAATACCTCAAGGTCGTCGCGGACAACGAGCCGAACGGCGAGGGCAAGCTTCGGCTGGCGGACTACTACGTGCTGCTGCGCCGGGTGCCCGATGCCAGACGCGTCCTCGAGGACGTCGAGGCCAACCACAAGACCAGCGCCAGCAACGCGACCTTGCGTCTCGCCGCGCTCGGTTTCGAGCAGGATCGCGCGGCCGCCATGAAGCTGGTGGACACCGTCCTCGCCGCTGAGCCTGGCAACGCCATGGCCCACGTCGCCAAAGGTCAGATGCTCGTCGCGATGGGGCGCGCAGACGAAGCCCTGCGTTCCGCCGAGACGGCCGTGAAGTACGACCCACGGCTCATCGAGGCGCAGTTGCTGGCGGCTCGTCTGTACGACGATCGCGGCATGGAAGCTCAGGCCATCGCGGCGTTCACCGCGGCGCTCGACCGGAACCCGCGTCTGGCCGCGGCGCACTTCGGCCTCGCTCGCGCGCACTTGAAATCGGGCCGCATCAAGGAAGCCGAGCAATTCGCTCACAACGCCATCGGCATCATTCCCGGCTATCCGGACGCGCATCTGCTGCTCGCCCACGTCCAGTTGTCACGCGGCGACGTCGCGAAGGCCGACCCGGTCATCCGGGCAATCGCGAAGGCGTATCCCGGCTCAGCGCTGGCGCAAACTGAACTCGGCGTTTTGGAAGCCAAACGCAACAACAGGGCGGCGGCACGGCAGGCCTTCGACCGTGCCTTGAAGGCCGACGCTTCGTATCTGGATGCGTTGGGCGGCATCGTCGCGCTGGATTTCGCCGACGGAAAGCCCGAAGCGGCCAAAGCCACGATCGATGCAGCGCTCGGCCGGCGGCCAGACGATGTGCGGCTGCTGCTGCTGGCAGCGCGAACGGCGACCGCACGACAGGACGTGGGAACCGCGGAGCGCTACCTGACGCGGGCCGTCGAGGTGGCGCCGTCCAGCCTCGACGCGTACGAGGAGCTGGGGCAGTTCTACGTGCGGCAGCGTCGTCTACCGGAGGCGACCGCCCAGTTCCAGAAGCTGGTGGAGACCCAGCCGCAGGCCGTCGGCCCGCAGACGGCCCTCGGGACGCTGCTCTACCTCCAAGGGAAAGCGGGCGACGCGAGGAGCAAGTTCGAACAGGTCGTCGCGATGGATCCGCGCGCGGCGGTCGCCGCGAACAACCTGGCGTGGATGTACACGCAGAGCAACGAGAACCTCGACATGGCGCTGCAGCTCGCCAAGGCGGCGAAGGCCGAGCTGCCGAATCGTCCTGAGATCAACGACACGCTGGGCTTCGCGTACTACAAGAAGGGCCAGCACTCGATGGCGGTCGACACGTTCCAGGAGGCCATCAAGGCCAACCCGAAGAACGCGCTCTATCACTACCATCTCGGCTTGGCCTACGACGCGCTCGGACAGAAGGAGAAGGCGCGCGCCGCGCTGGAGGAGTCGCTCAGGCTCGACGGGACGTCTCCGGCGGCCGCGCCGGTCCGTCAGGCGCTGGCGGCGCTCTGAGTGGCGGCCAGCACGCAGGATGTGGCCGGCAGCGTCGACGTGAACGCTCCGCGCACCGGCAGCGGCCCCACGCCGCTCCGGCTCGCCGTCGTCGGCTGCGGCGCCGTCGCGAAAGCCAACCTGCTCCCGGTCCTGGCCGGCCACGACGCCGTGCGCCTGGCCGTGCTGGTCGATCGCGACCTCGGGCGCGCGCGCGAGCTCGCGTCCTCGTACGGCATCGGCCGCACCGCCACCGATCTCGACGCGGTCGTCGACGACGTCGATGCGGTGGTGCTGGCGACGCCGCCGGCGCACCATGCTCCCGCGACGCAGGCGCTCGCCGCGCGCGGCAAGCACGTGTTCGTCGAGAAGCCGATGGCCGTCACGCTGGCCGACGCCGACGCGATGGTCGCGGCGGCCGACCGGCACGGCGTCGCGCTCGCGGTGGGTCTCTATCGACGCGTGCTCCCTGCCGTGCGCCTGATGCGCGCGTTGCTCGAGCGCGGCGAGTACGGCCGGCCGGTCGCCATCGACGCCGAAGAAGGCGGCCCGTACGGCTGGCAGCTCGCCTCGCTCGACGGCCTGACGAAAGCAGCCGGCGGCGGCGGCGTGCTGATCGACATCGGCTCGCACGTCATCGACGTGGTGCTCCACATGGTGCCCGGCACGCCGCGCCTCGCGCGCTTCGAGGACAACGCGCGCGGCGGCATCGAGACCGACTGCGTCGCGCACGTGGATCTCGCGACAGGCGGCGGCACGATCCCGTGGCGGCTCGAGCTGAGCCGCACGCGCGAGCTGCGCGGCAGCATCAGGATCCGCTGCGAGCGTGCCACGCTGGAGCTCCTGCGCGGCAACTTCACGGAGGTGCTCGTCCATCCGAACGACGGCGACGCCGACTCGCCCTTCCGGATCACCGCGAGCTGGAAGGGCCAGGTGCCTTACATCGGCTACCAGGCGTTCCGCGACGAGCTCGACGACTGGATCGGGGCGGTGCAGCAGGGAACGTCGCCGCTGCTCTCCGGACGGTCGGTGCTCCCCGTGGTGGGGCTCATCGAGCAGTGCTACGCGACACGCCGGCCGATCGAGGAGCCGTGGACGGACGAAGGGCTCCATCCTGAGCAACGGCCGGCGCGAACCTCCAAGCGCGGCCGTGTGCTCGTGACCGGGGCCGGCGGGTTCCTCGGCGCGCGAACGGTCGAGCTGCTGCGCGAACGCCACGGATGGGACGTCGTCGCGCTCGTGCGCGAGCCGAAGAGCGCCGCGCGCCTGGTCCAGTGGCCGCAGCAGATCCGGCTCGGCGACGTCTGCTCCCGCGCCGACATGGACCGCGCACTCGAAGGGTGCGACGCCGTCGTGCACTGCGCCGTGGGCACGTCGTGGAAGCCCGAGGAGACGCGACGCGTCACCGTGGACGGCACGCGGGTCGTCGCCGAGGCCGCGCTCGCGGCGGGCGTGTCACGCTTCGTCCACATCAGCACGATGTTCGTGCACCGGCGGGACCGGGGCGACGTCGTGGACGAGTCGACGCCGCTCGAGCCGCCGATCGCCGATCGCTACGCCCAGAACAAGCTCGCCGCCGAGCAGGCCCTGGCGCAGGTGGCCTCGCGGGGGCTGTCCACCGTGATCCTGCGGCCCGCGCGCATCTACGGACCGTTCTCCAAGACCTTCACCGTGCGGCCGCTGCAGGCGATCGCGGACGGCACGTTCGCGATTCGCGGCAACCCCGAGGTTCCGGCGAACATGGTCTACGTGGACAACGTCGTCCATGCCGTCGCCTGCGCGCTCGACGCGCCCGCCGCCGCGAACGGCGGCGCCTTCCTGGTGTCCGAGCCGGACCAACTGTCGTTGGAGGCGTTCTACGCCTACTTCGCCGCCGCCGCAGGACGACCGATCCGCGTGGTGCCGGAACAGCCGGGGGTGACGCGTCCGGCGCCGACGCTGATGGGCCGCTGGATCGGCGGCCTGAAGACGATTGCGCTGGCGCCGGAAGTCCGGGCGCTCGTCCACCGCGTCATGGACACCGATCCGGTCGGCACGCTGCCCCGCCGCCTGTGGGAGGCGTCGCCGGCCATGCAGGCCAGGCTGCTGAAGCTCTTCCGCGTGGACGCGGCCGTGACCTACCGGCCCGCGCCCAGCGCCGGGGCCGCCGACCTCTTGTACTACGGCGACCCTGGCCTGGTTTCCGCCGCCAGAGCCGAACGCGATCTGAAGTACGCCGCGGCCGTACCGCCGGCCCGCGCCATGGCCCTCACGCTCGACTGGGCCATGTACGCCCGCCTGCTGACCCGCGGAACGACGACGACATGAACACGCTCTGGCTCGACATCAAGGAGATGCTGCGCGAGCAGTTCGAGTATCGCGAGCTGCTCTACCGCTTCACGACGCGCGACATCATGCTGCGCTACAAGCAGACCGTGATGGGCTTCGCCTGGGCCATCTTCATGCCGATCATCAACACGATCGTCTTCTCGGTGATCTTCACGCGCGTGGCACCGATCCAGACGCCCGTCCCCTACCCGCTCTTCGCCTATTGCGGGCTCTCGGCGTGGAATCTCTTCGCGTCGTCGGTGCGGTTCTCCGCGAGCTCGCTCAGCGGCAACCCCGGCCTGGTCTCCAAGGTGTACTTCCCGCGCGAGATTTTCCCGTTCTCGGCCATTCTCGTCTCGCTCGTCGACTTCGGCGTCGCCACGATTCTGATGGCCGCCATGATGGTCTACTACGGCGTGATGCCGACCGCCGCGATCCTGCTCCTGCCGGTCGTCGTCCTGGTCCACCTCACGTTCACGGCGGCGGTGGGCCTGATCGTGGCGGTCGCGAACCTGTACTACCGCGACGTGAAGTACCTGCTCGAGCTCGTGCTGACCGTGTGGATGTTCGTGTCCGCCGTGCTCTACCCCACGCAGCTCATGGGCGGCACCATCGCCGCCGTCGTCCGGTTCAATCCGATGACGCCGATCATCGATGGCTACCGGACGACGCTGCTGGGCGTGCCGATGGCGGACCCGCTCGCGTTCGCGGTCACGGCCGTGCTCTCCGCGCTGCTCCTGCTGTGGTCCTGGGTGATGTTCCATCGATCGGAATTCACCTTCGCGGAGAACATCTGATGCAGCCCCACGTCGTCTTCGACCATGTGTGGAAGAAGTTCCGGACGGGCGAACGGCACGACAGCCTCCGCGATCTGATTCCTGCGATGATCAAGGGCCTCGCGAGGCGGCGGCCGCCGGCGAGCGAGCTGCAGCAGCAGGAATTCTGGGCGCTCGAAGACATCTCGTTCGAGGTGTCCCCGGGGCAGGCGCTCGGCATCATCGGCCCGAACGGGGCGGGCAAATCCACGATCCTCAAGCTGCTCACCCGCATCTTGAGGCCCAATCGCGGCCGCAGCGAGGTCCACGGCCGGATCGGCGCGCTCATCGAGATCGCCGCGGGGTTCCATCCCGACCTCACGGGACGCGAGAACGTGTTCCTGCAGGGTGCGGTGATGGGCATGACGCAGGCCGAGGTCGCCGCGCGGTTCGACGAGATCGTGGAGTTCGCGGGCGTCGGCCAGTTCATCGACACGCAGATCAAACGGTACTCCTCGGGCATGAACGCGCGGCTCGGCTTCTCGATCGCGGCGCACCTCAGCCCGGACGTCCTGATCATCGACGAGGTGCTGAGCGTCGGCGACATGGCGTTCCAGGAACGCTGCGTCGAGCGCATGCGCCGCTTCAAGCGCGAGGGCGTCACGATCGTCTTCGTCTCGCACAACCTGCAGGCCGTGACCGAGCTGTGCGACGCGGCCCTCTACCTGAAGCGGCAGGTGCGAGCGATCGGCCCGACGCTCTCGGTGATCGATCAGTACGTGCGCGACGCCTTCGTGGCCCCGGAACAGGGGCCGGCGGGCGCGGAACTGACGATCGCGTCCGCCGAGCTCGTCGACGCGGACGGCCGGCCGGTGACCGGCGCCGTCTCGCCCGGACAACGGCTCCGCCTGGCCGTGGAGTTCACGAACGGCGTGCCGCTCTCGGAGCTGGCGCTGGCGTTCAGGGTGCTGCGATCGACCGATCAACTGCTCGTCTACGACGGGCAGTTCTCCCAGGCCGAGCTCGGCCTCGTGCTCGACTCGCCCGGCGCGTTCCGGATCGACTTCGCGTTCGACGTGAACCTCACGCGCGGGCAGTACTACATCGATCTGCTCGTCGGCCACAGCGGCTCGCAACGCCAGCTCGCGCGGATGACGCCGGCTGGATACCTGACGGTGTCGGAGACGCGCACGTGGGGCGGCGTCGCCGACCTCGATGCGCGCCCCTCCGTGCATGCCGGCGTGCGCCGCTCGCTCGAGGCCGCCGGCCGATCCGCGTGACGGGCCATCGGCTCCGTCAGAACCGCCGCACGCCGAGCGAGCGCCCACGATGAAGGTCGCGGTTCTCGTCCGCACGCGGATCTGGGGCGGGCTGGAAACCCATCTGGTCGGATTGCTCGCCGCCACGGCGGCGCGCGGGCACGAGCCGATGCTCGTGTGCGTGGGTGATGAGACCAGGATGCTCTTCGCTCGACACTGCCCGGACCTTTCCGCCGAGGTGGTGACCATTCCCGATCACGGCTCCCGCGGTTGGGCGTGGCATCGCGAGTTCCGTCGCCTCGGTGTCGACGCGTGTGTGTTCGAGAAGGGGACGCTCCACACCGGCTCGCTGGCGATGGAAGTCGGCCTTCGGCTGGCGTGTCCTGCCTTTGCCACGATCGAGCAGCTCGAGCCGCCCGTCCTGGCCGAAGGAGGCGTGCGACGACGTGTGAACGGCATCGTCCCGGGCATCGGCCTCTGGCGGGCCCGCGCGCGCGCCGCCGGATGGCTCAGGTCCCTCGCACCGCGCCGGATCATCTGCATCACGGAGGCCGTGCGGGGAGCGCTGGCGACGACCTATCGTTTCCCCGACCGCAAGATGGTCGTCGTTCACAACGGCGTCGACGTCAGCCGGTATCGGCCGGCTCCGGCGCTTCGCTCGGAGGCGCGAGCACAGCTCGGCATTCCTCCCGGCGTCTTCGTCTTCGGGTCGATGTGTCGACTGATCCACGACAAGGGCGTAGACGTCGCCCTCCAAGCGTTCGCGTCCTCGAAGGTTCGGAGCGCCTCCTCGCCGTGCTGGTACGTCGTCGCCGGCGACGGATCGGAACGGGCCGCACTGGAACGGTTGGCTCGCGACCTTCACATCGCAGACCGCGTGAGATTCGTCGGATTCCTCGGCGACACGGCGCGCTTCTACGCCGCCGTCGACACGTTCCTCGTTCCGAGCCGCATCGAGGCGCAGGGGATCGTCGTCCTCGAAGCGATGGCATCGGGATGCGACCTCATCGCCTCTCGAGTGGGTGGGATTCCCGAGATGATTCCGGGCGACAGCGTCGCGACCCTCGTGCGGCCGGACGATCACGAGGCGTGGGCCAACGCGATGGCGGACGCAGTCGTACGCAGCGCAACCGACCGCGGCACACGTGCGAGCGCCGCGGCCGATCACGTCTCGAAGCACTTCGCCGCCGATCGGCAATACGCGGCCGTGCTGTCGATCGTGGAGTCGTTGGCGGGTCATCCGCCGCGGTCCGGGGCCCGATGAACTGGCGGCGTCTGCTTCCGAGCCTCGCGTGGTACCTCCGCCACGTCCCGGATCACCCGGGCCGCTGGCGGTTGGCCTCACTTGCCGTCGAGTGGGCGCCGCACTTGAAAGAGCGGAAGACCCCGGTCACGATCCGCGCCCGGCAAGGGCGATTCCGGGTCGACGGCACGTCGCAGACCGGCCGGATGCTGTTCGCGACGGGCGAGTACGAGCCGGGCTCCACTCGCATTCTGGAGCGCGCGCTGAAGCCAGGTGACACCATGATCGACGTCGGCGCCAACATCGGCTACTTCGCCGTCGTGGCGTCGCGGGCCGTCGGACCGCACGGGCGCGTGCTGGCGTTCGAGCCGCAGCCAGACGTCCGCCGCCGGCTGGCCGCCAACCTCGACCTCAATGCGCTGACGAACGTCACCGTTCGATCCGAGGCGCTTGGCGCGTCATCCGGCGAGGTGACGCTCTACACCGGCCCACGCGACGACACCGGCCTGGCCTCGCTTCGTCCGCTGCCGGAATCCACGGCCGTGACGATTCCGCTCGTCCGGTTCGACGACCTGTGGGACGGATCACCGGTGCGGCTGATCAAGATCGACGTCGAAGGCGCCGAGATGGAAGTCCTCGCCGGCATGGCCGGCTGTCTTCGCCGCGATCATCCGGACGTCATCGCCGAGGTGACGGACGAGTATCTGCGCGCGCTCGGTTCCTCCGCGCGGGCGATGTTCGACTGGATGACGGCGTTCGGCTACCGCATGTTCGAGATCGCGCACGACGGCGCGCTCCGTGCCATCGATGGCCCCGACGATCTCGAGAGGAGCCCTTCGCAGTTCAACGCCCTGTTCTCGGTGGGCGCGGCAGGCGGGCACGAGCGTCAGGCCGGCGGCGGTCAGGTGGCCGCCGGGGAGCGGCTCAGCCGTTCGTAGATCCCGCGGAGCTTCTGAAAGCTCGCCCGTGGGCTGAACTCCGCCGTCGCGCGGCTGCGACCGGCATCAGCGAGGCGAGCGCGCAACTCCGGGTCCGTCGTGAGGGCTTCGACCGCGGCCACGAGACGCGCGAGATCGCCGTTCGGCACCACGATGCCGGCCTCGCCGATGATCTCGTGCACCGACCCGCCGACATACCCGACCACCGGCACGCCGCACGCCATCGCCTCACACACGCTGTTGCCGAAGGTCTCGTATTCGCTGGTGCTGACGAAGAGGTCCAAGCTTCGCAGGAACGGATCGATCGCATCTCGATGTCCGATCCATCGGAGTCGCCGTCCCAGGCCGGTCGCGGCGATCCGCTGCTCGATCGACGCGCGATACGCTTCCTCTCCCGGCACCGCGCCGCCGGCGATGAGGCCGACCACGTTCGGGTGGCGCGAGGCGAGCGCGGCGATCATGTCGACGAAATCGTGCAGGCGCTTGATCGGACGGAGCGCCGTCGCGGCGCCTATCGCCAGCTCGTCCGGACGGATGTCGAACGCCTGCCGCAGCGCGTCGCGCTCGTCGCCCGCTGGACGAAACACCGCCGGATCCGGCCCCAGCGGAATGAGATGCTGGCGTGCCTCCGGGACGATCCCGGCAACGGCCTCGACGCTGTCGGCGCGCTGTTGCGCTGTCGTCCACAGCAGGGCATCGGGCTGACGCCACGTGCCGAATGCCCATCGTCCGAATCCAGGATCGAGCTTGAACCGGACGTGGCAGACGATGGGCACTCGAAGCAGACGCGCGACCAGCACCGCGAACGGGTAGACGTCGTGTTCGTTGCAGTGCACCAGCCGCACGTGCCCGGCGCGCGCCCATCGCGCCACACGCCACACCGCACGCGCCGACGGCCATGGCCGCCACGGATTCAGCCAGGGCATCGCGCTCGCGAGCACCGGCACCTCGTGCTGGCGCAGCCATTCGAACATCTGGCCATCACCCGGCACCACGACCCTGCCGTGGATGCCGGCTTCGCGGCCGAGGGTGAGCCAACTGGTCAGGATGCGGCCGGTGCCGGCGAGCTGCCGGTTGTTGGTGAGATAGAGCACCGTCACGCGCCGGCCCCGACCGCGCGCCCCAGGTTGCGGCTGCCGGGGCTCGACGCGAGTGCGGCGTCGTAGATCGCGGCCACGCGCGCCGCGTGCGCCTCCGGGCTGAAAGCGGTCCTCGCGCGGCGTTGCCCGGCGCGGCCCAGCGCGCGCGCGCGATCCGGATCACGAACGAGCGCGCCGATGGCCGCGGCGAGCGCGTCGGCATCCCGCGGCGGCACGAGCAGGCCGGTCTCGCCCGGCACGATCATCTCGGGAATACCCCCGACGCGCGATCCGACGACCGGCACGCCGGCCGCCATCGCCTCCAGCGTCGCGTTGCCGAGCGGCTCGACGTGCGACGGCACCGCGACGACGTCGAACGCCGGCAGGAGACGCGGAGCGTCGGGCCGAAATCCGAGGAACCGGACGTGCGCTCCGAGCCCACGCTCCTTCACGCGCGCCTCGGCATCGCGACGCAGGGCGCCCTGCCCTTTCAAGTCGTCGCCCAGCACGACGAACGTCGCCGGCGCGTGCTCTTTGACGAGCCGCTCCGCCGCATCCAGGAACTCCCAGATGCCTTTGATGACCGACACCTGGCCCGTGATTGCGACGACCATCCGATCCGCCGGCAGACCCAGCTCATGCCGCAGGGCCCGCCGGGTGTCGTCGTCTGCGGCCGGCGCCTCGCGCACGCCGTCGTGGACGACCTCGCTGCGGCCGGCGAAGAGATCGGGCGCCGCGCTCCGTGCCTCGGCCTCGAGCGCGGCCGAGACGAACAGCGCGCGCGCGAATCCCGGCCGGAGAAACCACGCGAAGCCGTCGGCCGAGTCGGGAAACCGCACGTGCGTGATCGCCGGCACGCCGAGAAGCCGCGCGGCATAGCCGGCCGGCTGGAAGCTCGGCACGTCGTTGGCGTGCACGAGCGCGACGCGCTCGCGCCGGAGCAACGCCACCATCCGGCTGACGCTCGCGCCCCACGCCGGCAGGCGCTTCCAGTCGGCGTACGCCACCGGCACGTGCACGCAGGCGATCCCACGCGCCTCGATTTCCCTGGCGAGATCCGCGTGCGTGCCGACGGCGACGATCGGCGTGAAGCGCGTGCGATCGAGCGCATCGAGCAGAATGAGCAGCGCGCGCTCGGCACCGCTGAAGAACGGCGCCCATGCCGCGTAGAGGATCGTCCGCGGGCGTTCGCTGGCCGCTGCGCTCACGCCGCGCTCGCTTCCTTGCCGGCGATCATCGTCCTCACCAGCGCCACGAAGTACGTCTTCCAGCAGCGGATGCTCCACGGCCAGGCACGGAGCCCGGCGCGGTAGGCCGCCAGCGCTTCACGGCGCCGGCCGGCCGACCAGAGCACGGCGTAGCCGAGATGCCAGAACTGCTCGCGCGCCAGCCGCTGGGCCAGCTCGCGCCGCTCGGACGGCGTCCAGTCGAACTCCTGCACGAGGTCCTGGAAACCGCGCACGACCGGCTCGTACACCGCCAGCTTCCGCGCCGCGCTCTGTCCGGTGGCGGACCCGGACGAGTTCGCCTCGTGCACGTGATACTGCACGTGAACGGCGTCGAGGTATCCGAGCCGGTGCCCGCGCTTGAGTGCGCGGATGGCGAAGAGCTGGTCTTCGGCTTCGTTGCGATACGCGGCCTGGAACGGCCCGTCGTCGAACACGCGCCGCCGGAGCACCGAGTTCTGCAGCCCGCAGTACAGGCCGGATCGGATCGCGCACGCCACCACGCGTTCGTCGTCGATCACCCGCAGCGGTCCGCGCCGATCGTGCCGAAGCGACAGAAACGGTCTCGGCTGATCTCCGATGCGAAACGTGTCCCGCGACATGAGGGCGCCGGTGCCGTAGTGCACGATGCGGCACGCCGCGTAGACCCAGTCGACGTCAGGGTTGGCGTCGAGCGCCTGCACGCAATCCGTGAGGTGCTGCGGCAGCCAGAGGTCGTCGCTGTCGTAGAACGCGACGTACGGGTGCGCCGCCATCGCGAGCGCCGCATTGCGCGCCGCGTACGGCCCGGCGTTCTCCTGACGGGCGTAGCGCACCGGCGCGGGCATCGTGGCGGTCAGCTCCGTCACCACCCGTCCCGTCTCGTCCGTGCTCCCGTCGTCGACGATGACGAGCTCCCAGTGCGGATGGGTCTGAGCGCGGATCGCCTCGAACGCCGCCGGGAGGAAGGACGCCCGGTTGTACGTCGGCAGCAGGATGCTCACGGCGGCCGGACTCGACGCAGCGGTCGTGCTAGATTGCTGCACCTGACGTGCCGTCTCCTTCACGACCGCGCCTCCCCGCCATCGCCTGGCTCGCGTTCCTCGTGGCGATGGGCTACACCGCCCTCGGCCTCGTCGAGACCGGGTTTCAGATCTACGACAGGCTGACTGGCTCGATCTCGCGGCAGCTCTTTCCCGATCTCGGTCCCGGGGTGCGCAGTTGGACGGTGCACCATGCGCTGCGCCCCGGGTACGACGTGCCGCCGACGCGCACGAACAGCTTCGGCCTGCGATCGCCGGAGGTCGCGGTCCCGAAGCCGGCCGGCACGCGCCGCGTCTTGCTGCTCGGTGACTCGTTCACGTTCGGTTTCCAGGCCGGCGAGGACGTCGTCTTCGCGCGGCAGCTCGAGCGGCTGCTGCGGGAGCGCGCCGGCAGCCAGGCGATCGAGGTCGTCAACGCGGGCGTCGTATCGTACTGTCCCCTGCTCGAGTACCTGCAGTACCGGCACAGCCTGCACGTTCTCGAGCCCGACCTCGTCGTGCTGAACTTCGACATGTCGGACGTGCAGGATCATCTGCTCTACACTCGCGAAGCCGGCGCTCCCGATGCCGGGACGCTGCCGTTCGTGACCGAGCCGACGCTGCGCGAGGCACGAGGGCCAGGTGGGCTGCTGTCGGTGCAGTGGCTGACCAGGAAGCTCGACGCCTGGCGCGAACGACGGGCATCGGCGGCCGAGGCGGTGCCGTTCTACCGTGACGCCGATCGCTACCTGTGGACGCTCGACAACGGGCCGGACCTTTCGGCGTTCGCCGACCGGACGCTGGCGCCGGTCGCCGACCTGCAGCAACTGCTCGCCCACCACCACGTGCCCTTGCTGCTCGCCACGTACCCGCAGCCGTGGCAGGTCGCCGCGGACGCGACGCCGCTCCCGCCGATTCGCGACCAGTACGGAATCGGCCGGGGCACGGTCCACTTGAACGATCGCCCCTTCCGGCAGGTCGCGGCGTTTGCCGCCAGCCACCAGTTGCCGTTCGTCAACGCCACGCCGGCGTTTCGCGAAGCCGCCGAGCCGGCCGGCCTCTTTCTTCCGAGCGACTTCCATTTCAGTCCGCGCGGTCATGCGCTGTACGCAGAGGTGCTGGCGCGGGCGATTCTGCAGGACCGATTGCTGCCGGCATCCTCAGCAACGGCGCCGCTGACGGCTCGGTGACCGTGACGCCGCGCCGGGTGTTGACGGTCGCCATCACGGCGGCCGCGCGGGCGGTGGCCGACGGCAGCGCCGTCGCCGCAATTGCGGCCGGCACGCCGGCCGTCGCGTCCGCGGTGCGAGCGCCGTGATGCTTGAGCATCGCGGCGCCGAGCATCGCCAGGTAGTACGGCGGCTCGAGACCGGGCGCTGACACGAACTGGCCCGACACGACGAAGCCGACGATGCCGAGGACGACGCCGGACGCGAGCACGACGGCGTAGCGATTGTCCGGCGTCAGCGTGCTGCGGGCGACCGGCCAGAGCCGGATCGCGGCGATGAGGAAGAACGCCAGCAGCCAGAACGCGCCCGGGTAGCCGAGCTCGGCCGCCGTCTCCATCCACACGCTGTGCGCCGACTTGCCCGCCGGCCAGCCGTAGCGCGCGGCGATCACGCGCCAGTTCGCGGGGCCGACGCCGAAGGCCGGATAGTCGTTCGCGACCTGGAGACAGTCGCGCCACAGATCCAGACGGCTCTCCGCCGAGCTGTCGCGCTCGCCCTCGGAGACGAACGTCGTCGCATAACGGCTGAGCAGTTCCGGGCCGGTGAAGTACAGCGCCACCAGCGCGGTGGCGGCGAGGGCGCCGACCTGCAGCGGCCGCTTGGGCATCATGACGAACGCCACGACGCCGACCGCGAGCAACCCAACCATGGCACCGCGCGAGAACGTGAGCAGGATCGTGTGGAGGATGAACGCCGCGGCGAGGCCCGCCAACGCGCGCGTCCGCCAGGTCCGGCTCGAGATCATGAGCGTCACGGCCGGGCCCAACGACGTGACCAGGCTGGCGCCGAAGAAGTTGTTGTCCATGCCGCCGAAGCCGATCGCGGCCGTGTTGTAGCCCTTGATGAGGTAGTTCGAGTTCATCTCGAACCCGACGTAGCCCTGGGCCAGGACGATCGTCCACAACATCGGCCGCCATTCGGACTCGCGCTTCATCAGCGTCAGGCCGACGAGGACCGGCAGCACGAGCTTCGCCAGGCCCTCGATCGTCGCCAACGAGATCTCGGGCTCGAGCGCGAGCGCCGCCGACAGGGCGTACCAGCCGACGAACGCGAGGAGCGGCACGATGACCGGCCACGCCTTGCCGAACTTCCACGAGCCAAATCCCTGCAGAGCCCAGCCGATCAGGACGGCGACGCCGACGATCCAGCTCAACCCGGTGAGGTCGCCCGCGAAGCCGAAGATGAACTGCGGCCGGAGGATCGCCAGGCCAACGTAGACGTTCAGGCCGATGAGCGGGTATCGCAGCGCCGCGGCGGCGCCAATCCAGGTGACGAGGTGCGCGAGGATCAGCCCCTTCATGCCGGCATCTCCGGATGAGCAAACTCCGGCCCGGAGACCCCGACCGGGCCGTTGACCGCAAGTCTCACCCCGTCAGCTAGATAAGAGACAAAGGTCGCTGACATGACGTTCGAAGCCCCTCGCGAGGAAGACTAAGTTCCAGTGAAGAGCGCCATCGCACGAGGCACGAGCACGTCCCAACTGAAGTGCTCGATGGCCCAGGCGCGAGCCTGCTCGCCGAGCCGCGCACGCCGGACGGGATCCTCGAGCAGATCGATGCACGCAGCCGCCAGCGGCTCCGGCTCCTCGCACGCGATCCGCACCCCGGTGATCCCATCGCGCATCGTCTCGCCCGTACCGCCCGACGTGCCGGTGACGACCGGGCGCCCGCACGCCTGAGCCTCGAGCAGCACGATGCCAAACCCCTCGAAATCCCACCCGACCTGGCGATTCGGCAACGCGAAGAGGTCGCACTGCTGGTACAGCTCGACGAGCGCGGCATCGTCCGCGACGCCGACGAACTGGACGCAGTCGGATACGCCGAGCGAGGCCGCCAGCGACTCGAGCGCGGCGCGCTCCCATCCTTCGCCGGCCATGGCGTAGCGCACGTCTGGACAGCGCGCGCGAATAGCCGGCAGCGCCCGAACGAGCATGTCCTGTCCCTTCCGCCGCTGGAGCGCGCCGACGGTCAGGATCACTCGGCGCCCCTGCCATCCGAGCCTCGCCCGGACGACGGGGTCGATCGCGGCCGGCCGGAATCGTTCGATGTCCACGCCCGGCGTCAGCACCGCGATGCGGTCGTCGGGCAGACGCCACTGCTCGATCAGCAGCCGCTTGGTGTGCTCGCTGTTCGCGACGATCCGCTCTGCCCGGCCGAGCACGCGCGACGCGAGCCACCGAAGCTCGCGGCTGCCGGCCGCCAGCGTCAGCTCCTCGCCGTGCGCGAAGCACCAGAACGGCACGCCGGTCAGCCGGCTCGCGATCGACGCGGCGAGGCCTTCCGGCAGACACCGGCCACAGTGAACGACGTCGCGCCGTTCGCCGCGGAGGTCGCGCAGGATCCGGCGCACGACGGCGCCGTACTGCGGCAGGCCCCTGGCCCCCCAGCTCCCGAACATCGATCCGAACCGCTCGATGGGCAGCGGCGCGGCCCGGTCGAACGCCGGCGCGCCGGCGGCCGGGCCAGCCAGCACTCGCACGTCGAGCGCCGGCAACCGCCGGTACAGTTCCCAGAGCCATCGTCCCGATCCGCCATGTCGCGGCGGAAACACCTCGGTGACGAGCAGGATCCGATGCCGACTCACGCGCTGCGGCCGGTCAGATGCCGATAGAGCCACAGGTCGTCGCGCGTGAACTCGGCGGGATCCCTGACCACCTCGTCGATGTAGGGTCCGTCGTAGACCTGCAGCCGCGGCAGGAAGTCCGGGTCCTCCCAGCGATGCGGGAACATGTCGAAGAGCACGCCCGGCGTGCGATCCCACGTCGGCTTGCGTGCGTCGTGCTGCTTCGCCTGGGTCCGCCACTTCTGCCGCAGCCGCGCGGCGTGCCGCACCGTGCCGAAGTGATGCACCGCGATCGCGGCGTCGGCGGGTGCGGGCGGGTCGTCCGTGCGGCCGATCTCGCGGACGTTCGCGCCGTCTCCCCACACCTCGATCGTCGGCAGGTTGCGATGGATCCGCCAGCCGGTCTGCGGGGTGATCTCCGGCAAGTCGGCGATGAAGACGCGGTAATTCCCGTAGAAGTGCGTGAACCGCACCGGCAGGATCGCCTGGTCGGTCGTCTCGATGAGCCGCCGCAGCCGGCCGAACTCCCATTCGGGGATGAACTCGTCGCAGTCGAGCAGCACGCACCAGTCGCCCGTGCAGCGCGCGCGCGCGTCGTTCTTGAACTTGCGATGCCAGGCATTCGGGTCCGACCGGTCCTCCCGCTGCCGGACGACCTGGATCTTCGGGTCGATCTGCGTGATCGCCTCGTACGTCCCATCGTCGCTGTACCCTTCGACCACGACGATCTCGTCGGCGAGCGGGACGTGATGGCGCAGCATCTGGACGACGTGGAAGTCGTAGTAGAGGCCGTTGCGGACGAACGTGTAGACCGACAGCTTCATCGAGGTTCGCGCGACGTCCCGTATTCTACGCGGCGTGGCGCTCAACCCGCCGGGACGGAACGCCGATTGAATGACGGACGGGGCTGGTGCGGGCGGACGTGTGCGATCGCGGTCACCCGTGCGAACTACTCGGCTGATTCGACAACTTTTGTCGTATGGGGCACGAATATCGTGAGGACGGCCGATACGCGGCACCGGCACCCGGCCTGACCGCAACGCTCGGCCTCGTGGGGGCGCCGCGAGCGGCGCGCTACGAGACGCTCGATGCGTGGCGGGGCATCGCCTGCTTGGCGGTGGTCATGTACCACGCGGTGTTGCTGCAGCTCGCGTCCACGCCGCGCGCGGTCGGATCGCCGGCGCGCGCGATCCTCTCGCTGCTGGGCACGTTCTCGATTGGCGTGCCGATGTTCTTCGTGATCAGCGGCTACTGCATCGCGGCCGCGGCCGACGGTGCCCGCGTCCGCGGCACCGGCATCCGGACCTACTTCGCCCGACGACTCAAGCGGATCTATCCGCCGCTCTGGGCCGCGATGGCGGTGGCGATCGCGGTGTTCATCGTGGCCGACGTCCTCACGCCGGTGCGGCTGCTCAGCCAGGAGCCCTGGATGCAGCCGCGGCCCTGGTGGTATTCGCCGTGGCAGTGGGCGGGCAATCTCACCCTCACCGAGACGTGGCGGCATCACGTCGTGGGCGACATGCGCGCGCACTTCCCGGGGCAGGCGTGGACGCTGTGCTATGAGGAGCAGTTCTATATCCTCATGGGCCTCCTGCTGTTCTTCCCGCGCGCGCTCGCGCGCGGCGCCGCCGCCATCACGCTCTTCACGCTGGCCGTGATGCTCACCGCGCCCTTGGTGGGCTGGCCCATCGACGGCTTCTTCTTCGACGGCAACTGGCTCCCGTTCGCCGCCGGCGTCTTCGTGTACTTCGTGCAGAACTACGGCCGCGGGCGGCACGAGGTCGCGCTCGGCGCGATCCTCGTGGCGATGTTCCTGTGGGTCGCGCTGGCCACCGCTGATAAGCTGCCCACGCTCGGCGTCGGCGCCGCCTTCGCGCTCGTCCTGCTGGCCGTTAGGCGCTGGGACGGGACGCTGGCCACCGCGACCGCCGTGCGGCCGTTCGCGTGGTGCGGGCGGATGTGCTACAGCCTGTACCTCGTGCATCAGCTCCCCGTCAAAGCCGTGGCGAACGCGGCCAGACAGATCGGCATCACGTCGGACGCCGCCACGCTCGTCGTCACCGTGCCGGCGTGCCTCGCGGTTGCCCTGGTCATCGGCTATGGCTTCTACCTGACCGTCGAACAACGGTTTCTGAATTCCCCGGCGCGCTCGCCGCGCGTGGCCGCCGCGGTGCCGGCATGACGGCCCGCAGCACCTTGACGCTCGGCGTGAGCGGCGCGCGGCACAACGCGGCCATCGGCGTCTGCGCCGGCACCGATCCACTCGCCGTCTGCGAGCTGGAGCGCCTGAACCGGATCCGTGGCGCCGGCCTTCCGCACGGCGATCTGCCGGCGGACCTCGTCGACACGGTGCTGCGCGCGGCGCGCGGCCGACGCGCCGACGTCGAGGCGTGTGTCGTCGCCGAGCCGGAGATCGAGCTGCCGGCGTCGTGGCCGCTCGTCCGCGTCGACCATCATCGGGCTCACGCCAGCGCGGCCTTCGACCTCTCGCCGTTCGAAGAGGCCGCCGTGCTGATCTGCGACCGGCGCGCTGGCAGCCCCACCAGCGTGTGGACGGCATCGCGCCACGACGGCATTCGCGCAATCGACGAGGCCCGGGCGGTGGATTTCGCGTCGTGCTACGTCCAGGCCGCCGGCCGCTTCGGCCTGTCTCCGCGCCAACTGAACGAGCTCGAGGCGCTCGCCCGCCTCGACGAGGGCGACGACCGCTCGACGCTCGCGAGCCTGCTCCAGTACGCCGATGGCGAGCTCGTCGCGGCCGACGCGTGGGTCGACACGATCACCTCCTGGCTCGATGCGCGCCCGGGCAATCCCGCTCATCGGGCTCGCGTGGCGGCGTCGTTCCAACGCCACCTCGGCGATCTGCTCGTGGCGCTCGCAGGCGACGTGCGCCAGTGGACGGGGCGCCGTCGCCTCTGCATCGGCGGCGGGCTCTTCTACAACACCTACTTCACGACTCGCCTTCGCCAGTGCGGGCTCTTCGACGATGTCTTCACGGCGCCGAATCCCGGCAACGCCGGGCTGTCGATCGGCGCCGTGCTGGCCGCGAGCGACCAGCCGCGCCCGTCGACCTGCGCCCGCGTGTCGCCGTTCCTCGGCCCGCAGTACTCGACCGAAGAGATCAAAGCGACGCTCGACAACTGCAAGCTCTCGTACGAGTACGTCGGCGAGCAGGACGTCGTGGACATCGCCGCCCGCGCGCTCGCGCGCGGCGAGCTCGTCGGCTGGTTCCAGGGGCGCATGGAATGGGCGCACCGGGCGCTCGGCCACCGCAGCATCCTCGCGAGCCCGCTCTCGCCCTACGTGCTCGACAATCTGAACACGTTCCTCAAACACCGCCCACGGCATCGTGCGTACGGCGTGTCGGCGCCGATCGCCGAGACGGCCGCCTACTTCGACGGCCCGCCGGCCTCGCCGTTCATGGAGTACGAGTACCGGCCGCGCGATCCCGAGCGGTTTCGGCACGTCATGCCCGCCGGGCTCACCCGTGTCCGCGTGCAGACCGTCGACGACGAGGACCCGACCGGCCGCTTCGGCCGGTTGCACGCCGCGGTCGGCGCCATCACCGGCGTCCCGGTGCTCGTCAACACGTCGTTCAACGGGTTCCTCGAGCCGATGGTCTGCAGCCCGCGCGACGCGATTCGCGTCTTCTTCGGCACCGGCCTGGACCTCGTCGTGCTCGATCGCTTCGTGGTGCGCAAGTAGATGGCCCAGTCCCGCCGCTGGTTCGTGGCTGCGCTCGTCGCCGGCGCCGCGCTCCGCCTCGCGATCCTCTGGCAGACGTCGGGGCTCGGCCTGCGGATCGCCGACGAGTTCCAGTACGTGCAGCTCGCCGACAGCCTGGCCGCCGGCCGTGGCTTCGCCTGGCAGACCGGCGAGCTCACGTCGCTGCGTCCGCCGCTCTACCCCGCTATGCTGGCCGGCATCTGGTCGATCGCTGGCGCCCACAGCTTCCAGGTCGTGCGCGCGCTCCAGGCGCTGATGACGTTCGCCACCGCGTGGCTCGTCTACGACGTCGCGCGGCGTCTGTACGACGATCGGCGCACGGCCGCCCTGGCCGCCGCCGTCGTGTGGCTCTATCCCGCGCTCGTCTTCGTGAACGTCACGATGCTGACCGAGTCGCTGTTCACGCTCCTGCTCACGGCGTGGGTCTCGGCCACGGTCCGCCTGGTGCAGCGGCCATCCGTCTGGCTGGCGTGCTCGTGCGGGTTGCTGCTCGGCCTCGGCGCGCTCACCCGCAGCGTGCTCTGGCCGGTGCCGCTGCTCTTCTGCCCGCTGCTGCTCGTGCTCCTCAACGCGCCGTGGCGCCTCAAGGTGGGTACGGCCGCGCTCGTCTTCGCCGGATACGCGCTCGTCGTCGCGCCATGGGCCTGGCGGAACACCCGGCTGCAGGGCGTGCCCACGGTCGTCGATACGATGAGCGGCATGAACCTGCGGATGGGCAACTACGAGCACACGCCGGAAGATCGGATGTGGGACGCCGTCTCCGTGCAGGGTGAGCGGAGCTGGGTGCACCTGCTCTCCGAAGAACAGACGGCCGGCCTCGTCCCTTCGGCGGGCTTCACCGAGGGCATGAAGGACAAGTGGGCGCAGCGCAAGGCGCTCGAGTACATTCGCGCGCACCCTGGCACGTTCCTTCGCCGTGCCGCGATCAAGTCCTCGGACTTCTGGGGGCTCGACCGATCGTTCGTGGCCGGTGTGCAGCAGGGGCTCTACCGTGTGCCGAGCTGGTTCTTCCTGATCGGCGCACTGGTCTCGATCGCCGGATCCGCGCTGGTCATGCTGGCCGGCGCAGCCGGGATCTGGCTCGTGCCGCCCGCCTGGCGGTTTCACATCGCGCTGCTCACGCCGATCGTGGTGGTCGCCGGCATCCACAGCGTGGTGTTCGGCCATCCGCGCTATCACGACCCGCTCGTCCCCGTGCTGGCGATCTACGGCGCGGCGGCCGTCACGTCGCTTCGGTCACGCCAGACTTCGGTCCGAGCATCTGCCGCGCTCGGCGCCGGTCTGACTTCGATCCTTCTCGTCGGTATTTGGGTGCGTCAGATCATCGTCGTCGACGGCGAACGCATCCGCGCCCTGGTGCAGCAGTGGCTGTAGCGCGTGCTCGCCGCTACACCGTGGGCCTGTTCGCGATCGTCATGACGATCGCCATCGTGCTCCAAACCTATGGCATGCGGTCGTGGCCGATGGCTGACGATGAAGTGCCGTCCCTGGTGGAGCTGGGGATCCTTCACATCGGCGCCGAGCAGTTCTTCTCGGTGCCGGCCACGCAAATCGGCCGTCTACCCAGAGCCGTGCCGGTCTGGTACGGCTTCCAGCGGGCAGCCATGCGATGGATGCCGCAATCGGAAGCCGGATACCGGCTGCCGTCGGTCGTTTGCGGCCTGCTCACGACGCTGCTGCTGCTCACGGTCGCCTGGCGGTGGCGAGGACCGTGGTTCGCCGCGGCGGCGGCGATCGTGCTGCTCGGAAGCCAGCCGTTCATCTATCTCCAGCAAGTGGATCGTTTCTACGGCCTGCCGCTGCTTCTGCTGCTGCTGACACAGGTCCTGATCTGGTGGCCGGGCGGGAGGCCCGGCATCGTCGCGGCCGTCGTCGTGCTCGCCGGGCTGACGGTGCTCGCCCACAACATCACCGTGCCGGTGTTCGGGCTCGGGTTCCTCGCGGCGTTGCCCCTGTTCGTTCTTCGACGCGTGCCGCGCACCGTGGTGGTGCGCTCCGCGGCGGCGGCCGTCGTGGCCGCAGGGATCTACGTCGCCTACGTCCGGCCGCTGATGCTCGGATGGCACAGCACGGGAAACCCGACGCCCGTGCTCGTGTCGTTCGTCGCGCACGCCGGTACGCCGGCGCTGGCGCTCGGGTTGCTCGGCGCCTGGCTCGGCCTGTCTCGCCGCGACACGCCGGCGCTCATCCCGTGGAGTGCGGCCGTCCTGGCCGGCAGCTTCTGCCTGTTTCAACTGACGGCCGGGTCGATGAGCTGGAACCCGCGGTATTTTCTCTTCTACCTGCCGGCGCTGTGGATGCTGGCGGCGTACGCCATGGCTGTCGTCGCCGAGCGGCTCGGCGGCGGCGCGACTGCCGCGGCGTGGTATGCCGCGGTCGGGCTGATGCTCGCGCCGTCGATTCTCAGCCATCTGGCGGACGGCTCGCGGCACGACTACCGGCGCGCGGCCGAGGTGATCCGGGCGCAGCACGTCGAGGCGCCGATTCTCTCCGACGACGCCGAGACGATCTCGTACTACTTGCCGGCCGAGCTCCGGCAGCGGCTCGCCGTGCGCACGAAGGTCACGACGCCGCCGGTCGAATCGTTCTTCCTCGTCGCGCGGTCCAACGCGTGGATGCCGCAGCCGTCCGTGCCGGGCCGGCGTATCGACCTGCTAGCCGAAATCTCGCGCCGCCGGTTCGATCAGTTCTCACACGTGCTGCGGGTGTACCGCGTGGGTCCGGCTGAGGCACCCTGACCGCGTGCACCGCGCTCGCGCGACGACCCGTCCGGTGTCCGCGACGCGCTGCTGAGTGCCGTGATGGCCATGCGCGAACCGTGAGCGCCCTGCTCGACATGGTGATGCGCTTGCTCGAGGTTGTGCGGGCTCTGCCCGGGGCTGCGAGGGCTCTGCCCGTGACCGTGAGCGCGCTGCTCGGCGCGGTGAGGCTCCTGTTCGCCTCTGTGAGGGGCCTCCTCGCCGCGGTGGCGGCCCGGCTCTCGGCCGTGAGGGCCCCGCTCGGCATCGTGAGGGCCCGGCTCTGGACCGCGAAGGCCCTGCTCGGCACCGTCACGGGCTCGCTCGGCGCCGTGATGGCCCTGCTCGGCGCCCTGACGACGCTGCTGGCCTCTCTTCATGTGCTGTTGAGAGGCCTGATGCCGCTGACCGGCGCCGTGATGCCGTTGCTCACGAGCACGATGACGCTGCTCGGGGTGGCGCGTCCATAAAGTCTTCCCTGGAGCCGACATCCAGCCCCGTCGAGTTCAGCCAGGCGTGATGACCGGTCGCAACCCCTTGCAACATCACAGTTTATCGTGTTGCCATGGCGACTCCTGCAGCGGTGCGTCGCTTGCTGTCATGGTCACGCCGTGCCATCCTCCGTGCTGCCACATCCGGCGATGAGCGCTCAGGGAGCCATGTCCCGTCGTCGGCTCGACGCCGCCACGAGTTCATCGGTCACGGTCGTCATTCCCACGTATCGGGAAGCGGCGAACCTTCCCCACGTTCTCGACCGGCTGGCCGACGTGCGCGCGGCGGAAGGTCTCGCGCTCGACGTGCTCGTCGTGGACGACGACAGCCGGGACGGCACGGTGGAGATCCTGGCCGCGCGGCCCGAGCCGTGGATCCGGCTGATCGTGCGGACGCGCGACCGGGGGCTCAGCGCGGCGGTGCTCGACGGTCTGCAGCAGGCGCGCGGCGACGTGCTCGTCTGCATGGACGCCGACCTCAGCCATCCGGCGAGCGCCATCCCGAGGATGCTCGACAAGCTCGCGGACGGTGCGGACTTCGTTCTCGGATCGCGCTACGTCGATGGCGGCTCGACGGCCGACGACTGGGGATTCCTGCGCTGGCTGAACAGCCGGGTGGCGACGCTGCTGGCGCGGCCGCTGACGACGGTCAAGGACCCGATGTCGGGCTTCTTCGCGCTCAGGCGGACGACGTTCGAGGGTGGCCGAGGCTACGCGCCGGTGGGCTACAAGATCGGCCTGGAGCTGATGGTCAAGTGCGCCTGCGAGCGCGTCGTCGAGGTGCCGATCCACTTCGACGATCGCCGGTTCGGCGAGAGCAAGCTCACGCTGCGGCAGCAACTGCTGTTCCTGCAGCACCTGCGGCGGCTCTACATCTTCAAGTTCGGCGTCTGGACGCAGTTGACGCAGTTCCTGATCGTGGGCGCGCTCGGGACCGCGGTGAACCTCGGAATTCTGACGGCCCTGCTCCGTGTGGGGCTGCCGACACAGGGCGCCGTGGCCGCCGCGATCCTCGGCGCCATGGTCTTCAACTTCGTGCTGAACCGGCGGTTCAGCTTCGCGGGCGCTCGATCGGCCGCGTGGCCGAGGCAGCTCGCGCGGTTCGTGGGCGCGTCCTCGCTCGGCGCCATCGTCAACTACCTCGGCACGATGATCACGCTCGCGCGTTTCACCCCGGGGCATCCGCAACTGGCGGCCCTCGTGGGGATCGCGCTCGGGACCGGGTTCAACTTCATCGCCAGCCGGTATCTCGTGTTTCGAGAGGGTCACGTGCGGCTGACCCCGAGATGATCTGGCTACGCGCTCGGCCACTCGACGACGTGCCGCGGTCGAGGCGGACGAACGCGCCTCGTGACTTCGCTGAAGACGAGCATGTCAATCACGGAACCTAAGCTCTCCGTCATCATTGCGACTCGCAATCGCGTCGACCTGCTGGTCAAAGCGCTGGCGGCGCTCGTGAACCAGACGGTGGCGAGTCACGATTTCGAAGTGATCGTCGTCGACAACGGCTCCACCGACGACACGCAGGCCCGAGCGATGGCGTTCGCGGGCCGCGGGCTCGATGTCCGCTGCATTCTGGAGACGCGCGTCGGTCTCAACATTGCGCGAAACGCCGGCTGGCACGCCGCCCGCAGCCACTTGGTGGCGTACCTGGACGACGATGCCATTCCGGGGCGCGATTGGGTCCAGCGTATCGTGGAGGTATTCGAGCAGACGGTGCCGGCCCCTTCGTGCGTCGGTGGTCCCGTCCAGCCAATCTACGAGACTCCACCGCCATCGTGGCTGCGGGGTCCACTCCTCGATCTGCTGACCGTGGTCGAACACGCTCCTGAACCGGTGTTCCTCACGGACATCGTGCATCGGCAGAAGCTCGCCGGAGCGAACATGGCATTCAGGAAGGCCGACATCGAACGGGTGGGTGGATTCCACCCTTGGCTCGATCGCGTCGGAGACAATCTCTTGTCGGGAGGTGACGTCCTCATTCAACTGCAGTTCGAACGCGTCGGACTGCCGGTCTTCTACGATCCTCGGATTCGGGTACTCCATCATGTGGCGGCCACACGGTTGACCCGATCCTGGCTCGAGGAACGTGCGTATTGGGGCGGCGTGAGCGATGCCCTGCTCTCCTACCTGAATCGTCCGGCGACATTCTGGTGGGCGCTGAGAACGTTCGTTTGGAACACGCGCATGCTGCTTCTCTCGCCGCGGCTGATGCTGCAACTCGCGAAATCGGGCGACGAGCCGGAGGCCGTCACCGTCACGTGGCGGGCATGGCACCGGCTGGGCGGTGTGGTCGGAGGCCTTCGAGCAGTCAGCCTCGCGCTCGGCCGCACGTGAGCCCGTGCTCGCACACGGCACGACGCGGGACGGCGCGACGACTACCCGGCATCACAGGTAGTCGCGATAGTACTCGTTCAGATACTCCCTCAGACACACGCGCCAATCGCGCATCCTGTTCAGCCCGCGCAGATCCAGCTTCTTCGTGACGAGGCGTTCGGACGGTGGCCGCGGCGCGAAGTACTCGGCCGCGAAATGGTCCGATCCCACGGGAACGATCTCGACGACGGCGTCGCGCTCCATGATCGCCACGATCTCGCGTGCCACTTCCAGCCGTCCGGTCATCCCGCCGCAGACCATGTTGTAGACGCCCCACAGCCCCCGGTCCAAGAGCAGGCCGACATTGCGCGCGAAATCGTGCGTGTAGGTCGGCGTGCCGAACTTGTCGTCCACGACGAACAGCTCGCGCCGGCCCTCCTTGAGCTGAGCCATGATCTTCTGAACGAACTTCTTGTCCTTCCTCGGACCACCACCCATCATCCAGCCGGCTCGGCACACGAGGTAGTGCCGGCAGTTCTCGACGACATATCGCTCGCCCATGAACTTCGACCGCGCGTAATGGCCGAGCGGGCTCGGAATGTCCCAGTCGTCGTAGGTCTCTTTCAAACCGTCGAAGATGCCAGCCGTCGAGATGTAGAGCAACGGGATGCCGAGGTCGTTGGCGATGTGCACCGCATTCTCGACCGCCAGCGTGTTCGTGGCATACGCGTCGTCTGGATCGCGTTCGCACAGCTCGAGGCTCGTGTGAGCGCCCAGGTGAAAGAGCACGCTGGGATTGAACCGCTCGACGTCGAGCCGGTAGGCTTCATAGTCGCGGAAATCGAGAAACGACAACCACGGCTCGTTCACGTCCTTGTCCGTGCATCTGAGCTCGTGCTCTCCGCCGTAGACTCGATAGAAGCCTTCGCCGAGCATGCCGCCGCACCCGGCAATGTAGATCCGCTGCTGTGCACTCATCTGGTCCTGCCGTTGATCACGTGACGCCTAACGGTTGTCGGACGCGCCCGCCACGACGAGCTCGGCGGCTCGGGCGAGCGTTCGTCGCGCGACGCCCGGCATCATTCGAAGTCCAGCCTTGATGACCCTCGCAGCAGCAGCCTTGCTGCTCGATCCGACGCCGGAGCGTACGGTGAGCGCGTCCGGCGGCGCCGCGAACTGGCTCTTGAATCTGCGAACACCGCGATAGTCGTTTCGAACGAGCCTGTCCTGGTATTGCTGGAACAGCGGCACGAGGTCCGGCCGCTCGGCGAGCATGGGGACGGGCTGCTCCGGCCGTGTCGTGATGGCGTCGGGCACGTCCGGATTGTAGTGACTGAAGTGATAGAAGAGCAGAGGATGCGTTCCGTTGACAACGTAGCGCCCATCGAGCCCGCTCAACCTGCGTTCGAACAGGTTCCAGTACGCCATGTTGCAGCCAGGGTCGCGCTCGACGAGGACCCGCGGAACGTACGCGGGTGCCAAGACCGCCCAGAGCTGATCGACGAAGAGCCCGTCCCTGAAGCGCGCATAGCAGTACTCGACCAACCGCTTCTGCCACCACTGGAGGAAGGCGCTCGTGTGCTCGGTGCGACGAGTACCGAGGAAGCCCAGGTTGAACACACCGGTGCGCAGCATCGCCCGCTCATAGTGGACGTTGACCGGCCCATGACCGCTCATCGTGCAGCTGTGCGGCGTCAACATCAGATCGTGCTCGCGCAAGCGATCGGCCAGCGGAGCGAGGCTGCTCAGCACGAGCATGTCCGCATCGAGATACAGGACCGTGTCCACGCGCCGATCGCGCCGATAGAGGTGCTCGACGAAGAAGGGCTTCATCGCGCAAATCAGTTCGACGATGTCGTAGCGGGCGCGCATGCCGGCCAACTCCGGCAGGCCGAGTTGCTCGACCGGCAAGAGCTCGAAGCTCTCGAGATATGAGGCGTCGAAGTCGCCCGGGAGGTTGTCGACGAGACCAATGACGATCGAACAGGTGGGCATGTGCTCGCGAACGGACTGAGCGAGCGTCTTCGCATGCGCGAGATAGCTCGCCGAACACAGCGTCAGGATCGTCGTCATCGAATCAAGCGGACTCCAGCCGCACGGCGTGAGCACCGAACCTGCATCTCACCCACGAACAGACCGCGTCGTGTGCCATCGCTCGAGCGTCACGTCACTCGAACAGACACTGTCTGACCGCGCCCAGCGTCGGAAACGTACACAGCCCCTGCCAGGCGAAGCTCCGGCCTTCGGCCGCACGGCCATCACGCCGCAAGCTCCTTGCGAGCTGTCGTAGTCCCCAGGCCTCGCGAGCGCGCGCGTGGCGCCGCACGACGCGCGATCGGCACGTCAGCCGCAGGTGCTGCATCGCCATGACCTCCTGCAGCAGCGTGTCGAGCTCCGATGAACGCAGCGAGTGCGCGTCTCCGGCCGGAAGCCGGTAGTCCACGCAGGGCGTTGATCGGAACAGGATCCCTGACGCGCGATCGAGCAGGCGCATCATCAACTCGTAGTCCTCGGAGAACCAGACGCGCTCCCAGAACCCCCCAGCCGCCTCGAGCAGCGAGCGCCGCACGACCCAACAGTCCGGGTGGATCACGCGGCTCGCCACGACGTCGAGGACCGCCGGAAGATCCACGGCATACACATCCGGGAACCCGTCCACGGAACGACCACCGCTGAGCCGGCCGGCATCCGGGAACCAGACGTAGTCCGTGGGCTGGCCATCGCGCGACGCCACGAGATTGCAGAAGTAGAAGTCAGCCCCGGTCTGCTCGAGCGCACGCACGGCTGTCGAGAGATGATCGGCTCGGATCCAGCGGTCGTCGTCGTCGCAGAAGGCCACGAACGCGCCGCCCGCGGCGCGAATGCCTCGGTTGCGCGTCGCCGCCGGCCCCGTGCCGAGCGCCCCCGGATGCTCTCGCAGGATCCATTGCACCCGGCCACCGGTCGCTCGACCGATGTCGTCATAGGCGGCCAACGTGTCGGCGCCCGAACCGTCGTCGACGACGAGCAACTCCATGGCCGTGTGCGTCTGGCTCGTAATCCCGGCGAGCGCCTGCTGCAGGAGACCATGGCGGTTGCGGGTGGCGACGATGACAGAGACAGACGAATCCGCGCTCAACGTGCTCCTCTTGACCGCTGCATGCTCTCCTGATCACGTCGCACAGCTCGTACCACGGCTACTGGAGGCAATCGCCATCCCGGGGCGGTGGAATCAGCCGGTAATCCTGCGGCCCTTCGAGGCGGTACGCCGGCGAACGCAGGGATGTCACCTTCTAGGCAGACTATTTCGCCGCCGATCCCATGCCCATCCCGAAGATCATGAGCGCCATCAGGAGGAACGTGTGGTTCGCCTCCTGGTCCACGTGCTGCCGCACGACGCGCCGGAGCACGTCGGGCCGCACGATGCCGCTCTCCATGAGCGGCCCGCCGGTGAGCGTCGATTCCACGAGGGGACGCAGCTCGCGCCGGAGCCACAGGCCCAGCCGCTCGTAGGGCTGGTAGCCCTTGACCCCGAGCTTGGCGAACACGCGCATCCGGAACCGCGCCGCCTCGGTCACCAATCGTCCGGCGCCGACGCGCGCGCCGGTGTTCGCGTTCGTCACCGTCAGGAACGCCGGCCGCCGATGCGCCAGGATCGCCGCCTGCAGCGCATCGTCGAGCTTCAGCTCCGGCGGCATGGAGAACAGCACGTCGATCACGTCGTTGTCCATGAACGGCTGCCGCACCGTCGCGAAGCAGCCGAACGTGTGCATCGAGAGCGGCGTCTCGCGGTGCAGCCGCTCCCGCAGGAAGAGCCGCCACACGCGATCGACCGGCCGCGCGACCGGGCCGCACCGCGCCAACGCCTCGTCGAGGGACTGGCGGGCACGATCGCGCACGTCGAACGTGAAGAGATCGGGCGGCACGGCACCGAGCATGTATGCCGTGAGATGCGTGAACAGCCAGTCGCGAATGCCCGCGTCGTCCGCCCGCAGCGCCGCAGGGTCCACCGAAAACGCGTACGCCTTCGTCATGTGCAGCAGCTCGCCGCCATGCCCGCGCAGGAGGTAGTCGATGCCGAGCTCGCGGTACACCGCCATGGTCGGCATGACGATGCCCTGGTCGAGGTAGTGGCCGTCGGTGAGCCGCACCATCTCGCGCAGGTTGGGTTCGAACGTCGACAGGAAGTCCGCGTCGAGCACGAACGCGCGGTGCGCGACGCCCGACAGCGCGGCCAGGCGGGAGGCGCTCCGGTGATCGAGGCTGCCGTCGATGCCGAGGCTGACCGTCTTCAGATCCAGACCGGCCGGCATGAGCCCGAGGATCGTTCGCGCGTCGAGGCCGCCCGACAGCGAGAGCCCGAGGTGCTCGCCCGGCTGGGCTCGCCGCGCCACGGCCTCCGTGAGCCGATCGTCCAGGGCACGCGTGAGATCCGCGGGCGACCCGTTGACGACACCCGGGCGGAGCGTCCAGTACGCCCGTTCCGCGTACTGGCCGTCGCTCGTCCGGTACGTCGCAATCGTGGCCGCCGGCACTGCGCGGACGCCGGCGAACAACGTATCGTCGGCGATGAAGTGACCGAAGCTGAAGAACTGCGCGACGCCAGCCTCGGACCATGCCGTGTCGACGCCCGGCAGCTCGAGCACGGCTTTGATCTCCGACGCCGCGGCGAAGCCCGCGTCGGACGTGGCCACGTACACGGGCCGCAGGCCGAATCGATCCGTGACGACGAGGAGCTCGCCGCGCGAGCCGTCCCAGACCACGGCGGCGAACTCGCCGTTGAGCGACGCGAGAAACGCGTCGCCGCCGGCCATCCAGCCCGCGAGCAGCAGCGCGGCGTCGGACCGGACGCTCCGCGCATCCTCCGTGCCGGCGAGCCGGCGCCGTTCGGCGTCGCTCGCGAATATCTCGCCGTGAATCACCGCGTAGCGCCGGCCATCGGCGCTGGCAACGCAGGCCGACGGCGCCATGTGCGGCAAGGTGACGAGGCCGACCGCCACGCCATCCGCGACCGGCCGCGACAGCGGCTCCAGCCAGGGGTAATGCGCCATCCGGTCGAGCATCCGCCCGATCGGGAGCCCACCGGCGCGTGAGGGATCAGCGGCGACCGCCGCGAGGCCCGACATGAACGGGCTTCATTGTAGCGGCAGCCCGCCCGTCCATGCGGCGGCCGCCGGCTGCAACAGGATCCGATCTACGATCGGCCCTCGGAGGATCGGGTTACGCCGATCTCCTGCGGCACAAAGTCGCCAGAGAGGAAGACTTCGTGAACGTTCGCGCCGTCCTCTTCGACCTCGACGGCACGCTCTACGCCCAGCGTCCGCTGCGGCTCTTGATGGCCGCCGAGCTGACGACCCTGCCGTTGACGGGCTTCAGGCTGGCTGGGAAACGCCTGCAGGCCCTGCGCGCGTTCCGCAAGGCCCAGGAAACGTTGCGCAATGCCGGGCAAGCCGCTGGGCCAACCGCTCAACTGGAAGCAGCAGCCGCCGCCTCCGGCCTGACGGTTGCAGAGGTCTCCGCGCTGGTCGATGAGTGGATGATGAGGCGTCCCTTGAAGTATCTGCGCTGGTGCCGTGCGGGAGGGCTCACGCGTCTCCTCGACCTGCTGGAAAGCCGCGGCATCCGCACAGGGATCCTGTCGGATTACCCTGCAGAGTCAAAGATTCGGGCACTTGGGCTAGCAGGTCGATTCTCCCCTGTATTGACGGCTGCCGATCCGGAGGTCGGCGTGTTCAAACCGCACCCGCGGGGCTTCGAGCGAGCCTGCGAGGTCTGGGGGCTGGCGCCGAGCGAGGTGCTCTACGTCGGCGATCGCCCGGAGGTGGATGCCGAGGGCGCCGCGGCCGCCGGCATGCGGTGCGTCATCGTGGGCCGACAGGAGCCACAGGGCGCCTCCTATCGCGTCGTGCCCTCCTTCGAAAGGCTGTGCCGTGAGCTCGAGCGTCAGTGACGTGCGCGTCTCCGCCGGCATCTGGCCCTACGTCCAGATCGCGCGTGTGGACCACTGGTTCAAGAACGCGTTCATGCTGCTCGGGGTCATCCTGGCGGTGTTCTATCAACCTGACGTCGCGAACGTGTCGAGCGTGGCGCCGCTCGGCATCGCCGTCCTCGCCACGTGCCTCGTCGCCTCGAGCAACTACGTGCTCAACGAGCTGCTCGACGCGCCACACGATCGGCTGCACCCGGTCAAGAAGGATCGGCCGGTGCCGTCCGGGCTGGTCAAGGCGCCAATCGCCTACGCCGAGTGGCTGCTGCTGGCCGCGGCGGGCTTCGGCCTGGCCTGGGCGCTGAACCCGTACTTCTTCGCGTCGGCCGTCTTCCTCTGGGTGATGGGCATCGCCTATAACGTGCGGCCGCTCCGCACCAAGGAGTGGCCGTACCTCGACGTGCTGAGCGAGTCGGTCAACAACCCGATCCGGCTGCTGCTCGGCTGGTTCGCGCTCCTCACGACGCGCGTGCCGCCGCTGTCGCTCGTGATCTCGTACTGGATGATCGGCGCGTTCTTCATGGCGATGAAGCGGTACGCCGAGTACCGGCACATCGGCGATCCGCGGGTTGCGGCGGCCTACCGGGGCTCGTTCGAGTACTACACCGAGGAGCGGCTGCTCGTGAGCCTGGTGTTCTACTCGACGGCGTGCGCGCTCTTCGGCGGCATCTTCATCGTGCGCTATCACCTCGAGCTGATCCTGTTCGCGCCGTTCGTCGCCGGGCTGTTCGCCTACTACATGCACATCGGCATGCTGCCCGACAGCCCGGTGCAGAACCCTGAGAAGCTCTACCGGCAGCGCGGCTTCTTCGCCTACATGGTCATCTGCACGCTCGTGTTCGTGCTGCTGATGTTCACGTCCATTCCCGTGCTCTACGACCTGTTCAACGTCGAGCCGGTCCTGATGGACCCGCTCTGGACGCTCGGAGCGCGCTGAGTGCCGGCGCCCGCGGTGTCGTTCGTCGTGCCGGTGCGCAACGACGCCGAGCGGCTCGCGCGGTGTCTGGCGTCGATCCGGGCCGCCGCGCCCGCCGGCGTCGACGTCGAGATCGTGGTCGCCGACAACGGCTCGACCGACGGCTCGGCCGAGGTCGCGCGGCGCGCCGGCGCCACCGTGCTGTCGCTGCCGGGCCTGCGCGTGGCCGAACTGCGGAACCGCGCCGCCGCCATCGCTCGCGGCGACCTGCTCGGCTTCGTCGATGCCGACCACGAGATCGTGCCCGGCTGGATCGCGGCGGCGATCGAGCTCTTGCTTCCCGCGGCCCGTGGCGGCGCCGGCGCGCCATGCCGTCCGCCGGCGCGCGCCACGTGGGTCCAACGCCTGTACGATCGGCTCCGGCGACACCCACGAGCAACGGCCGAGCCGGTCGAATGGCTCGGCAGCGGCAACATGGCCGTCCGCCGCCGTGCGTTCGAAGAGGTTGGCGGCTTCGACGCGACGCTCGAGACCTGCGAGGACGTCGACCTGTGCCGAAAGCTGCGCGCGCGTGGATACGGTCTGGTCTCGGACCCGCGGCTCGGCAACGTGCACTACGGCGATCCGGCGACGCTGCGCCAGGTCTTCTACGGCGAGGTCTGGCGGGGGCGCGACAACGTTCGGGTGAGCCTGAGGGCGCCGCGCACGGTGCGCACGCTGGCCAGCGCCGCGATCCCGGTCCTGGGACTCATCGCCATCCTGACCGCTGCCGCGGGCCTGCTGCTCCTCGGTCCAACCGCCGGGTGGCGACTCGCGGGGCTC